>JAITNL010000078.1 GCA_031290495.1 Accumulibacter sp.
CATCAGACCGAAGACCCGCTGCACCATGGCGTCGAACAGGTCGGCCTTGTTGGTGAAATGCCAATAGACGGCGCCACGGGTGACGCCCGCCGCCACCGCGACTTCAGCCAACGATGTCCTGCTGACGCCGTGCTCCTGAAAAACGGTTTCGGCTGCGTCCAGAATCGCGTTGCGCGTGACGAGCGCTTCCTCCCTTGTCTTTCTGACCATGCGGTTTCCTCCCCAATGTGTCCGTGCGGCAGGTACGTTTTTTCGCTCGATCAACCAGTCATCCAAGTATAAACATATTGCAATATGTTTCCATACATTCGAGAATGTATGTCAAAATTTGTGTATAATATATTCCCTGTTTTCCCTATCCACTCCCTTTTTAATGACATTGAGGCATCTGTCGCCATTTATCGCGCGTTCCGATCGATTTGTCGCCGATGACCCCGTTACTTCAGAGGAAACACCCATGTTTGACAAGTATCGTGTTCCCGCCATTACCCTCGTTTTCGCGGTGCTGCTGACTGCCTGCGGGCGGGGAGGGCAAGCGCCCGCCGCCAGAGCCGGCGCGATCCCGTCGGTCTCCGTGGTGACCGTCGAGACGCAAAAGCTGACCTTGTCGACCCGGTTGCCGGGACGCACCGCGCCCTTGCGGATCGCGGAAATTCGTCCCCAGGTCAATGGGCTGATCCAGCACCGTCTGTTTACCGAGGGGGCCGATGTCAAGGCCGGACAGGTGCTTTACGAGATCGATCCAGCGCCGTTCCAAGCGGCGCTGAATACCGCGCTGGCCGGGCTGGCGCGAGCCGAGGCCAGCAAGTACGCGACCCAGGCGCGGGCCGATCGCGCCAAGGCGCTGCTCGCCGACAAGGCCGTCAGTCAGCAGGATTTCGACGACGCCGATGCCGCCTTGAAGCAGGTCGATGCCGAAATCGCGTCTTGGCAGGCGCAAGTCCAAACGGCGCGCATCAATCTGGGGTATACCAAGGTGACGGCGCCCATCTCCGGGCGCATCGGCAAGTCCAGCGTGACCGACGGCGCGTTGGTGACGGCGTTCCAGCCGGTAGCGCTGGCGACCATCCAGCAGCTCGATCCGATCTACGTCGACGTGACGCAATCGACCAGCGACCTGCTGCGCTTGAGACGCCGTTTTGAAACTGGCGATCTACAGGCCAACAGCGCGGATGTGAACAAGGTCAAACTGATCCTGGAAGACGGGACGCCTTATGAATACCCAGGCACCTTGCAGTTCCGCGACGTTTCGGTCGAGCCGAGTACCGGTTCCGTGGTGCTGCGCATGGTGTTTCCGAACAAGAAGGGAATCCTGCTGCCGGAAATGTTCGTCCGCGCGGAGATCACTGAAGGTACCAACGAACAGGCGATCTGTCTGCCGCAGCAGGCGGTGCTGCGCAACGCCAAGGGCGACCCGTATGTGTTCATCGCCAACGCCGAGGACAAGGCCGAGATGCGCATGCTGACGCTGGAACGCGAAGTCGGCGACCAGTGGCTGATCACCGACGGCGTGAAGGCCGGCGACAGAATCATCGTCGAAGGCGTCCAGACCTTGCAGAGACTGCGTCCGGGAACGACGATCACGGTCAAGACGACGCCGTTTGTCGCGGACGGCGCGGCTGACGCCAACGCGCCGGCCCCGGCGGTGAATTAAGGAGAGTTCCAGATGCTATCGAAATTTTTTCTGCAGCGGCCGGTTTTCGCCTGGGTCATCGCCATCGCGATGATGGCGGTTGGTTTGCTGGCGATCCACGGCCTGCCGGTTTCCCAATATCCGCCGATCGCGCCGCCTTCGATCTCGGTGAGCGCCTTCTATCCGGGGGCGTCGGCGGAAACCGTGGAAAACACAATCACCCAGATCATCGAACAGAAGATGACCGGCTTTGATGACATGCTCTATCTGTCGGGCAGCAGTTCCTCGTCCGGTCAGGCGCGCATCGAACTCACCTTCGCGCCGGGCACCGATCCCGACATCGCCTGGTCGAAAGTGCAGAACAAGCTGCAACTGGCGATGGCCAGCCTGCCCGAGGTGGTGCAGCAAGGCGGCGTCAGCGTCAGCAAGTCGACGCGCAATTACCTGTTGGTCGTCGCCCTCATTTCCGAAGACGGCAGCATGAACGGCGACGATCTGCGGGATTACGCGCAATCGAGCCTGGAAAAGATTCTGTCGCGCGTTCCGGGCGTCGGCGAAGTCGAGATTTTCGGTACGCAATACGCCATGCGCGTGTGGGTCGATCCGGACAAGCTGATCAAATATCGCTTGACCATGGGAGACCTGATCGGCGCGTTGCGCGACTACAACGTCGAGGCCTCGGCGGGGCAGTTGGGGGGAGCGCCGTCCGTGCCCGGACAACGCATGAACGCCTCGATCGTCATCCAGCACTTGCTGCAAACGCCCGAGCAATTCGCCAATATTCCCTTGCGCGCCAACCCCGACGGTTCGGTGGTGCGCATCAAGGATGTCGGCCGCACCGAACTGGGCACCGAGCGCTATGACATCGACGGCCGGTACAACGGCATGCCGAACGTCGGGCTGGCGATCCGCCAGGCGGCGGGCGCCAACGCGCTGGAAACGGCGGACAACATCAAGAACAAGCTCAAGGAAATGGAGGACTTTTTCCCGCCCGGGATGAAAGTCGTCTATCCCTACGACACCACGCTGTTTACCAAGGTGGCGATCGAAGAAGTGTACAAGACGCTGGTCGAGGCCATCGTGCTGGTCTTCCTGATCATGTGGCTGTTCATGGGCAACATCCGCGCCACGCTGATTCCAACCATCGCCGTGCCGGTGGTGTTGCTGGGCACCTTCGCCGTGCTCGCGCTGTTCGGCTTCTCGATCAACATGTTGACCATGTTCGCCATGGTGCTGGCCATCGGGCTGCTGGTCGATGACGCCATCGTGGTGGTCGAGAACGTCGAACGGATCATGGCCGAGGAAGGCATCCCGCCGATGGAAGCGACGGCGCGCTCGATGGAGCAGATCACGCCGGCGCTGATCGGCATCGGTGTGGTGCTGGCGGCGGTGTTCATGCCGATGGCTTTCTTCGGCGGTTCCACCGGGGTCATCTACCGGCAGTTTTCGGTGACCATCGCCGCGGCGATGCTGCTCTCGGTGCTCGTCGCGCTGATCCTGACCCCGGTGCTCTGCGCCTCGCTGCTCAAGCCGGTGCCCAAGGGGCATGAACCGGCAGAAGCGGCAATCTGGTTCCTGCGTCCGTTCTTTCTCTGGTTCGACCGCGTCTTTTACGGCTTCAGGGACTGGTACATCAGTGTGGTCGGTGCCGTGCTCGTTCGCCGGGCGCGTTCTGTCATCGTCTATGTATTGATCGTGGCGGGGCTGGGCTTCCTGTTCGCGCGCATGCCAACCTCCTATCTGCCGGAAGAAGACCTGGGCGTCGTGCTGACGCAGATTCTGCTGCCTTCGGGTTCCACGCTTGAACAGACATACGGCGTCATCAACAAAGTGCTTGACAATCTGCGTGACCAGGAAGAAGAAGCGGTCGAATCGACGATGGGCGTGGCAGGCTTGAGCTTTTCCGGGCCAGGCCAGAACATGGGCATGGCCTTCGGCAAACTGCGCGACTGGAAGGAACGAACCAAAAAGCGACTCAAATCCAGCGCCGTTTCCGAGCGCGCGATGGGCATGGTCTCGCAGATCAAGGAAGCGCAGGTCTTCGTCTTTCCGCCGCCGGCCGTGGTCGAACTGGGCACCGCCACCGGTTTCGAGTTCCAATTGCAGGATCGCGGCGGTCTTGGGCACGCGCAATTGATGGAAGCGCGCAATCAATTACTGGGAATGGTGGCGCAGGACCCCCGCTTGCAGCGGGTACGTCCGAACGGTCTGGAAGACACGGCGGAATATCACGTCGACATCGACTGGGACAAGGCCGGCGCGCTGGGCGTGCCGATTACCAGCATCCACAACACCATCGCCGCGGCGTTCGGCGGCGCTTACGTCAACGACTTCGTCCAGGGCGGACGGGTAAAAAAGGTCTATTTACAGGCTGACGCGCCTTTCCGGATGCTGCCGTCCGATCTGGAAAAATTGCAGGCACGCAATACCCAGGGCCAGATGGTGCCATTCACCGCCTTCGCCTCAGCGCGCTGGGTGCAGGGATCGCCGCAGTTGGAACGCTACAACGCCTTCCCGTCGCTGAACATCCAGGGCGAGCCGGGACCGGGTTACACCACCGGCGACGCGATGAAGGCGATGGAGGAACTGACCGCCAAACTGCCGCCGGGAATCGGTTACGACTGGACCGGCCTCTCGTATCAGGAGCGCATGGCCAGTTCGCAAGCTCCGGTGCTGTACGCCTTCTCGTTCTTCGTCATTTTCCTGTGCCTCGCCGCGCTCTATGAAAGCTGGCCGATTCCGATCGCCATTCTGCTGACGCTGCCCCTGGGACTGATCGGCGGGGTGATCTTTTCCGACATGCGCGCGATGCCGAACGATGTGTATTTCCAGATCGGTATGTTGACCACGCTCGGCCTGACGACCAAGAATGCCATCCTGATCGTGCAGTTCGCCAAGGCGCAGGTCGAGGCCGGCGCCGGACTGATCGAGGCCACGCTCGAAGCCGCCAAGTTGCGTCTGCGGCCAATCGTGATGACCTCGCTGGCCTTCGGCTTCGGCGTGCTACCGCTAGCGCTGGCCAACGGCGCCGGCGCCGGCGCGCAGACGGCGATCGGCACGGCGGTGCTCGGCGGCATGGTGACTTCGACGGTGCTGGTGATTTTCTTCGCGCCGCTGTTTTACGTGATGATCTACAGGGCCATGCACCGGCCCAGCAGCGACAAGAAGATATACCAGGGCATCAATAGTCGGCGCGGCAGTGACAAGAGACGACGCAGCAGTGACCAGAGGGATGCCGATGTGGCGGAAGGGATAGTTCATGAATAAGGTTTCGTTTTCGACGTTGCTCGGCGCACTGCTCGTTCTCAATGCGTGCTCGTTGGCGCCGGAGTATCAGCAACCCGAGTCTCCCGTGGCCGGAGCGTGGCCTGCCGGAGCCGCCTATGTCCAGGACCGGGCGGATGCTCCGCGGGCGGCCGATCTCAAGTGGCAGGATTTCTTCGCCAATGCCGTGCTGCGGAAAATAATTCAGCAAGCGCTGGAAAACAACCGCGACTTGCGCCTGGCCGCGCTCAACGTCGAGCGGGCGCAAGGAATGTACGGCATCCAGCGCGGCGATCTCTTCCCGTCGTTCATGGC
>JAITNL010000234.1 GCA_031290495.1 Accumulibacter sp.
TAATGATTCCTGCCGACGTTTCGACGAGAACCTCCGAGAGGGGCTTTCCGAGCCGGATATCGACGATCTTTCCCTTGACCTGATTGCGCGCCTCGATCGAGTTTATCGACATGATCCTCTCGAGCACGCGGCTGCCGAGCGCCGCCAGCGCGGGCTGCCCGAATTCCCTGGGGCGCGGTAGATCGACTTTTTCGTCAAAGGTAATCTGACCGTCCTCGATCAGGATGACGCGATCCCCGAGAATCGTGGCCTCGGTGACATCGTGGGTCACCAGTATCGCGGTAAACTCATGCTGCCGCCAGATACTTTCCACGAGCTTTTGCATTTCGAGCCGGGTCAGCGCATCCAGCGCGCCCAGCGGTTCGTCGAGCAGCAGGAGGCGCGGATGGTGAATCAGCGCGCGCGCCAGGGCGACACGCTGGCGTTGTCCTCCGGAAAGCTTGCCAGGCCATTCGTCGGAACGATCGGCAAGACCGACCTGTTTAAGGACTTCGTAGGCGCGCTTCCGAATTTCCTTTTTATCGCCTGAAAGCCCGATCTCGACGTTTTGGATGATCGACCGCCAGGGCAAAAGACGCGAGTCCTGAAACATGATTTTGGCATCTTCGCGATACCCGTTTTTCGGAGAACCGTCAAAATCGATGGTTCCGGCCGAAATTTCCTCCAGGCCCGCCAACAGCCTCAAAAAGGTACTTTTTCCACAGCCGCTTCGACCGACGATCGAAACGAATTCACCTGGCCGGACTGCCAGATCCAGCCCATGCAGAACTTCCCGCTCGCCGAAGCGTTTTACAAGACCATGGACGTCGATATTTATGCCTTTGGGCTGATCCTGCGCGGACGCGCCGTTTTTCTTTTGACTTTCCATCATGCCCCCACGGTATACGCCACGTTCCATCTCAACCAGCGGTGCTCGATGGCGCGCGCCAGTACATCGGCCAGTTTGCCCAGCAACGCGTAAAGAAGAATACCGAGCAGAACCACATCGGTTTGCAGAAATTCACGCGCGTTCATCGTCATATAGCCGATACCTTCCTGTGCCGAAATCGTCTCGGCAACGATCAGAATCACCCACATGAAGCCAAGTGCATAACGCACACCAACGAGAATCGACGAAAGCGCTCCCGGCAGAATGACTTCACGATACAGCGTCCATCCCTTGAGTCCGTAGCTTTTGCCCATTTCGGTCAATGCCGGGTCGACCGAACGGATACCGTGAAAGGTATTGATATAGACCACGAAAAATACGCCCAGGGCGATCAGGAAAAGCTTGGCCGCCTCGTCGATGCCGAACCACAGGATGACCAGGGGAATCAGCGCGAGCGGCGGAATATTCCGGATCATCTGCAGCGACGTATCCAGAATGATTTCCATTTTTCTGAAAGAGCCGGTCAGGAGTCCGAGCAACATGCCAAGGCCGCCGCCAAGAGTGAACCCAGCGAGCGCGCGCAGAGTGCTGACCCAGACATGGCGAAAAAGCTCGCCGGAAAGCGAGAGTTTGATTCCTGCCTTGACGACAGCCCACGGTTCCGGAAGAATCCGGCTTGAAAGCCAGCCGAATTGCGAAGACGCTTGCCACAGAACGAGAATCGCCAGCGGAACGATCCAGGATTTAATGCCGTCCGAGAAACTCTGAGTGACTTCCTTGGCTGCCATGATTGCATCCTCTCCCGGTCAGGCGTTCATACCTTGGCCAGCGATACTTCGGTCGCCTTGACCAAAGCCAGCACCTCGACGCCTTCTTTCAGGCCATGCTCGCGGATCGAGCGCGTCGTAATGACCGAAGTGACGATACCGTACGGCGTTTCGACATCGACTTCCGAAACGACGGGTCCTTCGATGATTTCCTTGATCTTTCCGCGAAACTGGTTCCGTACGTTGATCGCCTTGATAGTCATGTCGTTCCCCAATAAAAATCTCACGCCATTCAAAATACTGGTGTGAGCCGATTATGGAAAGAAAACAGTGATGTGTGAAATAAGATTCTCTGCGTTGCTTATACGCTAATTCATCAATTGCAGTGGTCAAGTTATTTCGGATACATGCGTAAAACTTGATTAAACCTTGAGCAACTTCTCTTTGTGCGGTGAAAGTCCGACAGACTGCCAGGTGACGGCATTTTGTTTTCTTCTGGGCATGAAAATCTTCCCTTGACGGTGTGTCCGAACTTATTGGACCAGAACACTTTTGCGGCCAGACCGTCGGGTGGTGCAAAGCCGCGTTTTGCGAAACCCCGCCTACACTTTCCCGCCATGAGAAAAGGAGAAATCGCCCGACAACTGACGCGAGCGCGTGCTTTTCGGTGAATACCCGTGATCGAGCGGCCCGCCGCCCGCGCCGGTGCGTACCGGCGCGCCGGCGCGCAAGGCGCGCCGGACATAATCGCGCGCGCGCCGCACCGCTTCCGGCAGCGACGCGCCCAGCGCGAGGTACGCCGCGATGGCGCTGGACAACGTGCAACCCGTGCCGTGCGTGTTGGCGCTGTCGATACGCGGCGCTTCCATCCGGTATTTGCCGCCGCTCGCGGTGACCAGCAGGTCGATCACTCGCGCTCCCGGCAGGTGCCCGCCTTTGAGCAGCACGGCGCGCGCGCCTTGCTCCAGCAAGCGCATCGCGGCGGATTCCATGTCTTGCGGCGTACGCAACGGATGGCCGACCAGCAGGGACGCCTCGTCGAGGTTGGGCGTGACCACGTCGACGCGCGAAAAAAGCTCGCGCGCCAGTGCCGCGATGGCCGGCGTTTCGATCAGCGCCGCGCCGCTGGCAGCCACCATGACCGGATCGAGAACCACGTTTTTCAAGGCATGCCGATCGATCGCCTCGGCCACGATGGCGACGATTTCGGGCGCGTGCAACATGCCGATCTTGACGGCGTGCGCGCCGATGTCCTCGATCACGGCGTCAATCTGGTCGCGCAATATCCGCGGCGGAACCGCGTGGATGGAGCGCACGCCACGGGTATTCTGCGCGGTCAGCGCGGTGATCGCGGTCATGCCGTAGCAGCCCAGCGCGGCAAAAGTCTTCAGGTCGGCCTGGATACCCGCGCCGCCGCCGCTGTCGGAACCGGCGATGGATAACACGCGGGAATATTCAAAACGCGGCGTTTCGTTCATGCGTTACTCACAAAACCGGATTTCCGCTTGCGCGGGAACGACGAAATTCCATTTGCTCAGAGATTTTACAATGACCGGTTTCGACGGCGATCACCCTTCCCGTTTAGCGCACCTCGAATGCAAAGGAAGCCGCGATCCGCCCTTCGACGACGACCTCCAGCCGACGCGTCCCGGCGGGTTCTTGCGGGCCAATCGACCATTCGCCGTAAATACGCCCATCGACCGGAACGAGCTGCCGCTGGCTGACCTGGCTGCGCCGATCCAGCGGAATCACCAGCGTCGTCCCTTTGTCCGACTCCACAGGCCCTGCGGACGCCCGCCCCGGCAGCAGATACTCTTCGCGCACGCTGACCGAGCGCCCGGTTCCGCGCAGTTCGATCATCCAGCCGTAACGCTGCCCCTCGCGGCGCGGAACGACGGTCGCCGGCGAAAAAATCACCCGTTCAGGATCGCTGGCGTCGAACACGCCGAACTCCGCCGCGACTACCTCAAACGCGAAAACAGGTGGACTGACCGAGCACAGCGCAAACAGCAGCGGCGCGTAAAAATTCCGGCGCGGCATCGCTATTCAAAGAAGCGAATGCTCGATGTATCGGTTGGATGCTGATCCTTGGTCTTGGCGGGATGTCCCACCAGAATCGCCACGGTCATCTGATAGCCATACGGAAATTTGAGCTGTTTGGCGAAGCGCTCGCCGTCGGGCGATTTGAAGACGTGGAAGGCGTGCGTCGCAAAACCGCAAATGCAGGTGCCCAGCCCAATCGAATGCGCGGCCAGACAGATGTTCCCGGTCAGCAGTCCGGCGTCAAAATCGGCGGGAGTCAAGTCATGGGTCGGTTTGGTGGCCACCACGATCAGGGCTTGCGCGTTATAGAACAGGTCGCCGCCGCGATCCATGATGCTTTGATACCCCAGTTTGTCGCGCCGCGTGATCACCTCGAAAGCACTGTCGCGGATCTGGTCGATCAGCTCGCGATTGGTCACCACGGCGAGATACCACGGCGCGTTGCCGCGCGAACTCGGCGCCTGCACTCCGGCTCTGACAAGGATTTCAAGGTCAGTCTTGCTCACCGGCTGGCTGCTGAAGCCGCGACAGCTATAGCGATTGGCGATTGTATTCAGGGTATCGTTCATTTGTGTTCTCCTTTCACTTGATTCAGGTAAGGGGGCGTAACCCGCGGTCGACAGCGGAATACCAGACTGGGGCGAATATTGCGTTTCTTCACGATGTCTCTGAAACAGGCTTTGGTCGAGTCAGTCGCGCCTATCTCACCATAAATCGCACAGACAACATGAGACTTCGGGCGCCTGAAAAGCCCGCTCGACTGATTGATCAAACGGGCTTTTATTTGATGCCGCTGGCCGGAGTCGAACTGGCGACCTTCGCATTACGAATGCGCTGCTCTACCAACTGAGCTACAGCGGCACGAAAGCGGCGCATTCTACTACAGCCCGCCGACAATTGGGAATCATGGTTATAGCGAAATCAAACGACACGCAAAGCCGACGCGGTTGGCGTCCGCGCCGTGGCATCGCCGCTTTTCGCTGCTTCGCCGGCCAGCGCTTCCGCCGCGCGCGACATGACGGAATCCCATTCACCCAGAACCATTTGCCGGAAAATCCGCATCGTCGGATACCAGGGACTGTCCTCGCGATCGAGCAGCCAGCGCCAGTCGGTGTTGAAACGGTCGAGCAGCCACACTGGCGCGCCCATCGCTCCCGCGAGATGCGGCACCGAAGTATCGACGCTGATCACCAGATCCAGGTTGGCGATAATCGCCGCGGTATCGGCGAAATCCTCAACCTCGTTCATCGGATTCAGAATCCGGTCGGACCAGCCCTCTGTTTCGATCTGCTCCACGCCGTCTCCTTTTTGCAACGAAACCCAGTCGATTCCGCCGACGCCGAACAGGGGTTCGAGCTGTTTCAGGCGCACGGTGCGGGATTTGTGCGACGCGTAGCTGGTGCCGCTGGTCCAGACGACCCCCACTTTTCTGCCGGTCAGCGGCGCCAGACGCGCCGCCCACTTTTCGACCAGCGTCGGCGGCGCAGCGATGTACGGCACGTCGACCGGTACACTCTCCAGCGTCGTACCCATCCGCCAGGGCAGCGACATCACGGTGATCCACGCGTCGATCGGCGGCAAGCGTCCCGCGACCACCGGCGGCAACACCTCGATTCCCCAGGCGGCGGCGCAGGACTCGAACAGACGGTGAAACGGCGGCTGAGACCAGAAATAAATCCGTGCCTCCGGATAACACTGGCGCAGCAAGGGCAGGTAGCGCGCGCACTGCAAGTTGTCGCCCAGCCCCTGCTCGGGGTATACCAGCAACGCCCGCGTGCCGAGCGGTTCGCCGTCCCATTCCGGTGCGCTGAACTTTGGCCGCATCTCCGCCATGGCGTGATTCTGCCAGCGGCTCTCATAAAGAGGCCAGCCTTCGCTGAACCTGCCGCTCGACAGCAACAGCAACCCCAGATTGAGTTTGCATTCGACGTAATTTGGCCGGATTTCCAACGCGCGGCGATACGCCGTTTCGGATTCCTCCAAGCGATGCAGGTGTTGACACGCGTTGCCGAGGTTGTTCCAGGCATCAGCCGAGTCCGGATTGATTTCGATCGCGCGCGTAAAGCTGTCGACGGCGTTCTCCATACAACCCTCGTGCACCCGCGCGTTGCCCAGGTTGGTATGCGCCGCGTCCAGGTTCGGATCGCTCGCCAGCGCGCTGGCGAAACATGCCGCGGCGCTGGCCCACTGGCCGCTCCCCTGCAACAACAGCCCCAGATTGTTGTACGCCCCGGCAAAGCCGGGACGCAAGGCAATCGCCCGGCGGAAAAAACGCTCGGCCAGCGCCTTGTCGCCTTTGTCGCCCTTGTTGCGATAATGATTACCCAGCTGGAAGCTGACCTCGGCATCGTCGTCGCTGTCGTCGATTTTGCCGGCTGTCTGCCATGACTGAAGCGCCGCTTCGCCACAGCCCAAGTCCTCCTGCGCCAAGCCCAGATTGACATAAACCTCCGGTGTTTTCAGCCCGCGCTCGATAGCCTTCTTGAACGCTTCAACCGCCTCGGCCGGCTGGCCTTCCGCGCGCAACAACTCGCCATCGAGCGCCATGGCTTCCGGCAAGCCTGGTTGCGTCGCCAGCACACGATCCAATTCGGCGCGCGCGCGTTCGTTGCGATGGGTACGGAAAAGCGCCAGCGCCAGATTGAAGCGCGCGTCGACGTTGTTTCGGTCGAGCACCGCCGCCATCTCGTAGGCCGCCGCCGCCTCGTCCCAACGTTCGAGCGAGGCAAGCATCACGCCGTAATCGTTGTGGTAGGACGCCCGCGTCGGGTCGAGCTCCAGCGCCGCCCGCATCGGTTCGATGGCGTTTTGCGCTTGTCCCTGCTTGAAGACGATCTGCGCGAGAAAATACAGCGCCTGCTCATCCTGCCGGTCGGACTCGACCAATTGCCGCGCAACCGCCTCGGCGGCGGCGAGATCGCCAGCTCCGAAATAACCCGCCAGACGCTCGATTTGCCGCGTCCTGTCCGATCCGCCGTTGTCCATCGTCTACTCCATCGCCCGCTTGTCGATCCAGCGGCGAAGTCTAGCAGGATGCAGCGTACCGCGAGTTTCCAGGTGGTCCTGTTTTGAAGCACGCCCGGAAATTGCGCCCACACGCTTTGCGTCGATAGCGTTGCCGCACGCCTGTCATTTTGCTCCTGACGACCAACACAGAACAGCGTTTTTGAGCAAAGGCGGCGCTGTTATACATTTTTACGTCTATGAAAATAAATTTTTATTCTTTTCCGTCATAAACCGTCCCGTTAAACTGACCGCTTCTTGTTGCCTTTCAAGGAAAATACACTGGCGTGGGCGCTGGCGAACAGCCCGAAACCGTCGATTTTCAACGCCCCTTTTCAAACCCAATTCGCTCATCCTGCGAGTATCGGAAAAAAAGCGGGCAAATCTGCCTTTTTACATCTATCCATCATGTCCAAAACCAGAAAAGACAAGCATACCGCCGCCGCGAAAACCCTCGCGCTTTCTTTCGACACGCTCTGCATCCAGGGCGGCTACGACCCGAAACCGGGAGAACCGCGCGTACTGCCAATCGTGCAGAGCACCACCTACAAATACGACGACATCGACCACGTCAACCGGATCATGACCTTGCGCGAGTTCGGGCATAAATATTCTCGCACGAGCAATCCGACCGTGTCCGGTTTCGAGACGCGCATGAACCTGCTCGAAGGCGGCGCGGCGGCGGTGGCGACCGCCTCGGGACAAGCCGCGAACCTGCTGGCGGTGGTCAGCATCGTCAAGGCCGGTGACCACATCCTGTCGTCCAGCCAGCTCTACGGCGGCACCTTTACCCTGCTCAATTCCATCCTCACGAACTTCGGTATCGAAACGACGTTCTTCGCCCCCGACGCGCCGAAGAACGAGATCGAAAAACTCGTCCGCCCCAATACCCGTCTGGTCTTCGGCGAAACCATCGGCAATCCGGGACTGGCCGTGCTCGATTTCGAGAAGATCGCCGCCATCGCCCAAAAACACGGCATTCCATTCGTCGTCGACAACTCGCTCGCCACGCCCTGGCTGTGCCGGCCGCTTGAGCACGGCGCCAATATCGTCACCTACTCGGCCACCAAATACATCGACGGCCATGCCACCAGCATCGGCGGGGTGGTAATCGACGGCGGTAATTTCGACTGGAGCAACGGCAAGTTCCCGGATTTCACCACGCCCGACCCGACCTACAACGGCATCGTCTACACCGAGAGCTTTCCGCAGACCGCCTTCCTCATCAAGGCGCGCGCGCAAACCCTGCGCGACTTCGGCGCTTGCCTGAGTCCGCTCAACGCCTTTCTCTTCGCCGTCGGGCTGGAAACCCTGCACCTGCGGATGCCGCGTCACGGCGAGAACGCGCTCGCGCTGGCGCGTTTTCTCGAAAAACACCCGCTGGTGTCGTGGGTCAATTACCCGTTGCTCGACGCCATTGGCAGACGGCGCGCCGCAAAATATTTCCGTCACAAAAACGGCGGCGGCATTCTCACTTTCGGCGTCAAGGGCGGGCTGGACACGATTCGCGTCTTCGTGAAAAAGCTGAAAGTTGCCGCCCTCGTCGTGCATGTGGCCGACGCTCGCACCGGCGTACTGCACCCCGCTTCTTCCACACACGCGCAGATGAACACGGAGCAGCTCGCCGCCGCCGGCATCACGTCGGACATGATCCGGGTTTCGGTCGGCACGGAAGATATCAACGATCTGATCGCCGATTTCGACCAGGCGCTCAACGCCATATGAAAATCGGCGAACCCAACAAAAAAGCCGCGCCTGGCGGCTTTTTCAACATTCACGCCAAATGACGGAATAACTCGACTTTCCGCGTCAAATTGGTATAATCGCCCCCTGTGCCGTAAAAATCCTGTTTTTGCGGCACCTTCGCGCTTCGTAAACCTACCGCATCGCAAAGCCATTCTGCCTCTTGGTGTCCGTCTCATTGACCACCGTTCCGGCACAAAGCTTTTGTGCCGAAAAGTGCCGGATTCTCTCGCTCAGGCAGAGTCTTTCTCACCTCTTTCATTGGTTGGCGTCGCATATTTTGCGCCCTTATTCCGGTATTCCCGACGGCTTGGCGCTGTGACACAAGAAAGAGAACCATGACTTTTGCAGAACTCGAACTCCACGAAATCCTTTTGAAAACCCTTGACGACGCCGGTTACAAAGAACCGACTCCGGTTCAGGCGCAAGCGATTCCCGCCGCGCTTGCCGGCCGCGATCTGATGGTTTCGTCGCAAACCGGATCGGGTAAAACCGCGGCCTTCATGCTTCCGGCATTGCACCGCTTTATCGCGCAGGAACGCCCAGCGCCGGCAACGCCTTCCCGCCGCACCCCCAATCAGGAACGCCAGTCGGCGCGCTCGCGCGGCAACGATCGTCCGCGTTTCCAGCCGGCGCAGCCCAAGATGTTAGTGCTCGCTCCCACCCGCGAACTGGCGCTGCAAGTCACGGCGGCGACGGATAAATACGCCGGTCAAATCCGTCATCTGAAAGCCGTCGCCATTCTCGGCGGTATGCCGTATCCGAAACAGATGGAACTTTTGTCGCGCAACCCCGAGATCCTGGTGGCGACGCCGGGGCGGCTGATCGACCACATGACCTCCGGCAAGATCGATTTTTCGCGCTTGCAGATTCTCGTGCTCGACGAGGCGGATCGGATGCTCGACATGGGGTTCATCGAAGACATCGAAAAGATTGTCGCGGCGACTCCGTCTTCGCGTCAAACGATGCTTTTTTCCGCCACGCTCGACGGCGCCGTCGGTCAGGTCGCTCGCCGGGTCACGCGCGACGCGCGGGTCATTCAGGTCGATTCGCCGCGAACGAAGCACGAAAACATCGAGCAACGTCTGCATTTCGTCGACGACCTGCAACACAAAAACCGCCTGCTCGATCATCTGCTGCGCGACGTCAATATCGACCAGGCCATTGTGTTTACCGCCACCAAGCGCGACGCCGATACGATTTCAGACCGTTTGAATATCGCCGGTTTCAACGCCGCCGCGCTGCACGGCGACATGCAACAGAGCGCACGTAACCGCACCCTCAACGCGCTGCGTCGGGGACAACTGCGTATTCTCGTGGCGACCGATGTGGCCGCGCGCGGACTCGACGTGCCGACGATCACCCACGTTTTCAATTACGATCTGCCGAAATTCGCCGAAGATTATGTTCACCGCATTGGCCGCACCGGGCGGGCGGGCCGCAATGGTCTGGCCATTTCGCTGGTCAATCACGCCGAACGCTTCAGTATTCGCAAAATCGAACGTTTTACCCAACAGCTCATCCCGGTCGAGGTCGTTGCCGGCCATGAGCCTGTTCGGAGCGCTCCAACAGATATTAGAGGCAGCAAACCCGGTGGCAAATTCCGTGGCAAACCCGGCGGTAAGACTGGAGGAAAGTCGTCTACCGGAAAATCCAATGCCCATAGCGCCTACCCGCCGGCCCAAAAAGCTGGGGGAAGCCATGAAAAAAGCAAGCCAGCCATGCGTAATCAGGAACGCCCCGGCAAACCCCTGCGTGCCCAAAAGCGACGGGGCTACTCGCACCCCGCGCCGTGATGATCCAAAAAGATTCCCGGACAATCTGAAACGCCATGTTGCGCTTCTTCGCGATGTGTTCGTGCACATACATCGCGAAGAGAAATATCCTGTCATTGCGAGAAGCGTAGTAACGCGGCAATCCAGGATGTTCAAGACGGCTCGTTTCAGCCGCGCCACGTTTACAATTGCAGTGTTTCTCACAATTTTCCGTTCTGTCAAACACCCCTATCGTCATTCCCGCGTAAACGGGAATCCACAAAAGGCGCTTGAAAAACTGGATTCCTGCTGGCGCAGGAATGACGGTTATTTATGGGAAATGCTATAACTCTTGTCCGTTGCAGTTCCTTCGTTTGCCGACCATGCTGAATCCGCTTGCTACCTTGGCCGAGCTGGGCCGTTTCGATAGCGTCATCGACGTGCGCACACCGCTTGAATTTGCCGAGGATCATCTTCCCGGCGCGCTCAACGCTCCGGTGCTGAGCAACGCAGAGCGCGTTACCGTCGGCACGATGTACAAGCAGGTTTCACCCTTCGAAGCCACCAAATACGGCGCGGCGCTGGTGGCCAGGAACATCGCCGCGCACCTCGAAACGCTGTTCGCCGATCGGCCAATCAACTGGAAACCGTTGATCTACTGCTGGCGCGGCGGCAAACGCTCGGGCGCCATGAGCGCATGGTTCCGAATGATCGGCTGGAAAGCCTGCCAACTCGAAGGCGGTTACAAGGTTTACCGGCATCATGTCCTGGAACGCTTGGGGATCTTGCCGGAGCAATTCTCGTTCCGGGTGCTGGCCGGTCTGACCGGCAGCGGCAAGACCCGATTGTTGCGCGCGCTGGCGGAATGCGGCGCGCAGACGCTCGACCTGGAGGATCTGGCCCGTCATCGCGGCTCGCTGCTCGGGGCGCTGCCCGGTGAAGCGCAACCGGGCCAGAAAGGATTCGACACCCGCTTGTTGCAAGCGCTGGAAAAGCTCGATCCGGCGCGTCCGGTATTCGTCGAAGCGGAAAGCAGAAAGATCGGCCAGCTTCAGTTGCCCGACGCGCTGATGCGCGCGCTGGCCGATTCGGACTGCATCCGCGTCGAGGCCGGCATCGACGATCGGGTAGCCTTCCTGTGCGAGGATTACGCGGTCCTGTTCGACGCGCCGGAGCAGTTCAAGAATCTGCTCTCGTGCCTGGTCGATGCGCACGGGCATCAGGTCGTCGGCCATTGGCACGCCCTGATCGACGCGGACGCCCAGGCGGAATTGTTCCGCGAACTGATCGAACGGCATTACGATCCGGCCTACCGGCGCAGCAGCCACGGCCTGTTCCGCAAGCTGCCACAAGCGCGTCCGTTCGCTTTTCGCCCGAACGCGGACGACATGACGGCGGAAGCCGCGCGGCTACTGGCCGAACTGGCTTGACGATTTTCGCTATGTCCAAACGATGCGTATTCCTCTTCGGCTTGCGCGACACGATTCCACTGATCGTCGGCACCACGCCTTTCGCCATCATTTTCGGCACCCTGGTGGTTTCGGCCGGCTTGCCTGCGGAAATGGCGCTGGCGCTGTCGGCGATCGTCTTCGCCGGTTCCGCGCAGCTCATTTCGATCAGCCTGATCGGAGGCGGAGCGCCGCTGCCGGTGATCTGGTTAACGACTTTTGTAATCAATCTGCGCCATGCGCTGTACAGCGCGACGATGCAGCCGACGACCCGGCGCTGGCCGCTGTGGTGGCGGCTCCTTGGCGCTTTTTGGCTGACCGACGAATGCTTCGCCGTATTTGAACGGCGGATGCGCACCGACGGCGAGCAGGATTCGCTGCCGTACTATCTCGGCTCGACGATCCCGTTCTACGTCAACTGGGTGGGCTGGACGGCGCTTGGGGCTTATCTCGGCAACCGTATTCCCGGCGTCACCACGCTGGGGCTCGATTTCGCCATGATCGCCACCTTCACCGCGATGATCGCGCCGCAGCTCAAAGCGCTGACGCCGGTGGCCGTCGCCGCGACCGCCGGCAGCGTGGCCTGGATCGCGCAAGGGCTGCCGTACAAACTGGGGTTGCTGCTGGCGGCGCTGGCCGGTGTGGCTGTCGGCGTCCTGCTCGACTACCGGCAGCGCCGGCTTGCCATCGAGGAACATACGTGAGCGACACTCTGTGGGCCGCCATCTTCGGTATGTTCGCCGCGACCTACGCGATACGCGCCAGCTTCATCGTCTTTGGGCAGCGCCTGCGTTTTCCGCCGCCGGTGGTGCAGGCGCTCGGTCATGTGCCGGTGGCCGTGCTGACGGCCATCGTGGCGCCGGAAGCCATTGCTCCGGGAGGTGTGCTCGATTTATCGCCAGCCAATCCCTACCTCGTCGGCACTCTCGTCGCCGGGCTGCTGGCCTGGAAAAGCGGCCGTACACTGCTGGCCGTCCTGGCCGGCTTTGCCGTGTTCGGCGCGATGCGCTGGCCCTAAAGCATTCGCAAGAGACGTGTTTTGTTGGATAATTCGTCTTTGTCCTGGTTGTTTCGTTTCGCTACCGTTAAAGGAAAATCATCATGAATCTCTCGCACATTGAACACATCGGCATCGCTGTCAGGAACCTCGACGACGCCATCAAGTTCTGGGAAAACCAGTTGGGCATGAAGTGCTATTCGATCGAAGAAGTGAAGGACCAGAAAGTGCGCACTGCCTTCTTCAAGATCGGGCAGTCCAAGATCGAATTGCTCGAATCGACCGATCCGGAAGGCCCGATCGGAAAATTCATCGAGAAAAAAGGCGAGGGCATTCACCACTTGGCGATCGCCAGCGAAGGGCTGCAAGGGAATCTCGACGAACTGGCCGGCAAGGGCGTGCAATTGATCGACAAAGCGCCGCGCAAGGGGGGCGAAGGACTCAACATCGCTTTCCTGCATCCGAAGGCCACCGGGGGTATACTGCTGGAACTGTGCGAAGATCCCAACAAATAATTCTCCGTCAGTATCCCGAGAAGATCGGGGGGGTGCAATCCGGTCTCTGGCCGCTTTGTAAAACAGCTTTCCGTGGCGGGTGGTTTTATCCCTCGCGGGTGTATCGATGAGCGGATTTTCTCCGTCAACAACTCAGACTGCGAATCGCGCGGCTTTCCGTGATGCGGATAGCGCGTCTGCTTGGCTCGCGGCGCAGGCGCAGTTGAATATGCCGGCCATGCTGTCCGGGTTAAGCGCCCAGATCGAGGCGTTCAACCTCCAGGATATTTCTTCGCGTGGGCGTTTCAAGACCCTGGAGGTCTTGCGCAAAGCGGTGTTCTTGGCCGGCACGGATTGCCGGCGCCGGTGCGAGGGCAAACCGCTACCGCTTGATGCGGACGATCGGGCGACGTTCGACGCGGCGTGCCGTCTCTGGCGCAGTTATGCCGTCGGTTATCAGCAATGTCTGCAAGCCTGCCTGGATGGCGATGTTTCCTTGTCCAAACATGCGGCGCG
>JAITNL010000256.1 GCA_031290495.1 Accumulibacter sp.
GATTCGCTGGACCTGGCTTCCAATGACACCGAGGATTGACCGGACAACCGACAAACAATACATTCAGCACCTCAGAGCACCTCAGACTGTTACCTATGTCCCGGCACATGTGTTACCTATGTGGCCGGTCTAAACACAGGGGCGGGGTGGTAGCGGTGCCCAAAAGCGACGGGGCAGCAAGTGCCCCCGGCAAAGGCAGCCGGGTTTGATTCCCATCCACTGGAAGTGTGCCCCGGCAGGGACACGGCAGTGGCAAGAGAGGGAATGGCAAGGTTTTACGCATAAAGCGTTCATGCGATGGCACTGTTTTCAGATATCCATCGAGGACGATTATTTGTGGAAACCACTGCAATTTGAATTTTTCAGGTCTGCCCACAAAGCAAAACCCGCGCAACGGCTTTCGCTGCGGCGCGGGTTTGACGAATATTCCGGCGTTTAGTCTACGAGACCAGCGAAGAGTGGGGTCGAGAGATAGCGTTCGCCGAAGGACGGGATGATCGCGACGATCAGCTTGCCGGCATTTTCAGACCGTTTGCCCACTTCGATGGCGGCCCACAGCGCGGCTCCGGAGGAAATGCCGACCAGCAAGCCTTCTTCGCGCGCGGCGCGGCGGGCGGTGGCGAAAGCGTCATCGGCTTTGACGCGCACGATTTCATCGTAAATCGATGTGTTCAGCACGTCCGGAACAAAACCGGCGCCAATTCCCTGAATCGGGTGCGGCCCCTTCGGCCCGCCAGAGAGTATTGCCGAAGTGTCCGGTTCGACGGCGATGGCTTTGAACGATGGCTTGCGCGACTTGATCACTTCACCGACGCCGGTCAATGTGCCGCCGGTGCCGACACCTGAAATCAGGAAGTCCACTTTGCCGTCGGTATCGCGCCAGATTTCCTCGGCGGTGGTCTTGCGGTGAATCGCCGGATTGGCCGGGTTTTTGAACTGTTGCAGGATCAGGTAACGCGGGTCCGACGCCGCCAGTTCCTCGGCCTTTTTGATCGCGCCGCCCATGCCATCCGGGCCGGGGGTGAGGATCAGATCGGCGCCAAAAGCGCGCAGCAGAGCGCGGCGTTCCTTGCTCATCGTTTCCGGCATGGTCAGTATCAGTTTGTAGCCGCGCGCGGCGGCGACCATCGCCAGCGCGATGCCGGTATTGCCGCTGGTCGGCTCGACCAGAATGGTATCGGGCTTAATCTGACCGGCTTGCTCGGCGGCGGTAATCATCGCCTCGCCGATACGATCCTTGACGCTGTGCGCGGGGTTGAAAAATTCAAGTTTGGCGGCGATTGTGGCAACGGAACCTTCGGCGATCCGGTTGATGCGCACGAGCGGCGTGTTGCCAATGAGATCGGTGACGCTGTTGGCGATAGTCATGGTTTTTCTCCTTTCGGTGGGGGATGGTGGTTAAGCGAGGTCTCTGCCGCTGAAACACGCGGCGATTGACGACAGATTTACTGATTGCAACCGGGGCAATTTACACGGCTGCCGCCAGGCTTTGAACGATTTAATTTCTATATGAATATCGCTTGAGTGAATATGGCGGCGATTTATTCCGGGTTTTTATTATCCCGGAAACCGCCGTTGAACCCAGATTATCCACTGGCCCACACAGGTCGTGGTGAGCAAAGCGAACCCCGGCATCGCAGCACGCGCCGGCCTGTTTTGTCGGGGTTCGCTTTGCTCACCACGACCTGCGTCTCTGCGTCCTGCGCCCTGTTTCAGCCGCTTACCAAAATTCACGCCATCGCCCCGGCGACCTGCCCGTACCGGCGTCCGCCCCTGCCTGGAGGTGTATCATCAGCGCGTTTGAAAAAAGAGGCTGGCATGAAAATCGCGGAAAAGAGGCTGGCATGAAAATCGCGGGATTGCGCAAGGAACGTCCAGTTGGAACTCCCGCCTCGGGCGAGCTTCTGCTCGAAGGCGCGCGCTTCAACGATGAAATTCATCGCCTGCCCACGGGCCATATGACCTTCATCCCCAAGGGCATCTACCGATTCAAGACGCACCAAGAGGCGAACCGGCGCCAATTGGACTGTCTTGCCAAGGGAATGGCAAAAATCGCGCTGGAACGCGCCAATGAACGAAATGGATGACTACTGTCGGCCAGCGTCCCTGGCAGACCTGAACTCGTTGCTACAATCACTGAACCGGCAACAGGTGGATTATCTGCTCATCGGCGGCTACGCGCTGTTTGTGCACGGCTACCATCGCGCCACGACGGATATTGATATTCTGGTGCCCGCCACGGAAGAAACCGGCGCAAAACTCAAGGCCGCGTTGATGATCCTGCCCGACCAGGCGGCCAAAGACCTGGAACCCGGATGGTTTACCGAAGGTGAGAATATCCGTGTAGCTGACGCCTTCCTGGTGGATGTCATGCTCGATGCGTGCGGGGAAACTTACGACACGTTGAAGCCATTCGCCGTCACCATTGACCTGGAAGGGATTCCGGTGCATACGCTCAGCTTGGAAGGGCTGCTGAAAACCAAGTTGTCGCCGCGCGACAAAGACGCATCCGACCGGCGCATCCTGGAAAGAGCCATCCAGGTATTCAGGCAAAATCCCGGAGAAGCGAAGTAATTGCGGCGTCGCATTCAGGAAGGGATTAAAGATGGCCGTGTCATTTATGTTTTGAACAAAGTGAAATGACATTGTTCCCTTTAATCTGATCGTGGTTCGCAAGCTCACCCCGACCTATGCCAGCTGTTGGTTTAATTCCCATCCTCTGGAGGGGCGCCCCGAATGGGGCGGGGTGGCAGCGGCGGCAGGGGCTGGAGAGAGGAGGGTTGGCAAGCGGCGAAATAATTGGCGGTGCTTTGCGTCGGAGGCAGAAATGTCGGATTACGCCGCTTCGCGGCTTATCCAACCTACGAAACCACCTTGTCATTCCGGCGCTCGTGTGTATATCCGTTCATGCAATCGCTCTGGCATCGCGCCGCCGACGTTGTTCTCTCTCTTTTTTCATGCAAAGGGATTCTTCTCTCTGATTTTTGCCGTCTCCGGAGGGGGGGTTAATGTAGAAGAAAATCATCGCGCTGGCGGTGGCCGGACTGGTTTCTGGCGTTGCTTTCGCGCAGAGCGCGCCGTCGGGCGCGTCAAGCGCACCGCCGTCGAACAATGTCACCCTGTATGGTCGCGTCGACCTCGGTTACGTCTACAGCAAGTCGGATTACAAGAAGTTCCAGGGCATCGAGGACGGCAACTCCCCCACGGGCAACACCAGCATGATCGGCGTCCGGGGCGAGGAAGCCTTGGGCAATGGTCTGAAGGCTATCTACCAGTTCGAATGGGGCGTCACGGCCGACGACGGCGCCGGGCCAGGCGTGAGTCCGGCATACGGCAGACGTTATACTTACGCCGGTCTGTCCGGTAATTTCGGCAGAGTGACTTTTGGCCGCCAATCCACGCCGATGGATAATTTTTATATAAGTGGCTCCGACGTTTTCGGCACCACCGGCATCAGGCCGTTTAGCGTGTTTCGCGGAAAGCTCAGCTTCATGAATGCTACCGCCATGCGCTGGGACAACTCGATTGCGTACAACAGCCCGAGATTCTCCGGCGTCGAGTTCACGGGCATTTACTCGTTCGGCGAGAAAGTGAACGCTGGTGGAGGAAATGATGATAATGGCGCTTTCAAAAGCGCCGATACCTCCGACGCTGGCAAACTGGGGCTTGGCGTGAAATATGCCAACGGCCCGCTGTATTTGGTCGCGCTTTACATGGCACTGGCCGACGATGACAGCGTGGCACCCTACGGCGTTCCCAGCAACACGGGTTATGGCGCCAAGGGCTGGGGCATCGGCGGCGCGTATGACTTCAAGGTCGTCAAGCTGCACGCCAACTACATCCGCGAAAAGGCGAACCACGACGGCTTGGCCACCGGCCCAAATGACGGCAGCGACAAGCAAGCGTTTTGGACGGTGAGCGCCGGCATTCCGGTCAGTAGCGCCGGCACGGTCACGCTCGAGTACGGGCAGTACAAGGACTACGTGCACGGCGTTCGCGGGACGACCGCCATCAGTCACAACGTCGATGGCGGGGGCAAGTCCAAGGGTTACATGGTGGGTTACCGGCATGTGCTATCCAGGCGGACCTCGCTGAATGTCTATGCGTCGCAATTCAGCAACGACAAGAACGTCACGAGCGGTTATGCCAAGACGATCGTCCAGGGCGAAAAACAGACCAACTTCGTCGTGAGTATCTTGCACTTATTCTGATCCGGTTTCCGGAGCTGAAACCCGAAATGGGCGCCCTTTTCAACGGGCGCCCATTTCGAGGCGATCTGCGAGTAGTGACGCCGGACGAGACCAGAGAAGTCGCTCAAAACGAAATTGGGAGTTTTACAATGAAATTCCGGGCGGCGGAATGGAATCTTGCCGTCGATGCACGACGAAGATTTAGAGGTGGGTCTTGAATTGTCGTATTTTTCTTGTCTTCCACAGGAGGTTGAAGCAATGAAACGCAGAACTTTTGTGATGTCGACCATGCTGGCGCCGGTGGCGCTGGCTGGATATGGGACGGAAGCGGCAACAGCAAAACGACCGACGGCGGGGGAGGGGAGCGCGTCACAGCCCGCGGATGAATCTTGTGACTTCAGGGTGATTACACTGGGTACAGGCGCGCCGCCTCCGGAAATAGAGCGTTTTGGACCGTCAGCCCTCGTGGAGGTCGCCGGCCAGTATCTGCTGTTCGATGTCGGCCGCGGCGCCCTGCAGAGGCTTACGCAATTAGGCATACCCGCGAGCGATATCAATAGGGTTTTCATCACCCACCTGCATAGCGATCATACGGTAGGGCTGCCGGATTTGTATCTGACCGGTATGCTTTCGGGGCCTTTTGGCGGACGTAAAGAGCCGTTTCGTATAACGGGCGTCGAAGGCACCAAAGAAATGATGGATTATATGAAGCTGGCTTACTCCGCCGATTCGAAAATACGCATTAAAGACGGGGAGCTTCAGCCGGAGTGGACTGAAATTGAAACTATGGAGTTCACCGAGGATGGTGTCGTTTATGAAAAGGCCGGTGTAAAAGTCACTGCCTTCGAGAATTTCCACGGGGAAGCCATCAAGCCCTCATTTGGATGCAGGATCGATTATGACTGACGCTCGGTTGTTCTTTCAGGCGACACGAAATATTACCCGAACGTCGTTAAATACGCGAAAGGCGTCGACCTGTTGATCCATTCGGTTGGGGCGGCTGACGCGGAACTGCTGAAACAGGACACAAACGCCGCTAAAAAAGCGCAGATAATACTCAATCATCACACCCCGCCGGAGGATGCCGCAAAAGTCTTTAATGAAACAAAGCCCAAACTGGCTGTTTTTACGCATATGGTCGTTGTGGCGACAGACCCGAAATATCCCAAACCCACACAGGAATCCATTGTTGAAAGCACTCGCGCGGCCGGGTACGACGGCTCGTTGGAAATAGCCAGA
>JAITNL010000019.1 GCA_031290495.1 Accumulibacter sp.
TTCGCCGCGTCCTGCCAACGGCTTACGGGCTACGCCCTCCAGCCGTTGGCAGGACGCACACAAAAGCGGACAATTTGAAAACTATAAAACCGGACAAGTCTGAAAGTCAGTGACACCGAAATTTCCTGTCCTTGAAAAAACCGGTCTGCCGCTTTATACTGCCGTCACGGTTGTAATTCCGGCAATCTGGAGACGTTCTGGACGCGGGTTCGATTCCCGCCACCTCCACCCAAGCGCATTTTCAACCGGAGTGCGTTCGGGTGGGGGTGTATCGGTTTCGACAGGGCGGGTGAAGGTGCGCAGGCAACCCGAAAGGCGACGGACGTAATCCGCGCAAATCCGTAAACGCCAATGATGAGCGTTTTGCACTGGCCGCTTAAGGCCGATGCCGAGGCCGCTTAAGCCTTGTCACCCAAGAAGAGCCGGCGGGGACTTCGGTCCCCGTCGTCATATCATCCGCCAGTCTTTTCAGACGCGCGCAACTCTCTCCAACAGCATCCGGACGGCCTTGTCCGGATCGGTTTCCTCGGTCACGAAAGGCCGGATGCCACCGCGTTGAAGGCGCTGATACAGGAACGGACTCATTCCGGCGACGATCATCACATGCACGTCGTCGAGCGGATGGCCGTCCCCCAAAGGCGACGCGTACAGCGTCTGCTCCAGCGTCAGTTCGCGCAGTGTTTTGTTGTCGATCTCGTTGCCGCGAATTTCGTATACCCAGAATTGGCGGCAGCGGCCCGCGTGGTCGGTGACGCTCTCGCGGTTCTGGCTGCTCACCGCGATCCTCAGCGCGTCGGCGCGCATTTTTCGGGAAATGGCGTCCTGATGCCGGTCATGACCGCCGCGGCAGCCACCGCAGCCGCCCTGCCCGTCTCTTTTGCCATCGCCGCTTGGGGCGACGTCGGCTGAACGATGACCGTCACGGTCGCAAGTTTCTGGCCGCGCGCTGGGGAAAATGGCCGTTTCAAATTCGGCAATCGCCTCACCCGCCGTTCGGGCGTCGGTGCCAAAAGCCAGAATTTCCTTCTCGGCCAAGGCGTCTTTGGTGGCCTGATCGAAGCTGGCGCACAAAACCGCGTCGAATGGCCGCGCCTCGGCGGCATCGCCATGGTATTGGTATTCGCGCAGCGCGACGTGCCGGATAGCGCGCGTCTCGGTATCGAAAAAAAGCAGATGCTCGGCATGCGGCAAATGCGGTTCAACGCACGACTCAATGCCGCCGGGAACACGCACGGGAACGCAAAGTTTCATGATTGCTCCTTGTCCTCCGAAAAATTGGCGCGGGAAGACGCGCATCGGTTTTCCCGTTGTCGCGGCGGCGCTCCTGGGCAATGGCCTATAATCGCGCGTCATGGAAAACCTCGCGCCGATTCGTTGCATTATCCCATGACCGCGCCTTCGCCGCCTTCATCGCCCGACTGCCGCGAGGCGGAAAAAATCATTCCCCTGATCCATATAGACCGCGCGCTGATCGTCGTCGACAAGCCGGTTCGGCTGCTTTCCGTTCCGGGGCGTGGGCAGGATAAACAGGACTGTCTGATCGTCCGTATCCAGAACGAGTTTCCCGACGCGCTGATCGTGCATCGCCTGGATTTCGATACCTCCGGGCTGATCGTCATGGCGCGCGGCAAGAAGATACATCGCGCGCTGAGTATCCTGTTCCAGGAACGCAGCGTGGACAAACGCTACGTCGCCGTCGTCGATGGCAAACCGGAGAAAAGCGAGGGAGAAATCGACCTGCCGCTGTGTGTGGACTGGCCGAATCGACCGCTGCACAAGGTCGATTTCGAGTCCGGCAAGCCGGCGCTGACGCGCTACCGGGTGATCGGCCATGACGACGCGAGGCACGCGTCGCGCGTCGCCCTCGTGCCGGAAACCGGCCGCACGCATCAGTTGCGCGTGCATATGCAGGCGCTCGGCCATCCGATTCTCGGCGATCCGCTGTACGCCCACGGCGACACCCGGAGCCAAGCGGAGCGGCTGTTGCTGCACGCCGAATGGCTGGCGTTCGTCCATCCGGTCACGGGCAAGCCGCTTGCCTTTTTCCGCGCGGCTCCGTTTTAGGGCATATCCGTGTTAACCACCAGAAAGAGGGATGCCCCCCGCCGCAGAGGGCGGGATTTCAAATCAGCGCCGGTTTTACGATTGAGCGCCGATTGCCGGATTGAGCGAGTAGACGCCGGTCAGGCTGGCCTGCGCCAGGATGTGACCGCGCATCGCCTCGCGGACTTGCTGTCCGTCGAATTTTCCTTCCGCCGGCAAGCGCTCGACGTCAAGCGCGAAGACCGTGAATACGTAGTGGTGGCGTATCTCGTCGTTCCACGGCGGGCAGGGGCCGTCGTAACCGAAATAATCGCCGCGCATGTCACCGTCACCGTCAAACCCTTTCGTGTAATCGTTGACGCCTTGCCGCGCTCCATGCGGCGCGCCGGGGCCGGCTTTGCCGCGCGGGGTGACTTCGCTGGAGAATTTGCCGACCTTGATTTCGCTGAGACTGGCGGGAAGATCGACCAGCACCCAGTGGAAAAAATCCACGCGCGGCAGCGTGGCGGGCACCGTGCGCCCTTCCTGGTTGGCGTCGTCCATGCGGCTGGGAACGTCCGGATCATGGCAGATGAGCACGAAGGATTGCGCGCCCGGCGGAATTTCGCTCCAGGCAAAATGCGGGTTCAGATTCTTGCCCAGGCGGACGTGATGTTGCGGATCGGGGACGCCAAAAGAAAAATCGCCCGGAATCGTTTGTCCGTCCGCAAAGCTGTTGCTGCTCAGTTTCATGGTCATTTCTCCGTAGTGGTTTACTCGGCGGCGCGCCTGCGAAAATCCGCGAGACGAAAGCCGACAACCCATAGTGTAGCGAAATAGACGCCAGCGCCACAGCCGATGACCCGCGCCAGCCGCCACAGACGCTCGCCGAGACGCCACTCCAGCCACTGTTCGGGATGCCCGCCGGCCAACCAGAGCGTCGCGCCCATGAGCGCGAGCGCCAGCGCCAGCTTGATGAAGAACGCCCGCCAGCCCGGCTGCGGCGTGTAGATACCTTGCCCGCGCAAACCACGGTAAAGCAAGGCCGCGTTGAGGCAGGCGGCGAGGCTGATCGACAGCGCCAGACCGGCGTGTTGCAGCGGGCCGATCAGCGTGAAATTGAGCATCTGCGTGACGCCCAGGGTCACCAGGCCGATTTTGACCGGCGTGCGCACGTTCTGCCGGGCATAGAAACCCGGCGCGAGCACCTTGACCAGGATCAGGCCGAGCAGGCCGACGCTGTAAGCCATCAACGCGTCGCGTGTCTTGAACACGTCGTCGGTCGCGAACGCCCCGTGATGAAAGAGCGTGGCGATCAGCGGCACGGCGATGATCGCCAGCGCCAGCGCGGCCGGCGCGGCCAGCAGCAAGGTCAGGCGCAGCCCCCAGTCGAGCAGTCTGGAATACTCGTCGAAATTCTCGTTGGCGTGGTATTTGGCCAGCGAGGGGAGCAGGATCGTGCCGAGCGCCGCGCCCAGCATTCCCGACGGAAATTCCATCAGCCGGTCGGCGTAATAGAGCCAGGAAACGCTGCCGGTTTCGAGAAACGAGGCGAAAATCGTGTTGATCAGCAGGCTGACCTGCGCCACTGAAACGCCGAGCACGGCGGGCGCCATCAATTTCAGGATGCGGCGCACGCCGGCGTCGCGCCAGTCGAGCGAAAAGCGCGGCAACATGCCGATCCGTTTCAGGCTGGGTATCTGGAACGCGAGTTGCAGCGCGCCGCCGAGGAACACCGCCCAGCCCAGCGCGAGGACCGGGCGCGCGAACCACGGCGCGGCGAACATGGCCATGCCGATGAACGCGAGGTTGAGCAGCACCGGCGTGAAGGCCGGCACGGCGAAGCGGTTCCACGTGTTGAGCACGCCGCCGGCCAGCGCCACCAGCGACATGAACAGGATGTAGGGAAAAGTGACGCGCGTCAGTTCGACGGTCAGGGCAAACTTGTCCGGCTCGCTGGCAAAACCGGGCGCTGAAATGTAAACCAGCAGCGGCGCGCCCACCATGCCAAGCAGGGTGACGGCGAGGAGCGCCAGGAACAGCAAGCCGGCGACACGATCGACCAGGCGTTTTGCCTCGGCGTCGCCAAGCCGGTTTTTATATTCGCCAAGGATCGGCACGAAGGCCTGGGAAAAAGCGCCCTCGGCGAACAGCCGGCGCAGCAGATTGGGCAGTTTGAAAGCGACGAAAAAAGCGTCGGTCATCAGTCCCGCGCCGAAAACGCGGGCGATCACGAAATCGCGCACGAACCCCAGAATGCGCGAGAGCAGGGTCATGCCGCTCACGGTGGCAAGGACTTTGAGCAGATTCATTGGCACGATGCCACATGGAAAGCCGCAATCTTATGCCAATTTGAAACCGGATACAGGGCGATTGCGTGGATATATGGATGCCCAAACATGAAGTGTTTTATCTGCCGCCCGATGCGTCGGAGTACAACCCGGACGAGCGACTCAACAGCGACCTCAAGCGAGGCATTGGCAAGCGCATCAGCCCCCGTTCAGACAACGAACCTGAACACAATGAGCGTTCTCATTTGAAGTCGGTTCAACTGAAACCAAACAAAATCATGGGCTTTTCAAATCTCCAACAACTCTTTATGCCGCTTGATTTGTGTAAGGTTTAATCGGCGGCGCAATATGACTATCACCATAGGTATTTACATGTTTTTTCAAACTGTTATCCCCACGTTTGCAGGAACGCACAGTTTCGCAGGTTGGATAAGCCGCATTTATATCATTAAAAATCAACATCTTATGTGGCAATCATTTCCGCAACAATTGAATTTTAGTGGGTTGTAACATGTTGATTACTCTACATACTGAAATGAGTTGCGGAAATGATTTTTTGTTACACCTCGATCAAAAAAAATCTCTGAAAAATTTTGAAAAATCTCCTTGACGTTGTCGTTCCCCCCACGCCGCCTACGCCACTCGCT
>JAITNL010000027.1 GCA_031290495.1 Accumulibacter sp.
CGGGCGCTCTACGCCCTGCGCAAACAAACCGTCGAACCCGTGTTTGGCATCATCAAGTCCGTCCTGGGTTTTCGACAGTTCTCCCTGCGGGGTCTCTCAAAAGTCACCGGCGAATGGACGCTGGTTTGCCTGGCGTGGAACCTGAAGCGCATGGCCGTATTGCGTCAGCAGCCAATAACCAGGACATAAGCATTACGATTTCAAGGCCAAATCACCCGATTCCGTCCCGAAATCGCCAGGTTCAGACTCAAAACGCCCAGCTTCATTCCGAAGCGTGAATTTCCTCTGTCTGATGCAATCCGCAATGGGCAAGTCCGACAGGTTGCTAGCGATTACTCCCGGCAACCATCGCAAATCCAAAAAGACGGCATTCGATCGCGCCGTTGAAGAGCAGCGTTTTCTTGCCGGGCGAGAGCCGCATCAACTTCGGCAGGCGCAGGTCGGAAGTGAACAGATGGCAGTTCCATCCGGCAAATTTGCGCTTCAACGCGCTGCCCAGCCGTGGATAGAACGCCGCCAGTTCGTCGAGGTCCGACAGACGCTCACCGTAAGGCAGATTGGCGATCAGGACGCCTGTCGGCGCTGGCGCGTCGATTTCCAGGAGGTCGCCCGAACGTAGCGCGACCACGGACAGCAAGCCGGCGCGGTCGAGATTGGCCAGCGTGGCGCGCACGGCAACCGGAGAAAGATCGCTGCCCCAGATTTGCGCTGGCTGCGCTGGTTTTTCCGCCTCCTGCGCGGCGTCGAGCAGCTCTTTCCAGGTTTCCAGTTGGAAATTCCGCAAGCGCTGAAAACCAAAGCCGCGTCCTCCCGCGCCCGGCGCGATGTCCAGCGCCATCTGCACTGCCTCGGACAGGAAGGTGCCGCTGCCACACATCGGATCGAACAGCGGCGTGCCTGGCCGCCACCCGGACAGGCGCAGGATGCCGGCCGCCAGATTTTCCTTGAGCGGCGCCTCCACCGTCTTCTGGCGCAGGCCGCGTTGATAGAGCGGCGCGCCCGAGGTGTCGAGGTACAGCGTGCAGGTATCGGCGGTCAGAAAACCATGTACGCGCACCTCCGGATCGCGCGTGTCGACGTTCGGTCGCACGCCCTGATCGGCGCGGAACCGGTCGCACACCGCGTCCTTGATGCGCAGGGTGATAAATTCCAGGCTTTTCAGCGGACTCCGGACGGCGACCACGTCGACGCGCAAACTGCGCTCGGCGGCGAACCGCGTCGGCCACGGCGTATCCAGCGCCAGGCGGTAAATGTCGTCCTCTTTGGCGTAGCGGCCATGCGCCACGCGCCACAGTACGCGCGTGGCGATGCGCGAATGCAGGTTGACGCGGTAACAGCCCGGCCAATCGGCGGTGAAATGTACGCCGCCGGATACCACTTCCCGATCGGTGGCGCCGGCGGCGGCGATGTCATCGGAAAGTAATGGCTCAAGACCGCGCGGACACGTGGCAAAGAATTTTTCCATGAGATTTCTGAAGTTCAATCAAGGCTTGAAAAACAGGATTTCCGCTTGCGCGGGAATGACGTCTATTCGGGCGGCATCAAGCCCGTCGACGACGCGGGGGTAGCGCAAGCGCGCGCCGAGTTCCCGGATGCGTGCGTTGTCCAAACGGCGCGACTCGCCGATGAAAGAAAGTTGTGCCGGAGAAAGTGTCTTTTCAGCCTCCTGCCGCGAAACGCGGGGCGGGCGGGGCAGTCCGCAACGGTCGGCGACGAGGTCGAAGTAATCGCCCATTTTCAGACACGAATCGTCAGCGGCGTTATACACGCGATTCGGACGGCCGCGGCGCAAGGCCGCGCAGACCAGACGCGCCAGGTCGTCGGCATGGATGTGGCTGGTGAACACGTCGTCACGCTCGCGCAACGCCGGCGTTCCCCGGCGCAGCCGCTCGAGCGGCAGCCGGTCCGCCGCGTAGATTCCCGGCGCGCGCAGAATGCTGACGCGAACGTTTCCGGCGCGGCCAAAGCGGCGCAATTGGCGCTCGGCGTCGACGCGCCGCCGCGCGCGCTCCGTCAGCGGACACACCAGGCGCGTCTCGGCCACCCGCGCGCCGCCGCAATCGCCATAAACGCCGCTGGCACCGAGATAGACGAAACGCCGGGGCGGATGGCCCCCACGGTTCAGCGCCGCCAGCAGTCGACGCATCCGTGTATCCCGCATACCTGATTCGGGCGGCGGCGCGAAATGCAGAATGGCGTCGGCCATTCCGGCGACACGCCGCAAACTGGCGGGACGGTCGAGATCGGCGATCAAGGGCAGCGCGCCGCGCGCGCGCCAGAATGCCGCTTGCCGAATATCGCGCAGCAACGCGACGATCCGGTAGCGGCCAAGCAGATAAGGCAGCGTTCGCCGCGCGATGTCGCCGCAGCCGATGATGAGCAGTGTTTGCACAGGCGGATTTTAACGGAACAAGTTCAGGGGGAACGGACGGAGAGACGATTATGTTGGGCTATCGCCTTTGGAGGACAGGGCAATCGCATGAACACTTTATGCGTAAAACCTTGCCATCCTCTCTCTCCCGCACCGGTTGTGTCTCTGCCAGCCTATCGGCAGGCAGGCAAAGGCGCGATGATTACCGGACTCAGCGCCGTGAATTTTCGGCGGAACTTGGGCAAAATGTTCATCTTGCTGTTCCTGACCGGTTCAACCGTCCATAAATCAACGCAAAATTCCATGCGATTGCCTTGGGAAGTCGAAATGAAACGTTCCTTGCGAAGCACATTGTTTTCACGCCGCGCCTTTTTGTTGTTGTGCGTTCCGCTTCTCTTTGCTTGTGTCGGCACGGCGGACAAAGACAGCAACACGATTGTCACGATTGCCTTCACCAACGACGTCCACGGTCACGCGCTCCATACGCAAAGCGGCGATTTGGGACTTGCCCGGTTCAAGACTTTTGCCGCGGAAGCGGGCGCGGATTTGATCCTGGACGCAGGCGATTACTACCACGGCTTGCCTTTCGCTACCATGACTTCCGGCGAAAGCATGGCCGCCGTCGCCAAAGCGGTGGGGTATGACGCGATGACCGTGGGCAATCACGACTGGAACTATGGGCCGGCGCAATTGAAAAAACTCGAACGGCTGTCCGGAATGCCGATCCTGACCTCCAACGTCATCGTGAAAGCCACGGGACGGCCTTTCTTTGCAACGCCACATGTCGTCAAATCGCTCAAACATGGGCTGGCGGTGTGCGTGTTTGGCGTGGTGGATCCGGCGATTTACCGCGCGACCGCTCCCGCGCGTCTGGAGGGTCTGGAATACGCCGATCCGATTGCCACCGCGCAAAAAGCCGTGACGGATTTGCGCGCGGCTGGCTGCGGGTTGATCGTCGCCCTGACGCATACCCATGACCGTACGCAAATTGCGCAAAACGTCGCTGGAGTAGACCTGGTCATCGCGGGGCATGAACACGTGGAGGAAGACAAAATGGTCAACGGAATACACGTACTGGAAACCGGCTGGGCGACGCGGAGTTTCTGGTCGGTACGGTTGGTCTGGAATCGGGTCGGCCAATGCCTGACCGAAGTTCAGGTGAATACCCTGGATTTCGACGCGGCGAAAACCCTGGCGGGCAATGCCACGGTGCAAGCGGCGCTGGATGAAGTTTCGGCAATGCTCGATCCCATCATGAACGAAGTCATCGGTACGACTCCCGTGGATCTGGTGGCGGAAAAAATCGTCGTGCGTTCGGGCGAAACGAACATGGCGCGGGTGGTCACTGACGCTTATCTTTACGCCACGGGCGCGGAGCTTGCCTTTGAAAACAGCGGCGGTGTGCGGGACGCTGAAATCAAGGCGGGAAACATCACTTACGGGCAGGTGGTGGGAACCGCGCCCTTCGGCAACTATCTGGTGGTGAAGGAACTCGCGGGCAGTGCCATCAGAAACATCCTGGAAGATTCTCTTGACATTTTCCTGCGGGCGCAAAAATCCATCGAAGAAAACGATTCCAGCCTCTGGCCCGATACGGACGGCAGCAGTTTGCAGGTCGGCGGAATGAGTTACCAATATGACAAAACGCTGCCTCGTGGCGAGCGTATCCAGGAGATTCTGGTCAACGGGCAGCCGCTGGACGCGGACAGAATCCATACCGTCGCCATGAGTAATTTCATGGCGCAAAATCAGGATTACCCCGTCATAATCGCCGCCGAAACCGTCGGCACGTTCAACGCTTGCGACGAAGCGATCCGGGATTTCATCAAGGACAAAGGCGTTGAAGGTTCTATGGAAGGCGTGCGCATGAACGCGCGGACAAAACCTTGACAGCGTTCCACTCAAGTCGCGCCGACAGGCTGCCAGGTTGAATTTTCCTCTGCCCGGCTTGCTTCCTGTTGCAATTCTTCCGCGAGATAGCCGTCGCTCCGACAGTGCATATCGGAAATGCCGTCGCGGATTTCAATATACAAATTCGGAGAGTGTTGCCAAATATATAGCGAGATGATAAAATCTCACTTTTATGCATGGTAAAGAGGAAGAAGCGATGCCGAAATGCAAGAAATGTGGATCGGAACAAGCGGTAAAAAATGGA
>JAITNL010000064.1 GCA_031290495.1 Accumulibacter sp.
TCACGCAAGGCCTCCATGGTCGACCTGACTTTGCGCATCTGGCACGCCATTACTACCACCGATCAGTTCATGACTCTTCAACAAACAGCTTTGTCTATATTTACGTAAACACTCTCAAAATAACATTTACAAATCATGACTCCGTCGGCAGTATCGAATAGTTCCGCTCACCACCAGGAAACAAGGCTGATAAGCGCCTTCCCACGCCAATTCCTCAATTCCTCGATTCCTGGCGCGATTGCCCCGCACACCGGTACGTTCTTTCGCCGCGCCGAAGTCTGCTATATAATCCACCGCCTATCCACGGACGATCAATCAGGTACCCCGCCGCAAGTGTTGGGTACTCCCGGTCAGGAAAATGGATGACGCAGCGACTCAAATTCCGGCTCAATTTCCCATGACCCGTCTGGTTTGCTCCATTTGCTGTTCCGCCCTGCTGCTCGCCGGGTGTGTCGGCGTACCGCCTTCCGGACAACTTCGTTCGGCGCGTTCGGGCGATGCTCCCGCCGGTTCGTTGGCTTCCGGAAGCGCAGCGCTTCCGGCGCTGACCAGGATCGAATTGCCAGAGCGACCGACGCCGCCGCAAGTGATCGACTTGACTCACGCGCCGGATGACCTGTTCGAGCACATCCGCCACGGTTTCGCAATGCCGGAGCTGGACGACGATCTGGTGCGCTACCACCAACAATGGTATCTGGAACGTCCGGATCACTTGCGGCGCATGGTTGACCGCGGCAGCCGCTACCTGTACCACATCGTCGTGGAACTTGACCGGCGCGGGATGCCGATGGAACTGGCGCTGCTGCCGATGGTTGAAAGCGCCTACAACCCGATGGCCTATTCGCGCTCCAAGGCGTCCGGTCTGTGGCAATTCATTCCCCTCACGGGCAAACGTTACCATCTCGGCCAGGACTGGTGGCAGGACGAACGGCGCGACGTCGTCGCCTCGACCGCCGCCGCGCTCGATTACCTGCAGTCGATCTACGAGCTGCACGGCGATTGGCACCTGGCGCTGGCGTCCTACAACTGCGGCGAAGGCGCCGTTGGCCGGGCCATCGACAAAAACCTGGCGCAGGGGTTGCCGACCGATTACCTGAGCCTGAACCTGCCCAACGAAACGCGCAATTACGTACCCAAGCTGCAAGCGCTGAAGAACATCTTCCGCGACCCGGTACTGACGGCGGAACTCGATCTGCCGCCGGTACCAAATCAGCCTTATTTCGCCACCTTCACCACTGACTCGCACATCGACGTCAAGCTGGCGGCCAAACTGGCCGAAATACCGGTGGAAGAATTTATCGCGCTCAACCCGGCGCACAATCGCCCGGTCATCAAGCCCGACACGTCGCTGGTCATTCCCGCCGAAAAACTGGACACCTTCGTCAACAATCTGGAAGCCCACGGTGACGAAAACAAGCCGCTTTCCTCTTGGCGAACCTACACGCTGCGCCCCGGCGACAAACTGGAGAAGATCGCGTCGCGCTTCGGCACGACGACAGCCAACCTGAGAGCGGTCAACGGCATTCGCGGCAAGACCAAAGTCTCTCCCGGACAAACCTTGCTGGTTCCAGGAACCGAACAAGGCAAAATCAACATGGCGGCGTTGTCCAGACAATCGAAGGCACCAGGCAAGAATCCCGCTCCGGAGACAAAAACCCGCGCCAATGCGGCGGGCAAGGCAAAGTCAGCCGCGTCGATCAAGACCGTTGGCGCTCCAAAGCCGGAGGGAAAACCGATGTCCCCAAAATTCACCCGCTACACCGTGCGCCGCGGCGACACGATCTACTCGATTGCCCGCCAGTTCAAAGTGGCCGAGGAAGACCTGATGCGCAGAAACCGCGTCAGCCCGAAGACCTTGAAAATTGGAACCACGCTGACCATTCAACTGGCCGAAAATTCCTGATTCACACAAGTCTGAAAACTCGTGACACTCATGACCGTAACGCTTGCAAAGCGTTTTTTCATTACTCTAAAATAGCGGCTGGCCGACAGACGGCTTTTCTTTTTCGCATTTCCCACCACTACGAGGCATCTCCATGAGTGAATACATTCACTATGTCACCGACGACACGTTCGCGGTCGAAGTATTGCAATCTCCTTTGCCAGTTCTGCTTGATTTCTGGGCGGAATGGTGCGGTCCCTGCAAGATGATCGCGCCTCTTCTCGACGAAATTGCCAGCGAATACGCCGGTCGCCTCAAGGTCGCCAAGCTGAACATCGACGAAAATCCGGTCACGCCGTCCAGTTTCGCGGTACGCAGCATTCCCGCGCTGATGCTGTTCAAAGACGGCAACGTCGAAGCCACCAAGATCGGTGCCGCGCCCAAATCACAGATCACCGGATTTATTGACAGCCATCTGTAAAATGGCTACACTCCGCCTGAAAATTTTCGATCGGGCCTCCGGAAAACAGCAAACAACCAACCGGCCTGATCGATGCTTTCAAGCCCTGATTGCCCGTCCCATCCGTCTCGTCCGTCCCCTCCGCCGCAAGTCCGCGGCAACCGTTCCGGTCTCGCCCAATAAATAAATCCCCGAATTTCCCGTTTTCGTCATTCACGCGACGGATTTCGTTCACCTGATTTTTTCTCCTCTACTCCTCCACTCATGCACTTATCCGAACTCAAGGCTTTTCACGTCAGCCAGCTGCTCGAAATGGCTGTGTCCAACAACATCGAAGGCGCCAACCGGCTGCGCAAGCACGAGCTGATCTTCGCCCTGCTCAAAAATCAGGCCAAAAAAGGCGAGACGATTTTCGGCGACGGCGCGATGGAAACGCTGCCCGACGGCTTCGGTTTTCTGCGTTCGCCCGACACCTCGTATCTTGCCAGCACCGACGATATTTACGTCAGCCCCAGCCAGATCCGCCGTTTCAATCTGCGCACCGGCGACACCGTCGAGGGCGAAATCCGCACCCCGAAAGACGGCGAACGCTACTTCGCGCTGGTCAAGGTCGACCGCATCAACGGCGAAGTGCCCGAAGCCTCGAAGAACAAGATACTGTTCGAGAACCTCACGCCGCTGCACCCGGAACAGCACATCCGCCTCGAACGCGACATGCGCGGCGAGGAAAACATCACCTCGCGCATCATCGACATCATCGCCCCAATCGGCAAGGGACAGCGCGGTCTGCTGGTATCCAGCCCGAAGAGCGGCAAGACGGTGATGATGCAGCACATCGCGCACGCCATCACCGCCAACCATCCGGACATCACGCTGTTCGTCCTGCTGATCGACGAACGTCCAGAAGAAGTCACCGAAATGACGCGCTCGGTGCGCGGCGAGGTGGTCGCCTCGACCTTCGACGAACCGGCGACCCGGCACGTGCAGGTAGCCGAAATGGTCATCGAGAAAGCCCGACGCCTGATCGAACACAAGAAGGATGTGGTCATCCTGCTCGACTCGATCACCCGTCGGGCGCGCGCCCACACCACCGTACAGCCGGCCTCCGGCAAGGTGCCCACCGGTGGCGTCGACGCCAACGCCCTGCAGCGTCCCAAGCGCTTTTTCGGCGCGGCGCGCAACATCGAGGAAGGCGGTTCGCTGACCATTCTCGCCACCGCGCTGATCGACACTGGCTCGAAGATGGACGACGTGATTTACGAGGAATTCAAAGGCACCGGCAACATGGAGATTCATCTCGACCGGCGCATGGCCGAAAAAAGGGTCTATCCGGCGATCAACGTCAACCGCTCCGGCACGCGCCGCGAGGAACTGCTGTTGAAACAGGACGTGCTGCAAAAAATGTGGGTCTTGAGAAAACTCCTCTACAACATGGACGACCTGGAAGCGATGGAATTTTTGCTCGACAAAATCAAGGCCACCAAAAACAACGCTGAGTTTTTCGATTCCATGCGCCGCTGACCCAGCGGCGGAACACGCGCCAACACGACCACTGTTTTGCCAGGATCGCGCTGAGACAGTGTTCGGAAGGAACAAAAAAGCCAATGATTCAATAGGATAGCGCGCTTGCCGCAAGTATTGCGGTTCCTGTGAATAACCGCTCCATCTATAGCGGTTTCCATAAATAACCACTCCCTCTAAATAACCGTCATTCCCGCGAAAGCAGGAATCCAGGTTTTCAGGCGTCCATTTGTGGACGATTATTTGTGGGAACCGCTATAGCCCGCGGCAAGATTCCGGCTCTCCCGGACACCCCGGCATGTTCTGTTTCCGGATTTTTATCCGCTGAAGATGAAGCGATCCGTGAAGGCGGTGGATAAAGTGACGCGCTACAGGAAACACCAAGCGTTTTCCACGGCCAACCTATTTTGGTCGACAAATTCCAGGATAATAACTGCCCCGAACGGTGCGCATCCATGTCCGAATCTTCCTCTTTGCTGATCGATCCGCTTCGCCTGAACGCCCTCCTTGGGGAGGCGAGCTGGCGTTTCGACCTCATCGCCGTGGCCGAATGTCCGTCCACGAACACCGCGCTGACGCGGCGGATGGCGGATGGCGCGCCTTCGGGGACGGTGCTGATCGCCGACCGGCAGACCGCCGGGCGCGGCAGCCGGGGGCGCACCTGGATCGCGTCGCCCGAGGCCAGCCTGACGTTTTCCGTGCTGTGGATTTTTTGCGGCGGACTGGCGCGTCTTTCCGGGCTTTCGCTGGCGGTTGGCGTGGCCGCCGCGCGCGCGCTCGCGCGCTGCGGCGTGAGCGGCGTCACGCTCAAGTGGCCGAACGACATCCTTTACCGCGACGCCAAATTGGGCGGCATCCTCGTCGAACTCGACGCTGCCGACGACGAGACGGCGCGCGCGGTCGTCGGCATCGGACTGAATCTGCGTCTTCCGGAAAGCATCGGAGAAACCGGCGGGGCCGCGCTGCCGCCGGCGGCTCTAGAACAGATCGCCGCCGCGCCGCCCGACCGACACGTTCTGCTGTCCAGTCTGCTGATCGAACTGGCGCGGGTTTTCGATTGTTTTGCCGTGGCTGGTTTTGCCGGTCTGCGCGAGGCGTGGCACGCCTGTCACGCCTGGCAGGAGCGGCCCGTGCGTCTGCTGCGCGATGGACGCGTCGAGAAAGAGGGCGTCTGCGCGGGCGCCGACGTCGACGGGGCGCTGCTGCTGCGCACGGCGGACGGGCTGGAGCGTTGTCTGTCCGGCGACGTGACCTTGAGGCCGCAATGATCGTCGCCATCGACGCCGGCAATTCGCGCATCAAGTGGGGCGTCCACGACGGCGCGGCGTGGGTGGATCTGGGCAATCTGCCCACCGAGGAAGTCACCCGCCTGACCGAGGCCGCCGACCGCTGGCCGGATAGCGCCGACGCGGTGGCGTGCAACGTCGCGGGGACGGCGGTCGAGGCGGTCATCGAGACGGTCGCCGCCGCGTCGGGACGCCGCTTGCGCTGGGTGCGTTCCACGGCCTCCGCGTGTGGCGTGCGCAACGGCTACGAACAGCCGGAACGACTCGGCGCGGATCGCTGGGCGGCGCTGATCGGCGCGCGCGCCAAAACCTTGGACGCGTGCCTGGTCGTTTGCGCGGGAACCGCGACCACGGTTGACTGGCTCGACGCCGCCGGAAATTTTCGCGGCGGGCTGATTCTGCCGGGGACGCGCCTGATGTGCGCGGCGCTGTCCCGGAATACCGCCCAGTTGCCGGACGCCGAAGGCGAGTATCGCGGCGAACCGAAGAATACGCTGGACGCCATTGTTTCCGGCTGTCTGCACGCGCAGGCCGGCGCCATCGAGCGGATGTTCGCCAGGGTTTCCGCCGAGGCGCACGCACTCTGCCTGATGACCGGCGGCGCGGCCTACCGTATCGCGCCTTGTCTCGGCATTCCTTACAGGACGGAGGAAATGCTCGTGCTCGACGGCTTATTGCGCTGCGTTTCCTGAACATGGCGTCGATGTGCCGGTATACTTGGCGCTATTTTCCATTCGTATGACTTTGATCAACCCTTTATCCCCGGAGTTCTCATGGAGTCATTAAATTTCCTTCTTCCCCAGTCCGAAATTCCAACCCACTGGTACAACGTCACCGCCGACCTGCCCACTCCGCCGCCGCCGCCGCTCGGCGCGGATGGCAAACCGGCGACGCCGGAACAGATGAACGCCATTTTTCCGATGGCGATCCTGGAGCAGGAAATGTCGTCCGAGCGCTGGATTCCGATTCCGCAGGAAGTGCGTGAAATCTATCGCCTGTGGCGACCGTCGCCCCTGGTTCGCGCCGCGCGTCTGGAGGCGATGCTGGGCACCCCCGCGAAAATCTATTACAAGTACGAAGGCGTCTCGCCAGCCGGTTCGCACAAGCCCAACACCGCCGTGCCGCAGGTGTATTACAACCGGCAGGCAGGCATCCGGCGCATCACCACCGAGACCGGCGCGGGGCAGTGGGGCTGCGCGTTGGCGCTGGCAGGACAGATGTTCGGGGTCGAAACTCGCGTTTATATGGTCAAGGTCAGTTACGATCAGAAACCTTACCGGCGTTCAATGATGCGCACTTGGGGCGCCGAAGTCTTCGCCAGCCCGTCGACGCTGACCCAGAGCGGCCGCGACGCGCTGGTGCGCAACCCCAATCATCCAGGTTCGCTGGGTCTGGCGATTTCGGAAGCCGTCGAGGAGGCAGCGTCGCGCGCCGACACCAACTACGCGCTGGGGTCGGTACTCAATCACGTCGTCCTGCATCAGACGATCATCGGTCAGGAAGCGAAAAAACAGTTCGAGATGGCGGGCGATTGGCCTGATGTCGTCATCGCGCCGTGCGGCGGCGGATCGTCGTTTGGCGGCATGGCCTTCCCTTTTTACGCCGACAACGCGGCCGGCGGGCGCAACGGCAAGACGGTGCGCCTGGTGGCGGTCGAGCCGACTTCGTGTCCGTCATTGACCCAAGGCAAGTACGCCTATGACTTTGGCGATTCCTCCGGCTTCACGCCGATGATGAAAATGTTTACTTTGGGACACGATTTCACACCGCCCAGCATTCACGCCGGCGGCTTGCGCTATCACGGCGCTTCGCAACTCGTTTCGCAGCTTTATCACGAGGGCTTGATCGAAGTGGTGGCGGTGCCGCAACTGGCGACCTTCGAGGCCGGCGTGATGTTCGCCCGCGCCGAGGGCGTGGTTCCCGCGCCGGAAGCGTGCCACGCGATCCGCGTCACCATCGACGAAGCCTTGCGCTGTAAACAGACGGGCGAGCCGCGCACGCTGTTCTTCAACCTGACCGGGCACGGACACTTCGACATGGCTGCCTATGATCGCTACTTCGCTGGCGAGCTTAAGGATTTCGAGTATTTCGAGTATCCGCGCGAGGCGATTGAGGAATCGCTGCGGCATCTGCCCAATTTTGCCTGAACCGGAAACCCGAACGATGCGCGTCTTCGTTTTTCTGCTGGTTTTCGCCAACCTGCTTTTTTTCGCCTGGGCGCGCGGCTATCTGAGCAGCGGCGAACCCGACGCCTTGCGGGCTGGCGATCAATTGCGGGCCGACCAGATATGCGTCGTGTCGAACGAACAGCCTCCGGAAAAAAAGGAGCAGCGCGATAAAAATACCGCGTTGCCCACAGTTTCGCCGCCGCCTGTGAAACCGTCGGCGCCAGCCGTGGAAACTCCCGCGTCAGCCGATGAACCGCCGCCGCGCGCGGACGTCTGTATCGCGTTGAGCGACGTAGCGCCGACCGAGGCTGATTTCATCGAGCGTCTGTTCGCGGAAAAACTGCCGGCGTTCAGGCTGTCGCGCGTAACAGCGCCGGGAAACGTCAGTCACTGGGTGCATATTTCAGCGCTCAAAACGCGGCGCGACGCCGAGGCCAAGGTGGCGGAGCTGAGGAAACTCGGCGTCACTGAATATTTCATCATGCAGGAAGAAGGTGCCGACAGCTTCGCGGTTTCGCTCGGGCTTTTTTCCACGCGCGCCGCCGCCGAGTCCGCGCTCGCCGCGTTGAAGGGAAAAGGCGTTCGTTCGGCCCAGTTGATCGAGCGTCCGCGCCGACCGGGTCTCTCGCAAATCGAAATCCTCGGTCCCGAGGCGCAGGTCGGGGAAATGCGCCAGTCGCTCGACCGGATACTGCCCCAGGCCAAGCCGGGCGCTTGCGCTCAAAACGCCGCGGCACCATGAGTCCGGTGATCGGACTGACCGGCGGAATCGGCAGCGGCAAGACGACCGTTGCCGAAATGTTCGCCGAACTGGGGGCGGTGGTCGTCGATACCGACGCCATCGCGCATGAACTGACCGCGGCGCGCGGCGTCGCCATGCCGACGATCATCGACGCGTTTGGCCGAGCGGTCTTGCGCGAGGACGGCAGCCTCGACCGCGACGTCATGCGGCGGCTTTGTTTTTCCGCTCCGCCGACGCGCAAAAAACTCGAAGCCATCCTGCATCCGCTGATCCGCGCCGAAAGTGTGGCGCGCTGCCGGCGCGCGGAGCACGCGCCGTATGTGTTGCTGGTCGTTCCGTTGCTGATCGAGTCGGGCGCTTACCGCGAACACGTCGACCGGATTCTCGTGGTCGATTGCGACGAAGCGCGGCAAATAGCGCGGGTCATGGCGCGCAGCGCGCTGAGCGAACAGGAAATTCGCGGCATCATGGCCACTCAAGCGAGCCGGGCGGAACGTCTGGCCATCGCGGACGACGTGTTGTCCAACACCGGCGCGCGCGACGAACTGCGGACGGAAATCCTGATTCTGCATCGGCGCTACCGCGAAGAAACTCGTCATCGACGCGATTGAGTGGTGTCAGGCCGTCTGCTTCGACATGGCCCAAAATACGCGAATCCTTATCCGGTAAATTTGCCAATTTGAACTTTGCAGGTCAGAGCACTTACAATAGCGGCCTCCGGAATGCGGTCTTTATCTTCAACGACGCGCCGCCGGAGAGCCGGGAGATAGAAGAGAGAACATAAAAAGCGAGGAAATGAAAGTGACTAATTCAGCAGGTAAAGTGGCTGGGCCGGAACGTTATTTCCAGCCTGAAATTGAAACGATGGCCCCGGAAGCGCTCCGGAAATTGCAGTTGGAACGTCTGAAAAAGACCGTCAAGCTCTGTTGCGAGAGCATTCCCTTTTACAGGAAGAGTTTCGATGAAGCTGGCATCGAGCCAGAAGACGTGCGCACGCTCGACGATCTCACGAAGCTGCCCTTCACCACCAAGCAGGATATGCGCGACGCTTATCCCTTTGGGCTGTTCGCCATTCCAGTCGACGACGCGCGCGTCCAGCGCTTGCACGCTTCTTCCGGCACCACGGGAAACGCCACGGTCTGCGGTTATACGCAGCGCGACATCGACGTCTGGGGCGACACCTTCGCCCGCGCCATCGCCCAGGTCGGGCATGGCGAGCGCTCCATCCTGCAAGTGGCTTACGGCTACGGCCTGTTCACCGGCGGCCTCGGCGCGCACGAGGGCGGCATCCGGATGCGCTCCACCATCCTGCCGATAAGCAGCGGCAACACCAAGCGTCAGGTACAGATGATGAAGGATTTCGGTGTGGACATCCTGGCCTGCACACCGTCCTACGCGCTGTTGATCGCCGACACGGCCATCGAGATGGGTTTCGATCCGGCCAACGACTTCAAGGTGACGGGCGCGATTCTCGGTGCCGAACCCTGTTCCGAGGGAATGCGCCGTGACATCGAAAACAAGCTCGGCGTAAAGATGGTCGACATCTACGGGCTGTCCGAGGTCATGGGGCCGGGCGTGAGCTGCGAGTGCCGCCATCAGACTGGCCTGCACGTGGCGGAAGACCATTTCATCATCGAAATCCTCGATCCCAAAACGCTCCAGCCCGTACCCGACGGCGAGTGGGGCGAGGTGGTGTTCACTACGCTCAGCAAGGAATGTTCGCCGCTGATCCGTTACCGCAGCCGCGACATCTCGCGCATCGTTCCCGGTCAATGCGCGTGCGGGCGCACCCTGTGCCGCATGGATCGCATCACTGGCCGTACCGACGACATGCTGATCATCCGCGGCGTCAACGTCTTCCCGAGTCAGTTCCAGGAAGTGCTGGCACACTTCTCCGAAGTTACCTCCTATTACCAGATCATCCTGACCAGCAAAGGGCCGCTGGATTACGTGACGTTGAAGGTAGAGACCGTGCCCGAGTTCGACTTCGACGAGATCCGCAAGATCGAAAACCTGCAAAAACACATCAACGCCGAGTTGAAGAGCAACCTGCAAGTCAGCGTCGACGTACAGGTTTCCGAACCCAAGTCCATCGAGCGCAGCGAGGGCAAGGCCCGCCGCGTCATTGACCTTCGCGAGAAAGGCAACTGAAATGATCCATCAAATCACCGTCTTTTTGGAGAACGACAAGGGGCGTCTGGCCGCGCTCTGCCGCGCCCTCGGCGACGCCGGTATCTCGATGCACGCCCTGACCGTGGCCGACACCGCCAACTACGGCGTTGCCCGCATCATCGCCGACACGCCGGCCAAAGCCTGTACAGTCCTCCACGCCGCCGGATTCCGGGCTTCGCTGACCAAGGTCTTCGCCATCGAAGTGCCCGACCGGGCCGGCGGCCTGGCCAACCTGCTGGAAGCCTTCGACGCCGAAAACATCAACGTCGAATACGCCTATTGTTTTGCTATCCAGGGCGGCAAAGCCATCGACGTGCTGCGTATCGACAGTCCGTCGGACGCGGAGAAAATCATCGTCGGCGCTGGCTTCCGTATCGTCAAGCCTGAAGAGGTTTATCTATAGGCTCAGGCGCGGCAAGGCAAAGTAGTCGGCACAGTCACGGGGAAAAGTGGAAACGGAAGCGGAATTACACCTGCACACGCGCCTGTTCTTCCGCGATCGGTCGGCTTAATTCATCGTAAAACCAACTCCGGCACTGTCTGCCGGCGGGCAGGTTGAAACACCGCCGCAAGAAAGGTGCAAAAGTTGAATACCCCGGTCTGAAGACCGCGTTTTGGCCGTCCGACGATCAACCATTGCTTCCGGTCAGTTGCTCGAACTTGGCCCAAAGCTGTTCTGGGCTTTCGGCATGTCTGGGATCCTTGAGAATGCAGTCGACCGGGCAAACCTCGATACATTGCGGCGTGTCGTAATGACCGACGCACTCGGTACATTTCAGCGGATCGACCATGTAAATCTCGTCGCCTTGCGAAATCGCGCCATTCGGACATTCCGCTTCGCAAACATCGCAGTTGATACATTCGTCGTCGATAATCAGTGACATGAGCTTCCTCTTTCCGTTATATCAAATGGACGCGCCGAAAGGCTTTTGACTGACCACTTTTTGCTTCAGGCGCTCGTTGACGGAGGGGCGCGTAAACTTGCTTGCGTCACCGCCGAAGACGGCGACTTCACGCACCATCGTCGCCGAAATGAACATGTATTTCTCGCTTGGCGTCAGGAACACCGTTTCGACTTCCGGATACAGATTGCGGTTCATTCCGGCCATCTGAAATTCGTATTCGAAATCGGACACGGCGCGCAGACCGCGCAGGATGACGTGCGCCTCGCGCGTATGGAGAAAATCCATCAGCAAGCCGTCGAAACCGCAAACCTCCACGCGCGAATAGCCAGCCAGGACTTCCCGTGCCATCTCCAGGCGTTCGTCCAGAGTGAAGAAAGGATGTTTGGCGTGACTGGCGGCGATGGCCACGATCACTGTGTCGAACAGATTCATCGCCCGGCGCACGATATCCTCGTGTCCCAGCGTCAGGGGATCGAAGGTGCCGGCATAGATCGCCATCCGTTTATTGAGCGCCATCCGGCTCTCCATTCCGCATCAAGTGATAAAAGACCTGTCCCGCTTTCCCGCTGCGCTCGGTACGCCATTGACCACAGGCGCCGAGCGCCGTTTCTGCTTCCGCGTACAGCACGCCGTCGTCGGCCAGAAGCCTTGGCAGCAACGGCGTCAGCCGCTCGATCCAGCCATGATTGTAAGGTGGATCGAGAAACAGCACGTCGAAACGCGGCGCGGCATCGACCGTAACGCGCGAGGATGCGAATTTTACCGCATCCGCCTGCACAATTTCCACACGTTCCTCTGCTTCCAGCAGCCCGGCGTTGGAACGCAGCGCGGCGACCGCCTCGACCGAGCGCTCGACCATCACCACCCGCGCCGCGCCGCGCGAGGCGGCCTCGAAACCCAGAGCGCCGCTGCCGGCAAACAGATCGAGACACGATAGCCCAGACAAATCCTGTCCCAACCAGTTGAACAGCGTCTCGCGCACCCGGTCCGGCGTCGGACGCAAGCCTTCGGCGTCCGGGAAACGCAGCACGCGCCGCCGCCATTGACCACCGATGATGCGCACTGAATTCAATTTATTTCCCGCCGAATATGCCGGGCGAAGGTGACGCAGACGTGAATAAAGGGAGCAGTATCATTTCACTTTTATTCGTCATCTGCTTGCGCCTCCTGTCCAAGTGCTTTCTCCCGGTCAATCAGTCGGCGTTCGGATTCCAACTCACGTCCGAGTTCCAGCAAGAACTTTTGGATGTGCGTGGTCAACGTCTTTTCCAGGTCGTTCTCGAAAAATTCCAACACATACGGATCCTTGATGATATAGCGCTTTAATTTAACATTTTTAATAATCGAAACATGTAATATCTACGGCAAAGCCGGTGGATATTACATGTTTTGTCAAACTGCTATATCGGGCGGTGAAACGCCAGGTTCGAGCCTTTGTGTTTCTCCCGCAACCGCCTGTTTGCCGGAGGCGCGCGGCGTTGATAGCAAGCGCTCATGGAAAAACTGTTGATCTGTCTGTCGAGCTGGCGGGTACTCCAATTTGATTTCACGCATTCGTCCAGATAAAACTGCCGCGCGTTCGGGTTTTCGACTTTCATTATGGTTCGTTCACAGCGACAGGCATGAATGCCAGTCGCTGATTTTTGCTGTAATTATCCCGCCATAAAACATAAATGCCGCCGCCACTTTTATTACTTCAATCCGGCATCCCCGCGACTTAATCTATCTGCTTGCCTTCCAGCATGTTCTCATAGATATAGTTCTGAAGGACGATAATCTGGAATGAGTCAAGTTGGCTGAGTGAAATGCCGTATTTGCCTACTTTACGCCCCTGTTGATCTTTTCCATCCAGGACATTGCGAATGGTGGCCACGGTTTTAATCAGGACATCTTCCTTGGTGACACTGTTCCTGACCGAGAATGAAATACCAATCTCATCCCCTGCATCGCCAAGAACATCATACCCTTGCAGCATGGCCCCTGTAATACTCAAATCAATCGCTGTCACGGTTTCGTGCGGGGAAATCTCGGTACCTGCCTTTTTCCATATGTCGATAGCCAGCTTCGACGAAATTCTGATGTCTCTCCTGAGCGGAAACATGCGAATATTCTGGGGAAAAGACAGTTCCAGGAAAGTACGGCGATTGGCGTAAATAAATTCAACACAGGAAGCGAACGTATAAATGGAAATACCTGAAAAGAAACGTACTTCGATGCGTTCCGCTTCTTTTAGCGGCACACTGTAACCATTTTCCAAAGGCATCTTCACAAACAGATATTTGCCGTCTTCATAGCCTATCAGCGTTGAATAATAAGCTTTCTTTTTGGTGCCGGAAGACGTCAGCAACTGAATTCGGCTGCCTACCTGAAAATTCATGTCCCCAAATGAAACATTGGTTCCCGCGTCCCGTGGCGGGGCGCTTGCTTTCTCAATTGTCATCGATATCTCCCTATATCCGGTTTTCGTTATCGGCTGGATAAACTGTCAGCAACATACAGGAACAATATTGCGATTTTACTGGGTAGAAGATTAAAGGGCGGCGACAAAGGGGCGGTTCCGGATGCCGGGTTTGACAACCACGTCCGCGCTTGCTGTATCATGCGGCTTCCCTTGTCTTCCATTTCGCGGAGTTTCCATGAAAAAACTATTGCCACTATTGTCGTTCGACACGATGATAACACCGAAAATCATCACCTTCATTTATTACCTGGCGTTGCTGGGTGTGGTGTTGGCTGGTATTTTTTCCGGCTCCATTTTGTGGGGGGTGATCATTATCGTGTGCGGCGCCCTGTCTGTCCGGGTTTACTGCGAACTCATGATCATCCTGTTCAAGATGAACGAGGCGTTGCAGGAGATACGCAAGAAATAAGCGTATTGCGTTGGCATTGGAGTCGGTGTCGTTTCACTTCCCGCACCTCACGCAAGGCGGCCTCGAAACCCGGAGCGCCGCCGGCAGCGCCAATGACACGCGCGGGAATTCAACTCATTCCCCGCCGACCACCACTGTCACCAGGTTTCCCCGCCGCACATGCCGGGCGAAGGCGGCGCGAATGTCGGCTGCCGTCACTTTCTCGATCCGATCCACATAGGTGTCCAGATAATCGAGCGGCAGTCCGTAGAAACCGATCACCGCCACGTTGTCGAGAAGCTTGCCGTTGCTGTCGAGACGCAGCGGAAAACTGCCGGCAAGATACTGCTTGGCGGCGAGTAATTCCGCTTCGTCCGGCCCTTCGTCGAGAAAGCGGCCCAGCACATCGCGCACCACGCTCAATGCTTCGCCGGCCTGTTCCTTGCGCGTTTGCAGGCCGATCTGAAACGGTCCGGGCTGCGCCAGCGGCAGGAAGGCGCTATACACGCTGTAGGCAAAGCCGCGCTTTTCGCGCACTTCACGCATCAGGCGCGAGACGAAGCCGCCGCCGCCAAGCGTGTAGTTACCGACCTGCAACGCGAAAAAATCCGCGTCGCCGCGTTTGAGCGCCGGCAGTCCGATCAACACGTGCGCCTGCGCCGCCGGATGCGCCAGGCGTTGTTCTCCTCCGGCGTGCGGTTCGAGCGCTCCAGACGGCGGATGGCCGCCGCCGGACGGCAGGCCCGCCGTCAGTTTCTGAGCCAAAGCCTCGGCTTCGCCGCGCCCGACGTCGCCGACGATGGTGACCACCGCGCCGCCGACGCCGTAATGCTCTCGATGGAAACGTTCGAGATCGTCGCGCGCGATGGCCGCAAGCGACTCGGGCGTGGCGTGGCTGCCATACGCGTGGCCGGGATACAGCGCCGCCCAGAAAGCGCGGCTGGCGATGGTGTCGGGACGGGTCAGCGATTCTTTCAGCGCGGCCACCATGCGCGCTTTTTCGCGCTCGAAAACGTCCGCAGGAAATTTCGGCGTGCTCAGCACGGCGCGGAAAACGTCCAGCGCCGCTTCGCGCGTCACGGTGGCCGACAGCGTGCGCAAGCCGAGCGACGCGCGATCCAGTTCCACGCCGCCGGAAATCCGCGCGCCGAGATCGGCCAGGCGGTCGGCGATAGCGTTTTCGTCCAGGCCCTCGACGCCCATGTCGAGCAGCGCGTGCGTCAGCGACGCCAGCCCCGGTTTGCCGGCGGGGTCGCTCGATCTGCCGGCGGGAAAATCGACCTGCACGTCGAGCATCGGCAAGGCGCGATTTTCGACGAAGTAAACGCGCGCGCCGGACGGCGCGACCCAGTGTTCTATGACCGGGGCCGCCACGGCCATTCCGCTCGACGCGCCGAATGCCACGAGGGATAGGAACAGGAACATTTTCATGATCTTCATGGTTTGCTCACTCAATGACGGATCGTGACTGACGGACGGCGGGGTGCTTCTGGCAACTGCTCCGGCAACGGCTGCGGATCGAGTTCGGCGACCGTCAGGCCGTCGTCGACCAGATAACGCTGCGCCACGGACTGCACTTGTTCGGCCGTGACCGCCTGCAATTTCTCGATCAGCCGCCGGTCCTTCGAGTACGGGATGCCCGCCGCCTCGAGCTGGCCGATTTCCAGCGCCTGGGCGAACATCGAATCGAGTTTGTAAACCTCGCCGGCGACGAGCTGCGCCCGCGCCCGCGCCAGTTCGCCGCCGCTCACGCCGTCGCGGACGAGCCGCGCGATCTCGGCGCGAAAACCGGCTTCCAGCTCGGCGCGCGCGCGCCCGGCGCTGGGTGAGCCTTGCAGATAGAACAGACCGGGGCCGCGCGCGGTCGCGTCGTAACCGACGCCCGCCGAGACCGCCAGGCGCTGTTCGCGTACCAGACGGCGGGTGAAGCGGGCTGCCTCGTGTCCGTCGAGAATGGCCGAAAGCATCTCCAGCGCATAGGGATCGACATCCTGATCGACATCGCGCAGTACCGGCACTTTGTAGGCCATCAAGACCACCGGCAGATCGGCCGGGGCCTTGAAGACGAGCCGCCGGATTCCGGCCTGGATCGGCTCCACCTGCGGCTTGCGCGTGGGCAGCGAACGCGCCGCGAGCGGGCCGTAATACTGCTCGGCCAAGCGGAAAACGTCCTGGTGATCGACATCGCCGACGATCACCACATAGGCGTTGTTCGGCACGTACCAGCGCTCGTACCAGTCGCGCGCGTCCTGCGCGGTCATGGCCTCCAGATCGTTCATCCAGCCGATTACCGGCACGCGGTACGGATGCGCCTGAAAAGCGACCGCGTGCGTCTGCTCGGAAAGCGCCGCCGTTGGCCGGTCGTCGGTACGCAGCCGACGCTCTTCCATGACCACCTTGATCTCTTGCTCGAACTCCTTTGGGTCGAGCGTCAGATGGCGCATACGATCGGCTTCGAGCGCGATCATCCGTTCCAGCTCGCGTTTCGGCACCTGCTGATAATAGGCGGTGTAATCGCGGCTGGTAAAGGCGTTGTCGCGCCCCCCGGCGGCGGCCACCAGACGGCTGAACTCGCCCGCGCCGATGCTCGGCGTGCCCTTGAACATCATGTGTTCGAGCAGGTGCGCGACGCCAGTCGTGCCGTTGGTTTCGTCGATGCTTCCGGCGCGATACCAGACCATGTGCACGGCGGTCGGCGCGCGCCGGTCCTCCTTGACGATGACGCGCAATCCGTTCGTCAGTTGCTGTTCAAACGGATTGGCTGACGCAGACGCGGAAAAGATAAAGACCGCCGCACAGACGGCCAGACTGACGATTCGTTGGGTATGGGACATAGCGGAGACATCAGGGCGATTGCGAAGGTGTGGATGATATACGCAGACGTCAAAATTATGGCGTGGAAACGATGCGTTTTTACGCGCGGATTCGTTCGCGACGGGTCAGTTTTGCGCGGTTTCGTGTGTGAATTTTCTCTTGTGGAACGAACCGCCAAGCGGATGAAAGGCGCGGCAACTTTCCCTTTTTTCCTTGCTGGAGAAGGAAAATCTGGCGGCGCTTCGCGTCGGGGTGTCGGATTACGCCGCTGCGCAGGTTTGTCCCTACCGCGTAATCCGATGGACGTTCTGCCGCCACGAATGTAAACAAAAGATTATTCCGCCAGGATGGCGCGCACCGCGTGGACGCGCGCGATGTTCCACGCGCCGGTCGCCCAGCGCCAAAAATCGGCGAGTTCCATCTTTTTCGCTTCAGTGGGAACCGGCTGGCCGAGGAAACGCAGCGCGCGTGCCAGCAGGCCGACTCCCTGAGCCGGATCGATGGCTGGCGCCTGCGTCTGTTTGGACAGTTTTTCTCCCGCCGGATTGACGGCCACCGGCACGTGCGCGTAACTCGGCGCGGGCAAGCCAAGGCATTGCGACAACCAGATCTGACGCGCCGTCGAATCAAGCAGGTCGACGCCGCGCACAACCGCGTTGACCGCTTGCGCCGCGTCGTCAGCGACCACCGCCAGTTGATACGCGTATTGGCCGTCGGCGCGCAGCAGAACGAAGTCGCCGACTTCGCGCTCCAGGTTTTGGCGCGCTTCGCCCTGGATGCGATCCTGGAAAGCGAACTCCCGGTCGGGTACGCGCAGCCGCCAGGCGCGCGCCGCCGCGCCCTCGCGCAAGCCGGCGCGGCAGCTTCCCGGATAGAGCAGACCGCCGTCGACCGAGCGGCGCGTGGCCGATGCCGCGATCTCGCCGCGCGAGCAGGAACACGGATACGTCAGCCCGGCCAGTTGCAGACGCACCAGCGCCGCGTGATACAGGTCGAGACGCCGACTCTGGAAAACGACTTCGCCGTCCCACTCGAACCCGAAACCTTCCAGCGTCCGGAGGATGCCGTCGGTCGCGCCGGGCTGTGTTCTTGGCGCGTCGATGTCTTCGATGCGCACCAGCCACTCGCCGCCGTTGGCCTTGGCATCGAGATAACTGCCGACCGCCGCCACCAGCGAACCGAAATGCAGCGGTCCGGTCGGCGACGGCGCGAAGCGGCCGCGATAGCGGGGGATGGCGTCCGCCGGCGTCGGCTCGCTGTTCGTGTTCATCCTGTCACCAAGACAATCGCATTTGGCCAGCCATCTTCCCGCCGTCCCCTGTTTTTTCCGTCATTCCTGCGTAGACAGGAATCCATGAAGTCATCGTGAAACCCTGAAAAGCCGGATTCCCGCTTGCGCTGGAATGACGAGGCAGGGGAAGAAATTTCTCATGCCTGTTCGCTGATGGCGTCGGCCAGTATTCTTTGAACTGAATGGTTCACACGTTGAACAAAAAGTTGAGAACGTCGCCGTCCTTGACCATGTATTCCTTGCCTTCGGCGCGTATTTTGCCGGCTTCCCTGGCGCCCTGTTCGCCATCGCAGGCGATGAAATCGTCGTAGGCGATGGTCTGGGCGCGGATGAAGCCGCGCTCGAAGTCGGTGTGAATCACGCCGGCGGCCTGCGGCGCGGTGTCGCCCTGGTGAATCGTCCACGCTTTGACTTCCTTGGGGCCGGCGGTGAAGTAGGTTTGCAGGCCGAGGAGCTGATAGGCGGCGCGAACCAGCCGGTTCAGTCCCGGTTCTTCGAGGCCGAGGTCGGTCAGGAACAGTTGCTTTTCCTCGTCTTCCAGCGCGGCGATTTCCGCCTCGATGGCGGCGCAGATCGGCACCACTGCCGCGCCTTCGGCCTTGGCGTGTTCGCGCACCGCGTCCAGATACGGATTGTCCCGGAAACCGTCCTCGGCGACGTTGGCCGCGTAGAGCACGGGCTTGGCGGTGAGCAGACAGAACGGCTTGAGCTTGTCCCACTCTTCCCTGGAAAGATCGAGCGCGCGCACCGGCCGGCATTGATCGAGCTGGGCATGGCATTTATCCAGCACGGCAACCAGCAGCCGGGCGTCCTTGTCACCCGCGTTGGCCGGTTTGCGATAGCGGTTGAGCGCCTTGTCGACAGTGGCGAGATCGGCCAGCGCCAATTCCGTGTCGATGATCTCGATGTCGCGGAGCGGATCGATCGTGCCGGCGACATGCACCACATTGTCGTTGGCGAAGCAACGCACGACGTGCAGCACGGCGTCGGTCTCGCGGATGTTGGCGAGGAACTGGTTGCCCAGCCCTTCGCCCTTGGACGCGCCGGCCACCAGCCCGGCGATGTCGACAAATTCGGTGATCGCCGGCACCACCCGCTGTGGCTTGGCGATCGCCGCCAGCGCGGCCAGCCGCGCGTCGGGCACAGCGACGATGCCGACCGACGGCTCGATGGTGCAGAAGGGATAATTTTCAGCCGCCACGCTGGCCTGGGTCAGCGCGTTGAAAAGGGTGGACTTGCCGACGTTGGGCAGGCCGACGATGCCGCATTTGAGGCTCATGGTGAAATTCCTGTGTTAGCCGCTTTGCCATGCAAAACCCGCTGCGCCGCCGCGTAGTCGCCAGCGCCAAAATTCGGCCAGGCCAGCAGACAGCGCTCGATGGCCGGGTCGATCAGTTCCCGCTCCTCGCGGCGCGGCGGCTTGAGGACATAATCGACGACTTCGCCGCGCTCGCCGGGATGCCCGATGCCGAGGCGCAGACGCCAGAAATCCGGAGAACCGAGATGCGTCTGAATGTCCTTGATCCCGTTGTGTCCGCCGTTTCCACCGCCCTGCTTGACGCGGATACCGCCGGGCGGCAGGTCGAGATCGTCGTGGATCACCAGAATCTCGTCAGGCAAAATCTTGTAGAAACACGCCAGCGAGAGCACCGCCAGCCCGGAACGGTTCATGAAAGTCGCCGGTTTGAGCAGCCACGAATTGCCGTGCCGCCCGACGTGTCCATGAAACTTGCTTTGCGGGGCCAGCGTCACCTTGAGATCGGCGGCCAGCCGGTCGACGAACCAGAAACCCAGGTTATGGCGCGTATCCGCATACTCGCTTCCGGGATTGCCCAGGCCGACGATCAGACGCGGAGATGCCATGCCATCTTATCCACGTAAACTGAAAAAAGGAAAAGCCGTCGCGGGGAGGCTGCGACGGCTCGCTTGAGCACAGGATTTAGATAAATCCTATTACTGCTGATTGCGAGAAAGCCTATTTTGATCTCTTTTTTTCCTGGTTTCTTCCCCTTTGATTGCGAACCATTGATTCATTTTACGCATGAACTGAACACGGAACACGCTTATAACAAGGATACCAGCGCCCATGGATACGAGGCCGACATAAAAGTTAAAATTCATCAAGGGAATACCAGCGATAAGCAAGAATATCCCGAGCAGCACAAACAAAAATGGTCGCAGCATATCCACTCCTCAGAATTAGCGGGCGGCTGAAAGCCGTCCGTCCGGATCAGGCGTTGGCAGCGGGAGCGGGAGCAGCGGCGGCGGGAGCGGCTTCGCCTTCCTTGGCCTCGCTTTCGACTTCTTCGGCCACGGCCTTCTTGGTGGCGATCGACACCACCAGCGGATCGTCGCCGCCGCGCAGCACCGGCTTGACGCCCTGCGGGTAAACGAGTTGCGACATGTGCAAGGACTGACCGGATTTCATCTCCTGCAAATCGACTTCGATGAAGGTCGGCAGGTCTTGCGGCAGACAACTCACGTCGATTTCGGTCATGGCGTGCGAAACCACGCCGTCGCCGAGCTTGATTCCCGGCGCGAGGTCGGCGTTGATGAAGTGCAGCGGCACCTTCTGGTGCAAAACCTGCGTGGCGTCGACGCGCTGAAAATCGGTATGCAGCACCAAGGGCTTGTAGGCGTGCATCTGTACGTCGCGCAAGAGCACGGTTTGCGCCGCGCCGCCCAGTTTGAGCGTAATCAGGGAGGAGTGAAAAGCTTCCTTGCGCAAGGCCAGGAGCAGTTCGTTGTGATCGATCTCGATCGATTCCGGCGCGGACGAACCGCCGTAGAGAATACCCGGAACCTTGTTGGCGCGACGCAGGCGGCGGCTCGCTCCGGACCCCTGCAAGGTGCGCGTTTGCGCGTTCAGTTCAAATTGCATGATGCCTCCTTTGAGGTTGAAAACCTCGCCCGCGACCAGGCGAGGGGTGAAAAAAGCTATTCGATGAACAGGGAAGAAATCGAATCGTCGTTGCTGATCCGGCGAATCGTCTCGGCCAGCACGTCGGCCACCGACAACTGCCGGATCATCTTGCATTTTTGCGCCTCGGCGGACAGCGGGATGGTATCGGTCACCACCAGTTCGTCGACCGCCGACTCGCCGATGCGGCTGAGCGCCGCGCCCGAAAGCACCGGATGCACGCAATACGCCAACACCTTGGTCGCGCCGTTTTCTTTCAGCGCGTCGGCTGCCTTGCACAGGGTGCCCGCCGTATCGACCATGTCGTCCATCAACACGCAGGTACGATCCTTGACGTCGCCGATGATGTTCATGACCTCGGCGACGTTGGCCTTGGGACGGCGTTTGTCGATGATCGCCAGATCGCATTCCAGGCGCTTGGCCAGCGCGCGGGCGCGCACGACGCCGCCGACATCGGGCGAAACGACCATCAGATTCTCGAAATCCTGCTTCCACACGTCGGCCAGCATGATCGGCATCGAGTAGGTGTTGTCGACCGGAATATTGAAGAAGCCTTGAATCTGCTCGGCGTGCAGATCCATCGTAAGTACGCGCTGGACACCGGCGGCGGCCAGCAGATCGGCCACCAGCTTGGCGGCGATCGGCACGCGCGCGGAACGCACACGGCGATCCTGGCGGGCATAACCGAAATACGGAATGGCGGCGGTGATGCGTCCGGCCGAGGCGCGTTTCAGCGCGTCGGCCATGATCAGCAGCTCCATCAGGTTTTCGTTGGCTGGCGCGCAGGTGGATTGCAGGATGAAGACATCCTTGCCGCGCACGTGTTCCTGTATTTCGACCGAAATTTCGCCGTCCGAAAAACGTCCAACCTTGGCGCGTCCCAAGGAAATATTCAGGCGTCTGACGACATCGGCGGCCAGCCTGGGGTTGGCATTCCCGGTAAAAACCATCAGACTGTCGTAAGCCATGGCGTGAATCCCGAAGAGCTTCCTGGAAACAGATCGGGCAGGCAGCGTTACCTGCCCGGGCTGGAAGAAACGAACAAACCGAATGGCTGGGGAAGAAGGATTCGAACCTTCGAATGCCGGAATCAAAATCCGGTGCCTTGGACCAACTTGGCGACTCCCCAGCGGCGCTCGTCCGCAGCATCCTGACGAGCGAGGCGCAGATTATACAGGGGCTTTGGCAAAAAAAACAGACAGCGTTTTTTCCAATATGGCACGAGTCTGAGCGTGGATAAAAGGATCGATCATTCAGGCAGAGTGATCGACAGCAAAAAATGGACGGCACGTATTCGTGCGTGTCGCTGTGAACGAACCTGGAAAGGGTTTGTATCCCAATGCCACACCGTCGAAACCGCCGCGCGGGCGACATATGAACTTTTATTTCATTGATTTGACATACGGTCGCGGCATTGATGTTTTACCGTGATTTGGCGCGATGAATCGCGCCCCCTCGTATGCCGCAAAACCGGACAGATTGAAAACTCGTGACACGGCGAACGAAGGCCATTGAGATTTGCGCTAATGATGCGTAACATATGCCCCCTGTACGGGGCGGCGGCAGCCCCAAAATTGTAAAAAGGCAGAGTATCAATAATGGATTTTCGCCAGGAATTCATCGAATTTGCACTTGCGCTGAACGTCTTGCGCTTTGGCGAATTTACGACCAAGGCGGGACGGCTTTCTCCCTACTTTTTCAACGCTGGCCTGTTCAACGACGGCGCGGCGCTTGATCGTCTCGCGCAATTTTACGCGCAAGCCATTCAGGCCAGCGGCATCGCCGTCGACATGCTCTACGGACCGGCCTACAAAGGAATCCCTTTGGTTTCCGCCACCGCCGTGGCGCTGGCGCGCGCCGGGCGCAATCTGCCGTTTTCGTTCAACCGCAAGGAAGTCAAGGATCACGGTGAAGGCGGCAAAATCATCGGCGCGCCACTGGCCGGAAACGTCCTGATCGTGGACGACGTGATCTCGGCTGGCATCTCGGTGCGCGAAGCGGTGGACATCATCCGCGCCGCCGGCGCTGTGCCCAACGGCGTGGTCATCGCGCTGGATCGCATGGAACGCGGCGTCGGCGCGTTGTCGGCGGCGCAGGAAGTGGAACAGGATTACGGTCTTCAGGTGATCGCCGTGGCGACGCTGGACGACGTGATGGCTTTCTTGAAACAGCGCCCCGACTTCGCTGAACGCGAAGCGGCCATAGCGCGTTACCGGAGGGAATACGGTGTTTCGCGCGCGCGCTGAGACCTTCGTTCTGGCGGGCGTCCTGGCGTTGGCGGGACTGGTCTGCGCGCTTCCCGCGCTTGCGCAAAGCGGCGGCGGAAAGTCGTATTGCTGCACCGACCAGACCGGTCGGCATTTCTGTGGGGACATCCTGCCCGCGCAATGTTACGGGCACGCCTACCGCGAGATTGGCGCGAACGGACGCACCATCCGGGAAATCCCGGCGCCCATGACCGCCGAGCAACGCGCTCAGCGCGCCGCCGAGGAAGAACAGCGCCAGAAGGACGCGGTACTGAAGAAAGAACAGAATCTCAAGGATCTGGCGCTGCTGGAAACTTACGCCGACCTGAAAGACATCGAATCGATGCGCCAGCGCGCGCTCGACGATGTCCGTAAATTAATCGTCAATGCCGAGACCAGGATTGCCGAGATCATCGTGCTGCACAAGAAATTCGAGAACGAGGCCGAGTTTTACAAAAAGAAAACCCTGCCGCCCGAAATCGAAAAAGGATTGGCCAACACCGAATTTGAGAGCAAAGCGCAGAAATTGATCATCGAGGCCAAAAAGAAGGAAATGGCGGTCATTCAGGAAAAATACGACGAAGACCGCAAACGCTTCCTCGATCTGCAACACAACAGGGGCGTCAAGTCACCGCCGTAGCGACAAGCGAAGGATCCGGGCGATGGCATGAATGGGCGTGAAATGGCGCGCTCCCGTTCGTTTCCCGATTTTGCTCACTTTTTTTGAGCTACAATCTGTGTTTCCCGCTGCAAGCACGTCACATGACAAAATACGTCTTCGTTACCGGCGGTGTGGTGTCCTCGTTGGGCAAGGGCATCGCGGCTGCGTCTTTGGGCGCCATCCTGGAATCGCGCGGCATCCGCGTCACCCATCTCAAACTCGATCCGTATATCAACGTCGATCCGGGCACGATGAGTCCGTTCCAGCACGGCGAGGTTTTCGTCACCGAGGACGGCGCCGAGACCGACCTCGATCTGGGGCATTACGAGCGGTTTACCAGCGCCAGGATGTCGAAACGCAACAACTTCACCACCGGCCAGGTTTACGATTCGGTGCTGAAAAAGGAGCGGCGCGGCGAATACCTCGGCAAGACCGTGCAGGTCATCCCGCATATCACCGACGAGATCAAGTCCAAGATCAAGGCCGGCGGCGAAGGCGCGGACGTGGCCATCATCGAGGTCGGCGGCACGGTCGGCGATATCGAGTCCCTGCCTTTCCTGGAGGCGATTCGCCAGATGGGGATCGAGGAAGGGCGCAGCAACACCTGTTATATCCACCTCACCCTGTTGCCCTACATCCCCACCGCCGGCGAGTTGAAAACCAAGCCGACGCAGCACTCGGTGAAGGAATTGCGCGAGATCGGTATCCAGCCCGACATCCTGCTGTGCCGCGCTGACCGTTCGATGCCGGCGGAAGAGCGGCGCAAGATCGCGCTTTTCTGCAACGTGATGCCGGAAGCGGTGATCGAGTGCCTGGACGCGGATTCGATCTACCGGATACCGGGAATGCTGCACCGGCAGATGATGGACGAGATCGTCTGTCACAAGCTGCATATCCTCGCCCACGCCGCCGATTTGTCGATCTGGGACAAACTGGTCGAGACGCTGGCGCATCCTCGCGCCGAGGTCAACATCGGCTTTGTGGGCAAATACGTCGATCTCACCGAATCCTACAAATCGCTGATCGAGGCGCTCAATCACGCTGGCCTGCATACCGCCGCGAAGATCAATATTCACTACTTCGATTCCGAGGATATCGAGCGCGATGGCTGCGGCGCGCTGGAGGCGATGGACGGCATCCTGGTGCCGGGCGGTTTTGGCAAACGCGGCACCGAGGGCAAAATCGCCGCGATCAACCATGCGCGCACACATAAAATTCCCTACCTTGGCATTTGCCTCGGTATGCAACTGGCGGTGATCGAATACGCGCGCAACGAGGCGGGGCTGGCCGACGCGCACAGCACCGAACTCGATGCCGATACGACGCATCCGGTGGTGGCGCTGATTACCGAGTGGGTCGACCGCGAGGGGCGCATCGAGCATCGCGACGCGCAATCCAACCTCGGCGGCACCATGCGTCTGGGCGCGCAGCGTTGCCCAATCCAGCCGGGTACGCTGGCGGCGAGCATCTACGGTGTCGAGGTCAACGAGCGCCATCGTCACCGCTACGAAGTGAACAACTTTTACGTACCCCGGCTGGAAGCCGCCGGGCTGGTGATTCCCGCGCGCGCGCCGAACGGGAATCTGCCCGAAATGATGGAATTGCCGCAAGACATTCATCCGTGGTTCATCGGCGTGCAGTTTCACCCAGAATTTACCTCCAACCCGCGTACCGGGCACCCGCTGTTCATCTCTTTCGTCAACGCGGCGCTCGCCCAACACGCGCGGAGCACGGCGCAATGAAACTGGGCGCTTTCGAGATCGGGCTGGATCGTCCGCTGTTCCTGATGGCCGGGCCGTGTACCGCCGAATCGCTTGAACTCTGTGTCGATGTGGCCGGCGCGCTGAAGGAAATTTGCGCCCGGCTGGAGATTCCCTACATTTTCAAGGCGTCCTACGACAAGGCCAATCGCAGCTCGGGCGGATCGCCGCGCGGTCCGGGGCTGGACGCCGGATTGAAGCTGCTCGCCGAAGTGCGCCGGCAAGCCGGCGTGCCGATTCTCACCGATGTGCACAGCGAAACCGAAGTCGCGGCGGTCGCGGCGGTGGCCGACGTATTGCAGACGCCGGCCTTCCTCTGCCGCCAGACCGATTTCATTCACGCCGTCGCGGCGACGGGCAAACCGGTCAACATCAAGAAAGGCCAGTTCCTCGCCCCCGGCGACATGAAGCACGTCGTCGCCAAGGCGCGGGAAGCCAATGGCGGCGCGGACACGCTGATGGTCTGCGAGCGCGGCGCTTCGTTTGGTTACAATAATCTCGTCTCCGACATGCGTTCGCTGGCAATCCTGCGCGAAACCGGCTGCCCGGTGGTGTTCGACGCCACCCACTCGGTGCAGTTGCCGGGCGGACAGGGTGCCGCATCGGGCGGGCAGCGCGAATTCGTCCCGGTGCTGGCGCGCGCGGCGGTCGCGGCGGGGATCGCGGGCATCTTCATGGAAACGCATCCGTGTCCGGAAAAAGCTTGGTCCGATGGCCCGAACAGTTGGCCGCTGAGTCGCATGGAAAGCTTGCTGGCGACGCTGGTGGAACTGGATCGTACGGTCAAGCGGGTTGGTTTTGCGGAGCTATATTGAGCGCCGCCTGTCGTTCCGGGCGGCGATTGCTGGATCATTTTGCTGAAAAGGAAGAATCATGAGTTCAGTCGTTGATGTCGTCGCGCGCGAAATACTCGATTCGCGCGGCAATCCCACCGTCGAATGCGACGTGTTGCTCGAATCCGGCGTAATGGGGCGCGCCTCGGTGCCTTCCGGCGCATCGACCGGCTCGCGCGAGGCCGTCGAATTGCGCGACGGAGACGCCAGCCGCTATAACGGCAAGGGCGTCATCCAGGCCGTCGAGAACGTCAACACCGAGATTGCCGAAGCGATCGTCGGCCTCGACGCGCTGGAGCAGGCATTCATCGACCAGACGCTGATTCATCTCGATGGCAGCGAAAACAAGTCGCGGCTTGGCGCGAACGCGCTGCTGGCCGTGTCGATGGCTGTCGCCAAGGCGGCGGCGGAGGAATCGGGACTGCCGCTGTACCGTTACTTCGGCGGATCGGGGCCGATGCAGATGCCGGTACCGATGATGAACATCATCAACGGCGGTCGCCACGCCAACAACAATCTGGATTTTCAGGAATTCATGATTCTGCCGGTCAGCCAAAATTCTTTTCGCGAAGCCCTGCGCTGCGGTGCTGAAGTTTTTCACGCCTTGAAAAAACTGCTCGATCGAAAAGGCTTTTCCACGGCGGTCGGCGACGAAGGCGGTTTCGCTCCCAGCATGTCCGGCCTGGACGGTCACGCCGAAGCGCTGCGGCTCATCGTGCAAGCCATCGAAACAGCTGGGTATTCCCCTGGCGACGATGTACTGATCGGCCTCGACTGCGCCGCGTCCGAGTTCTGCAAGGACGGCAAATACGTGCTGGCTGGCGAAGGGCTGGAATTGACCTCCGGGCAGCTCGTCGACTACCTGGCCAAGCTCGCCGACCGGTTTCCCATCGTATCCATCGAGGACGGCATGGCCGAAAACGATTGGGACGGCTGGAAACTGCTGACCAGCCGCCTCGGCGCGAAGGTGCAGATCGTCGGCGACGACCTGTTCGTGACCAACACCCGTCTCCTCAAGGAAGGCATCAAGAAGGGCGTCGCCAACTCGATCCTGATCAAGATCAATCAGATCGGCACGCTGTCCGAGACTTTCGCCGCGATTGAAATGGCCAAGCGCGCCGGTTATACGGCGGTCATTTCGCATCGTTCGGGCGAGACCGAGGACAGCACCGTCGCCGACATCGCCGTCGGCATGAACGCCTTGCAGATCAAAACAGGGGCGCTCTCGCGCTCGGATCGCGTCGCCAAGTACAACCAGTTGCTGCGCATTGAGGAGGATCTCGGCGATACGTCCAGCTATCCGGGGCTGGAAGCGTTTTACAATCTCAGATAATTCTTTGTCCGGTTCCGCGCCCCATGCGCTGGCTCTCCACCATCCTGATCGCCCTGCTCATCCTGTTGCAATATCCGCTGTGGCTGGGCAAGGGCGGCTGGCTGCGGGTGTGGGACGCCGCCCGGCAAGTGGAGCGGCGAAAGGAAAACACCCACACGCTTGAAGTGCGCAACGCCGCTCTCGACGCCGAAGTGCGCGACCTCAAGCAAGGCTACGACGCGATCGAGGAACGTGCGCGTTTTGAACTCGGCATGATTCGACAGGACGAAGTCTTCGTCCAGATTCCGGAAAAAGCGGACGAGGAAGCGTTGCCCGGCAAAACATCCCGCCCCCCGGACGGCGACAAACAATAAAGCCTGTAAAAGGCGCACCGATCTAACTAACATTTACAATAACCCAAACATGTAATATCCACGGCAAAGTCGAAAATATTACATATTTTGTCAAACTGACATAACGGAAGTTTTACCTGAAAGTGAGCGGGTATAAAAAACCGGCTTGCGCCGGTTTTTGTTTGCCGCGATCCTGCTTTATTTGCCGAAATATCCGGAACGAACAAAGAAGTCACAATCCCCTATTTGACGTAAAAGTCTTCCCTGGTTTTGCCGTTGGCTATTTCTTCCCTAAGCCATTTCGGGGTGAGTCCACGGCCTGACCATTCTTTTCCGTTCGGGCCGCGATATCTGACCTGCACGTGGATTTTCCGGCCTGTTTTCCCAGTCCTGCTCGAAGCAAAGCCTAAATCCTGAGGGTTGATTCCGTAACTCTGCATTTTTTCCCTGATTTCTTCGATGACCTGCTCGACTTCTTTTGCCCTTAATTCCTCGGCTTGTTGCAGCAATTTTGCGGCCTCGGCCCTCAATTCAAGATAACCTCTTTGTTTTTCAACCATTTTTACCTCCATAGTGAAATGAAAAAATTAATTCCGTACTTGTACGGATTACCACTTTTCCACCGATCGACGGAAAACATGGAATTGGCGGATTATCGCATATATTTTGGCGGCAATCGCGCAAAAGTCATTATTATCCAGTACATTCATGCGATTAATTACCCTGCTGGCGAGCTGGGAGCGGAATCGTGCGGTCGACGATGATCGTGGCGGCGGTGATTTGGGCGTCGCGTCCGGCAATCGAGTTTCTGTTCCGGCTGCCGCGCCGCGTTATCCGCTGTCCTTTTTCGCAACGGCGGGCGCTTTCGGAGACGGGAATCAGGCTGGATCGATGGGGGGTGAAGATCAGGGCGTGGGTTTGTGCGTTCATTGTTCAGTCCGGGACGTAACGCAGGTTTGTGTCATTTTAATCTTCCTTGCCATGCCTCGCTGAGGGGGAAATATAAAGGTGATAGTTAAAAAATTGGTTGATAAGCAACAGTGGGAGCCGATGGTGTGATTTCACCTGCTTGACCGAGTAAAAGCTGTTCGTCTTGTTGGAGCAGGGTACGGCAGACTGGGATGGAGCGCAGCGTAATCACGGCATTGGCAAGCTGGGTTTCCGCTAACGCTGCAACCCATATATGGACTCCTCCTGTATTGCAAGGGAAATACAGGAAATTGAAACACGAAGGGAAGGTGCGACTGCGCCCATATATCCGACCTCGTTGTGGCGTTCATTGCTGCGCGCCGGGCCACG
>JAITNL010000161.1 GCA_031290495.1 Accumulibacter sp.
CCGACAAGAGTAACCGCGTTATCGACGGTGAGCAGGACGGTGTTGTTGATCGACATGTCGGGCAGGTAGAAATCGAGGTTCGCGTTGGCGGCGACGGTGAAGTTACCGGCAATCCTGGCCCCTCTCCGAAAACCGAGGCGAGCGCCGTTGTTGATCCCGAAACTCACGGAGAATGGAGCAGGAAGAGCCGTTCAACCGCGCCGTTATTGACTTCGGCCTGGAAATCGACGTTCTCACCCGCAAAGCCGCTATAAAAATCGCCGCCGGTTTCTTCTCCGAAAACATGGAAAGTGTAGGTGCCATCGGCGACGCCGCCGGTTACGCCTGTCAGCGCGAAAGACCCGCTGCCGCTATCGGCGCCAGCCAGTTGCGCGTAGTAGTGGGAAGCTCCCTGCAAAAAGCCGGAGACGTACATCCTATGGCGTTGGCTTGAGGTGTCAATAACGTGGGAAGCTCCCTGCAAAAAGCCGGAGACGTACATGTCGGAGGCGACCGTGCCGTCGGAGAAGTCGAAAGCATTGTTGGCTTTCAGGGTCAGTGCCGGGGTGGCAATGGTGTCATCGGAAAACGTGAGCCGGATGCCGTCGCCCTGATCAGTGGTGGTCGAGAAGCTGCTGCTATTGCCCAACGCGGCGGATGTGAAGAGTACATTCGTCAGATCCAGGTTGAAAGCGGGACGGACGGCAAACGACGCATCCAAGACGTTGATGCCGACGTAGCCGGCGCCATCCGACCGCCCGGCGAGCGCGAGGCCGTAGTAGACACTCGGCGAGCGCAGCCGCCAGGCAGAGGCCGTGTACTTTCGCACTTCTGTGTCATCGAGCTTTACCCATTCGGGATAAGAAAGCGCCCATAGAAGGTCATTAGCCGTCGTGGTGCCATTGACACCATCATTTACGTCGAGATCAGACGGACTGCCAGATAACCACCCGCCATTCTGCGTTATGGGAGCCAAATCCCGCGCGTTGATGACGTCTTTCTCTTTCCCCAAAGCATTCGCAATTCCCGCCAGTGCAGCTTGCAGCGTACTCTCGTCGTAATAGTTGTAGTAATTACTGCTCGGGCCTTTCCCAGGTTGTCCGCTGGCGTTGAAGGCGGAATTGGCATACCCGTTGCCCGCGCTATTACTCTTGAGTAACAAGGTGATGCTGTTCGTCGGAGCGACCGTGCTGGATGGGCTGGTATTGGCCGTGTTGCTGGAATACACGCCGCCTTCCGCGTCATTCCCAATCACCGCCCATTGCTGACCGCCAAAACCAATAACAGTAGGGTTACTACCGTTGTCGGTCGTCGTGGTAACAGCGCCGTTCCACGGTTCGGCTTGCGCCGCGAACGGAAAAAAAGAAAGCGCCCCAATGAGGGCGCTGAACAGTGCATTGCGTTTGAAGAACGCGGGGGAGAACGTTTACATCACATTGCTTGCTTGCTTGCTTGCTTGCTTGCTTGCTTGCTTGCTTGCTTGCTTGCTTGCTTGCAAAAATTATGTTGGCGACTTTGGAAAAGTCAATGGAAAAACTCATGATTCAAAAAATTTCTTGCAAAAAGTGGCGGGGATGAAAACGCGCTCATTATACGCACGCCGCGAACCTTGTTACGTTATTTTTGAAAAAATCTGGATGTTGCGTGAAATTTTGCGGCGATAGTCAAAAAACCGGTTGAATTTGCGAAACCCATCCCGCGCTCTCCCGCAAGGGGAGAAGGGAAGGCTGCCGCAAGGGGGTGATTGAGCGTCGATGAACTCATCCTTCGCCAGTTCATGGCGCCGCAAGGGGGGGGATTGAGGGTAGGCGCGCGTTTGGACAAGCCGCGCGGCGGCGTAATCTGGCTTATCCACGGGTTTTTTACCATTATTTTGACTATCGCCTCATCCAAAGGATGCACAAACCGTAAGCCGTTGGCGGGGCGCGGCGAACCGTTGGTTGTCGACCTTGTACCTTCAGGTGACTATGGCAATCGAACAGATTGAAAGCTCGCAACAGCCGATCTCGATGCGTCAGATTCGTATCGCGTCCGCCCTGTTACCCTGTTAAAATGGTTCACGGATTTTTTGAGGAAGCTCCGCACAAATGAAATTCCGTCATTCCTGAGCAAGCGGGAATCCAGGTTTTTCAATGACTTATGGATACCCGCCAATCAGGAGCATAACGGTTATCGAGAGTTTTCTCTAATGGTTTTCGCGCGGATTCCGCAGGGAGGATGAAAATCGATGCTGCCGGAAAAGTCAATATTTGTGGCGTTGCTGCTGGCGCTGGGCGCGGCGAACGGCATTGCCGCGGCCCCGCCCAAGGTGTTGGGGTTCGACGACAATTCCTGTCAAGCCTGGATCGGATCGAAAGACGATCCGGAACAGCGCGTGGCATATCTATCCTGGGCGCGCGGCTTTCTGAGCGGCCACAATTACGCTAATCAGAAGCAGCAGGTCGCGGACATTTCGCGCGGCACGGTAGAGATGTACATCGAACGTTTCTGCCGCGACAAACCCAACGCGCCATTTGTCGAAGCCATCTATCGCATGAGCGATCAATACTCCGGGCGGGGAACGCCGGTTACCAGATAATACGGAACCGCGTTGAATCGATGGTTGAAACGTGGCATGGGTTTTGTAACCCGGATAAGCCGCGCAACAGCGTAATCCGGCATTCATCGTAAAACCCGCTCCGGTTTGAAACCCGGCTTTTCAGGGCGGCACGAGACGAACCCCGGTTGAAAGTCTGTCGCTCCGCGCTTTTGTCCTCTCGCCTCCTGCGGGCAGGAGAGGGGAAGCGCGCGGTGCCATGCTCTTGTCAAACGCTGCTCACGTCCATGCGTGATTGTCACCGGAGAAGGGCCGACGCGAGGAAATTCAAGGAAACGTGTAGCATGGCGCCTTTGACCGATTCGGATACCGGCCTTGACGCTCCCCTACGAATTGCTGATCGGCCTGCGTTACACGCGGGCGAAGCGGCGCAATCATTTCATTTCCTTTATCTCGCTGATCTCCATGCTCGGCATCGCGCTCGGAGTGACGGCGTTGATCGTCGTGCTGTCGGTGATGAACGGTTTTCAGACCGAGTTGCGCGGACGTATCCTGGCCGTCGTCTCACACGTGCAGATCAGCGGCGCGGACGGCGAAATGTCCGGCTGGGAGGAGGTGGCGCGCGATGCTTTGATGCTGCCGGAAGTCATCGGCGCCGCGCCTTACGTGCAGGCGCAGGGCATGTTGGCCTTCGGGCCGTCGGTGCGCGGGGCGATAGTGCGCGGGATCATCCCGCAAGAAGAAGATAAAGTGGCTGACTTTGGCGCGCCTATCAAGGAAGGCTCGCTCGAATCGCTGACGCCCGACGCTTTCAATATCGTGCTCGGCAGCGAACTGGCGCGCGCGCTCGGCGTGTTTCCCGGCGACAAAGTGACGGTGTTCGCGCCGCAGGGCGTGGTGACGCCGGCCGGCGTGGTGCCGCGTCTGAAGAGTTTCACGGTCAGCGGCATTTTCGAGGTCGGCATGTTCGAATATGACAACGCGCTGGCCTTGATTCGCCTGGAGGACGCGCAGAAACTCTATCGCTTGGAGGACCGCGTTTCCGGCGTGCGCCTGAAGCTCGACGACCTGTTCCGCGCGCCGTGGATCGTCCGGCAACTGGCCGATACCCTGACCACGCCGGCCTACATCAGCGACTGGACGCGCAGTCACGCGAACTTCTTCCGCGCGGTGCAGATCGAGAAGAACATGATGTTCATCATCCTCTCGCTGATCGTCGCCGTGGCGGCCTTCAACATCGTGTCGACGCTGGTCATGGCGGTCACCGACAAGCAGGCCGACATCGCCATCCTGCGCACGCTCGGCGCTTCTCCGCGCAGCGTCATGACGGTGTTCATGGTGCAGGGCGCGCTGATCGGCTTCATCGGGCTTGGCCTTGGCGTGCTCGGCGGCGTAACGCTGGCGCACAACATTGACGTGGCGGTGCCGTTCATTGAGCGCCTGCTCGGCACGCAACTGTTTTCCAAAGAGGTGTATTACATCTCCAGCCTGCCCTCGGAACTGCAATGGGGCGATGTGATCACGATCACCGGCGTGTCGTTCGTGCTGTCGCTGGCGGCGACGCTCTATCCGAGCTGGCGCGCTTCGCGCATCAATCCGGCGGAGGCGCTGCGTTATGAGTGACATCGCGGATACTGGCAGAGTGTGGCCAGTGAGACGCCGGGATTGACCGGCGTCGTATAATGCGCGCGGCATTCGCAACGAATAGGCTTGAAAAAGGAAATCCAATGCTTGCATACCAGTTTGAGGCGATCATCGAAAACGGCACGATCCGGGTGCCTGACGAGTACCTGAGTCTTGTCTCGCCAAAAGTCAAGGTTCTTCTTTTGCCGGATTCCACACGCACGGTCGATAAGGCGCGATTCTTCCCTGATCTGAAATTGCATACCCAAGGTATTGGCTTTGACAGGGAAGATGCCAATGGGAGATAAAGCATTTATCGATACCAACGTCTTTGTTTACTTGAGTTCGGAGGACGACCCGGACAAGCGGCAAGCCGCCATGGACGCATTGGAAGCTTATGACTGCGTTGTCAGTACACAGGTTGTAAACGAGCTATGCAACGTGTTGCTGAAGAAGTACGGCAAATCGGCATCGGAGATCAAGGCGACGATCGAGGCCATGGAAGCCGTGTGTAACGTTGCGCTGATAACGGTTGTTACAACCGATAAAGCACTCGATATTCACGAACGGTACCGGTATTCATTTTACGATTCGCTTATTCTTGCCGCCGCGCTTGAAAGCGGTTGCCAATATGTCATCAGCGA
>JAITNL010000232.1 GCA_031290495.1 Accumulibacter sp.
CGCCGGCAGCAACGGTTCCACTAACGCCCAAAACTCGTCGGAAATCTCCCAAGGATGTGTCCTCGCCATTCGCTAATCCTCCGTTATCGCTGTTGCTGCCGCACACCATTTCAATTACGGAGATATTATACTATTATTTTCGGATAAGCACTTAATTCCGCAGCGCTTGATCGATTTTTTCCGCGGCGATAGCGCTGACTCTGGCGTTCGCTTCGCGCGTCAGTCCGGCGACGTGCGGCGTCAGCCAGACGTTTGGCAAGCCGGCGAGCGGCGAGCCGGATTTGAGCGGTTCGTCGCTGAAAACATCGATGACCGCGCCGGCCAGATGACCATTGCGCAGAAGTTTTGCCAGCGCGTTTTCGTCGACGATTCCGCCGCGCGCGGTGTTGATCAGGAACGCGCCGCGCTTGGTCGCCGCGAGTTTTGCGTGATCGAGCAGACCGCGCGTTGTTGCGTCGAGCGGCAAGTGCAGTGAAACGATGTCGGATTCGCCGAGGAGTTCGGCCAGCGAACGCGGCGCGACGCCGGTTTGCGCCCAGAGCGGCGAAGCGTCCGGGAAGGCGGGATCGGTGGCGACGACGCGCATTGCAAACGGCATCGCGAGTTTGGCGACGAGTTGTCCGATCTGGCCGAATCCAATGAGCCCCAGCGTTTTGCCAAGCGCTTCGCCGGTATTTGAAAATTCAAGCCGTGGCCACTTGCCAGCTCCGGTTTCGGCGTTGCTGCTCCACAGGTCGCGTTGGAGGAAAAGCATGGCGGCAATCGTGTATTCGGCGACGGAACGCGCGTTTGCGCCGGTCGCTGGATAGATGGCGATGCCGCGTTTTTTGCACGTTTCCTGATCGATGTTGTCGAGTCCGACGCCGAGCCGCGCGATAGCGCGGAGTTTGGGCGCGGCGGCAATCAACGCGGCGTCGACGCGGGTGTTGTTGCGCACGATCAGCGCGTCGGCAAGGCCGATTTCACGGCCAAGTTCGTCTCTTTTTCCGAACAGATCAGGGTCGTAACGCACGTCGTGACGCGCGCGCAGCGCGTCAATGGCTGGTTCGTCCATGAATTCGGCGATGAGAACGCGCGGTTTTGGGCGAGAGATCATGCTTTATCCGCCGGTCAACGCTGGACCCCCCAGCGCTTGACGGTAACGCGTTCAAGCGAAAGGAAGATGATGTTTTCGACCAAAAGACCGATCAGGATAACCATCAGGAGGCCGGCGAAAACCTTGTCGGTATAAAGTTCGTTGCGGTTCTGGAAGATGAACCAGCCGAGGCCGCCTTCGCCCGACGAGGCGCCGAAAACAAGCTCTGCGGCGATCAGCGTGCGCCAGGCGAATGCCCAGCCGATTTTCAGTCCCGAAAGAATCGACGGCAGCGCAGCGGGGATCAGTATCTGCGCAATGTAACGGACGCCGGTCAAGCCATAATTGCGCCCAGCCATGCGCAGGGTTTCGGGAACGGATTGGAATCCCGCGTGAGTGTTGAGCGCGAGCGGCCAGAGCACGGAATGCACAAGCACGAAAATCAGGCTCATCTGTCCAAGCCCGAACCAGAGGAGCGAGACCGGCAGGAGCGCAATCGGCGGCAAGGGGTTGAACATCGAAGTCAGCGTGGACAGCAGATCCTGCCCGGTTTGCGTCGAGACGGCGAGCGAGGTGAGCAGGAAGGCGCAGACGATTCCGGACAGATAGCCTTTTATCAGGAGACCGAGCGAAATGAGCGCTTTTGAGAGTAATTCGCCGCTGGCGACACCCTCGAACAGCGCGCGGATGACGGCGGAAAACGACGGCAGAAGCAGGTCGTTGTTCTGGATGCGCGCGAGGATTTCCCAAAGCACGGCAAGCGCGATCAGGATCAGCAGTTTGCGAAAAGCCGCGTGCCTGAAAATCCGTTTGAGCCAGGGCAAATGACGTTCGACCGGCGCTTCGTCGAAAGGCGCGAGCGTCCGTTCGTATTCCGGACGAACGGGCGGGGAGATTTTTTCGATACGCATGGAGTTTTGATTTCAGGCGGCGGAATTTTCCGTCGCCCCATTTTCAAACAGGTAATTTTCGATGCGCCGCGCGGCGCTCTGAAATTCTTCGCCGCCGCTGCCCAGATTCCACTGGTGGCTGTTGAGTTCGGCGCGCACGCGACCGGGATGCGGTGAAAGAATCGCGATCCGGTTGCCGACGACGAGCGCTTCCTCGATCGAATGAGTGACGAATAAAAGCGTGAAGCGGACTTCTTCCCAGAGCGCGATGAGATCTTTTTGCATTTTGCGCCGGGTGAGCGCGTCGAGCGCCGCGAAAGGCTCGTCCATCAACAGGATGCGCGGCTGCATCGCCAGCGCGCGGGCGATGGCGACGCGCTGCTTCATGCCGCCGGAAAGCTGATGCGGGTAGGCGTCGGCGAAACCGGAGAGACCTACCTTATCGATGAAATACGCGGCGCGTTCGTTGGCTTGCCCACGCGTGGCGGTTTTTGAGGCGAGAAGCGGAAAGACGATATTCTGCCGGACGGTCTTCCAGGGCGGAAGCTGGTCGAATTCCTGGAACACGACGATGCGGTCGGGGCCGGGGTGGGTAATGCGCTTTTTGTCGAGCAATATTTCGCCTTCCCTGGGACGAATGAAACCGGCGACCGCCTTCAACAGTGTCGATTTGCCGCAACCCGACGGGCCAAGCAGCACAAAACGCTCTGCCGGAAAAACGTCAAGATCAATCCGGTGCGTCGCGCGGATGATGCGTTCCGGCGTTTCGTATTCAAGCGTCACCCCCCGGATCGAGAGCAGGGATTTGTCCGTGGTGTTGTCCACAATATGCGCCGGCAGGCGCGAACCTGCGCCCACCGGGTGCACAGGTTCTGCATTTTCCCTATCGATACTTCCGAAAACCGGCGCGCCGTCGCCGATGGTTTCACGCGCCAGCGCAAGTGCGGGAATCATGACTCTTCAGCTTCCTTCAAGGACATGCGCTTCCTCGAAGAAATAGTCTTTCCACGAATCGCCCTTGTTCTTGATGACGCCAATGTTATGCAATTCGTCGGCGAATTTTTTCACGCGCTGCGGCACGATCGTGAAATCGTTTTCAGGGTCGGCAATCATTTCCGCGACGAGTTTGGGCGAGAGTTTCGACTGTTGCTGGCGGATATAAACGTCGGCCGCTTTGTCCTTGTTGTTGCGAATCCATTCGGCAGCCTCGCCAAACGCCGCAAACAGCGCCTTGTAGGTCTTCGGATTTTCGTCGTGGAATTTCTGCGTCGTATACGCGATGTTGAAAGTGTGCGGTCCGCCAAGCACGTCGTAGGAACTCAGAATCTTGTGCACCGCCGGATTGCCCGCGAGTTCCTGATAATAGAACGGCGCGCTGGCAAAATGCGCGTTGACGTCAAGTCCGCCCGAAATCAGCGCGGCCGCCGCGTCCGAGTGCGGAAGACTGACGGTGATTTTGTCGAAACGCTTGAGGTCGTCCTTGCCGTAAATCTTCGCGGTTTCGATTTGCAGCGTGCGCGACTGGAAACCGACGCCCGCCGCTGGCGTAGCGATGCGGTCTTTTTCGCTCAAATCCTTGATTGACTTGACATTCGGATTATTGGTGACGAGGTAATTCGGCAGCGACCCGAGCGTCGCCACGGCTTTCACATTTTGTTTTCCCAGGGTGCGATCCCACAACACCAGTGCCGGCGGCACGCCCGCCGAAACAATGTCGAGATTGTTTGCCAGCAATGCTTCATTCATTGCGGTGGCGCCGGAAAGCTGTCTCCATACCACCTCGATGTCGATACCATCCTTTTTGCCGTGCTTTTCGATCAGTTTTTGATCCTTGATCACGTCAAATATCAGGTAGGAGATGCCAAATTGCTGCGCGATGCTGATTTTTCCTTCCGCATACGCAGAAACGCCGCCAATGGCGAGCGCCGCGCCCAGAAGCAGGGGGATTGTCTTTTTGATTCCGTTCATTTTCCACTCCATAAATTATGTCTGCATGTGCTGATAAATTTCGCGACCCCATGCAATGGATCATGACGGATAGTAGGAAAACGGGAACGAAAACAGAACTAATGGATTCGTATGCCTTTATACTGAAAAAATATAAAAGGACATATGAATCCAGGCATGTTTCGCCCATCGGTCCGTTTGGTCGTCCCGCAAGGGGAATCTCGCAGCTCCTCTTATAATTCATGGCTCCCTGCTGGCGCGGAAATGACAGCGCAGAGGGCGGGCGAACCCCGACTCCATGCAGCCTCCGGGAAACCTGAAAAGCTGGATTTACGCTTGCGCTGGAACGACGGGTAAAAACAGAAGCGGCGAGGGAGAGGAGCGGCTAAATGGGCACTGTCTCATATGTTCCCTTTAGTGTGAAACACACACTAGCGGGCTTTGTTTACCGCGAGATTCCAGAGACTGACCAGCTGTTCATACTCTTCCGAGGCGGTGGTCTGGTCGAGCGGGAAGATTTTGATCGACTTGATGTCGGGCAAGGAAGTCAGTCTCGATACCCGAATATCCTTGCGGGTTGGTCGGCGGAAAGTCTGGATCAACAGTTCCTGCTGTGTTTCCTTGCTGAGCAGGGTGTTGTAGAAGATTTTGGCCGCTTCCGCGTTTTTCGCTCCCTTGACGATGAACATGCCTTCCGGCGCGAGATAGCTGCCTTCGCTCGGATAAACCAGCCTGATTTCCTTCTGGCCGCCAGCGACGTATTCCTGCGCCGCGTATTCGATGGTCAGCCCGACGGGGTATTCGCCCCTGGCCGTGCCCTTGTAGGTCGCGCCGGAAGAAGAAGTCACGATAGCGTTGGCGGCGATTTTTTCCAGTCCCTCGCGGCCAAACTGCTTCAAAAGGCCATAGATCAGCAGATACGCGGTGGCACCCGTATCTGGGTCGGCGATGGCGAATTTTCCTTTCCATTCAGGCTTCATCAGGTCGGACCAAGTCTTCGGCACGGGCAAACCCTTGAGTTGTTTTTCGTTGACCATCAGCACCATCAGATGAACATTGGTGCCGACCCAGAGATCGTCCGGGCCGCGAAATTCTTCGGGGATCGCGGCCAGTTCGGGCGATTTGTAAGGCGTCATGTATTCCTTGTAAGCGCCCAGCGTACCGAAGCCGCCGCTCCACAGAATATCGCCGCGCGGATCCTTGGCTTCCGCCTGGATGCGCTTCATCAACGCGCCGGTTCCGTCCGTCACCTGTTGGACGTTGAGTGACGGTGCTTTGGTCTTGGTCACATGCAACGCCGCCTCGATGGTCGCGGTGTTGTTGGACGAGTAGAGCACCACGGTCTGGGTCTGCGCCAACGCGGTCGCGGCGGAAAACATAAGGGTTGCCGCCAGGCGCGGCAGGAATTTGAGTTTCAGTTTCATCGACGCCACGATTTTCCTTGCTCCGAACGGGAAAAGGCAGTTTAACCCAGGTTGTCCACTAGCAGTCTGTCGGACTTGCCCCGTCACGGCTCATATCAGACGGAGGAAATTCACGCTTCGGAATGAAGCGGGGCGTTTTGAGTCGATATCTGGCGATTTTGAGTCTGAATCGGGTGATTTGACCTTGAAATCGTAATGCCCATGTCCTGGTTATCGGCTGCGGACGCAATACGGCCATGCGTTTCAAATTCCACGCCAGGCAAACCAGCGTCCATTCGCCGGTGACTTTTGAGATGCCGCGCGGGGAGAACTGTCAAAAATCCAAGACGGACTTGACGATGCCAAACACGGGTTCGACGGTTTGTTTGCGCAGGGCGTAGAGTGCCCGATACAGCGTTGTCTTGAGTTTGTGGCCCATGGCCTGAGCGGGCGCAGCATACGCGAACAGGGCGGCGGGTTCGGTGAAACGATCCAGCGGCGCCGGATGGTGTTTGTCCCGCTTTAGTCGCCCGCTCGATCTTCCGACTCGAAAACACTCCCGTGGCGTAGCCATAGACCAGCAAGGACAACAGTACCGACTGGTGATACGCCGCGCTGCCGCGACCGGCGCAGGCATTCTCCAACGCGCCGATATTCCGGGATCACTCGAAGCGCAGCGCCACAATAGGATCGAGGCTGGCCGCCCGCCGTGCCGGCATGTAGCCGAAGATAACGCCGATAGCCGCCGAGAAGACGAAGGACAGGAGGTTGATGCCGGGGTCGAAGACGAAGGGCATGCGCATCAGGTGGGAGATGCCCAGGCAGGAGAACAGCGCCAGGACGATGCCGACCAGGCCGCCGAAGGCGGAAAGGGCGACGGCTTCGATCAGGAACTGGAGCAGGACTTCGTTTTCCAGCGCGCCGATGGCCAGCCGGATGCCGATTTCGCGCGTGCGTTCGGTGACCGAGACCAGCATGATGTTCATGATGCCGATGCCGCCGACCAGCAGGCTGACCGCCGCCACCGCGCCGAGCAGGCCGGTCAGCGTGCGAATGGTGCCGGAGAGCGTCTCGGCGATCTGCTTGGTGTCCATCACGTGGAAATCGTCGTCGGCGTTTTCCGCGAGCTTGCGCCGTTCGCGCATCAGCCGACGAATCTGTTCCATGACCGGGTCGGCGGCAACGCTGTCGCGCATCGACAGCATCAGCGTCGCCACGTCGGTGACGTTGCCGGTGAGACGCCGCTGGGCGGTGCGGATCGGCATCAGCACCACGTCGTCCTGGTCCATGCCCATCGCGCCCTGTCCCTTGGCTTGCAGCACGCCGATAATCTCGCAGGTGAAGTTTTTCACGCGCAGTTCGTCGCCAAGCGGCGAGCCGCGCGGGAAAAGTTGCCGCCGCACCGTGTCGCCGATGATGCACACCGCCTTGCCGGCGGTTTCCTCGTCGTCCGCGAATTGCCGACCCGAGGCGATCTGCCAGTTG
>JAITNL010000253.1 GCA_031290495.1 Accumulibacter sp.
CAGGGAACACCCGTGGGTACTACGTTGCGGCCGGCTCAACAAATGCGGCGCGGAGTTCCACGTCAAGGAACTCTACCCGGATTTATTCAACGATTGGTCGCGCCTCTACCCCGTTACGCCGCAATCGGCCACCGCCACGGCGGACGCCTACCTGCGCGACGGGCGCGGCTTTGACCTCAAGATGCTCAAGGGCTGGTACACGCAGGAATCGTATTTCGACCAGAAAACCCACGCGGCCAGCGCCACGGTGCGTTTCGCCCTCGGCGGCGACATTGCCTGGGAACGCCTGATCGACCGCCCGGAGCGCTTTGGGTCAATGAAGGCGCGCTTCGCCGGCAAATACGGCGGCCTGTGGTGGGAGCCGCCGGGCTCGGTCAGCCTGCCGGATGAAATCTGGTTATGCGAGGGCATCTTCGACGCCATCGCGCTGTTGCACAATGGCATTTACGCCGTTTCGATCATGAGCAGCGGCAATTACCCGTCTACGCCACTGGCCGCGCTGATTGAGCGCTGCGCCGCCGCCAAGCGCCGCCGGCCGGCGCTGATCTGGGCGCTCGATAACGACGAGGCAGGTAAAAAATCGATCTGGAAATTCGTCGAAAAGAGCCGCGCCGAGGGCTGGGAGGCCAGCGCCGCCTTGCCCGCGCTTCCCTCGCCCGCCGGCGGCGAGCGGAAAATCGACTGGAACGACCTGCACCAGCGCGACCGCCTGAACCCCGAAGACATCGCCCGCTACCGCCACGCCGGAAAAGTCCTGCTCTCCCGGACGCCCGCCGAAAAAGCGCGGCTGCTCTGGCAAGATAAAAAGCGTTCCGCCTTCCCGTTCGACTTCGGCAAGCGCCTGTATTGGGCCAAACAGGACAGCGACCAGTTTTCCAAGATTTCCCGTCAGCATATCGACAACGGCATGAGCGAGGCCGAAGCCGAAGAGCAGGCGCTCAAGGAAACGCTGGGCGTCAACCAGATTTGCAATTGCCTGCCCGCCCCACTCTATTACCTCGCCAACGCCGTTTCCGGCGAGGCCTGGTATTACTTTCGCGTCGAGTTCCCCCACGACGGCGCGGCGATCAAAGAGACCTTTTCCCCGGCGCAACTTTCCGCCAACGCCGAATTCAAAAAGCGCATGCTGTCCTTTCCCGGCGCGGTATGGACGGGCAGCGGCGTCCAACTGGATCGGCTCGTCGAGCATTGGACATACGACATCAAGCGCGTCGAAACGCTCGATTTTTTGGGCTACAGCCGTGCGCACGGCGCGTATGTGTTCAACGACATCGCGGTGAAAAGCGGCAAGATCGTCGAGGCCAACGCCGAGGATTATTTCGACATCGGCAAAACCTCGATCCGGGCCTTGTCCAAAGCCAAGACGCTGACCATTTCCGGCGACGCGCCGGTCAAAGGCTGGTTCGACAAATTCCTCACATCCTTTGGCGAGAAGGGCGTGATCGCCCTCGGCTACTGGCTCGGCGGCCTGTTCGCCGAGCAAATCCGCGAGCGCTTTGAGAGTTTCCCGTTTCTCGAAATCGTCGGCGAACCCGGTTCCGGCAAGACGACGCTACTGGAAACGCTGTGGAAACTGCTGGGCCGCGCCGCGTATGAAGGCTTTGACCCGATGAAAGCGTCCAGTGTCGGCTTTCTGCGCACGATGGCGCAATTCGCCAACCTGCCGGTGGTGTTGATCGAATCCGACCGCGAGGACACCGACGGAAGCCGGGGTCGCGCGCGTCAGCAATTCCATTGGGATGACCTGAAAAGCCTCTATAACGGCGGTAGTCTGCGCACCACCGGCGTCAAGTCCGGCGGCAACGATACCTACGACCCGCAGTTTCGCGCCGCGCTGGTGATTTCGCAGAACAACGCGGTGCAGGCCAGTTCCGCGATCATGGAGCGGATCCTGCACCTCCAGTTCGATAAATCGCACCAGAGCGAGGCCGGTCGGCAAGCCGCCACCGACCTCGGACGCCTGAGCGTGACCGAGCTTTCAGGCTGGATTCTGCAAGCCTTGAAAGCCGAAAAACAGATTCTCAAGCTGCTCGAAACACGCCTCCCCGCGTATGAAAAACGCCTCGCGGAAACCGGCGTCAGGAATCAGCGGCTGCAAAAGAATTACGCGATGGTCATGGTCATGATCGAAGCGCTGCCGCACATTCTCTCCCCTCGCCCGCGCGCGGGCGAGGGACCGGGGGAGATGACCGATTATTCCGAAACCGCCATCGTCCTGCTCTCCCGGCTCGCTCTCGAACGCGAGAGCGATCTTGGCCGCGACCACCCCATCGTCGAGCGCTTCTGGGAAGCCTACGAGTTCCTCAACGGCATGGGCGCGGGCACCGACGAAGACGACGCCCTGGACATCGCCGAGCGCCTGAATCACAGCCGCGACGCCGGCCTGATCGCCATCAACCTCAATCATTTCGTGCAGATCGCCGCCGACGCGCGGCAGCAAATCCCGGATTTGTTCGAGTTGAAGAAGTATTTGAAAACCTCGAAGCGCCACAAGTTCGTCGATTCCAACGTCGTCGTATCGAGTGCGATCAACGCCCACTACAACGGCATGAAAGACATTCACCAGATCGCTAAACCCGCCAGCATCCGCTGTTGGGTATTCAAGGCGCGGTAATTTTTGAAAGGAGAGCGTAATGGATTGGTATGACATTGAAGAGTTGACGGCGGAGGTGCTTGGATTTCCCAAGGACGAAGAATACGACAGCGACATCATCGAAGAGAAGCTGGCTGAACGTTTTGAGATCGGTTTTGAGCAATTCGGGAAGATCGTCAGGCACTGATCCCGTTCACGATTCCCGCGCCGTCCCTGCTCACTGGGGAGATGTGGCATGGCTTTGTCAAGGATTGCTGTTTCATTGTCAAGGAGAAAGCGAAATGACGGCCAAGGAACTCATCGAACGCCTGCAAGGTTTCCCGCCCGAAACACAGGTATTTATCGCCCCCCTCGATCCAGACTTTGGTCCGGTCATGCTCGACATCGACACTGTGTCCCGCATCGAGTCCCCAGTCTACGGCGCCGCCGCGATGATCGAGGCGGAGGAATTATGAAGCGCGTTTATCTCTCCGGCCCGATGACCGGGCTTCCCGCGCTGAACTTCCCGGCGTTTCATGCCGAGGCGTCCCGGCTGCGCGCCTTGGGATATGAGGTGGTCAATCCCGCCGAGATTTCCGTGGTGGGGACGTCATGGAACGATTGCTTGCACAATGACCTGTCCGCCTTGCTGACCTGCGACGCCGTCGCATTGCTCCCCGGCTGGGAGAAATCAAGCGGCGCGCATCTCGAAATGCACGTGGCGCATCGGGTAGGAATAGACATTGTGATCGCGCGGGAAGTTGCGTTATGACTCACCCTGTTAAACACGTCGTTTCGGTATCGGGCGGCAAGGATTCCACGGCGCTCCTGTTGCTGGCGCTGGAACGCTGTCCGCGCGACTCCGTGATCCCGATATTCTGCGATACCGGGAATGAGCATGACGCTGTCTATGAGTATCTCGCTTATCTTGAACAAGCGTTGAATGTGCGCATCGTGCGTCTGAAAGCCGATTTTTCGGAATGGTTTTCGGTCAGGCGTATGTCCATCGCGCAGGATAGCCGCATCGGGCGCGATAAACACGGACGGCGCAAGCGCTGGACGAACAAGGGCAAGCGCCATGCTCTATCCGTACTCTATCCGACCGGAATTCCTTACTTGGATTTATGTATGTTGATCGGGCGTTTCCCCTCGTCTCAAATGCCATTTTGCACCCAACACTTAAAGCGCGATGTCGCGGTGTCTTTCCAGACCGACTTGATCGATCGGGGATTCAATGTCGTCAGTTGGCAAGGCATTCGACGCGAAGAAAGCTATCGCCGGAAAAATGCCAAAAAGATAGAGCGCATCGGGCCGAATCTTTATGCGTTTCGTCCGCTCGTGGACTGGACAGTCGAGCAGGTTTTTGAGCAACACCGGCGCGCCGGGATAGCGCCAAACCCCATCTATTTGCAGGGCATGCCCCGTGTCGGTTGTATGCCGTGCATCAATTGCGGCAAAGCGCAAATCACGGAAATCGCGGCGCGTTTTCCGGAATATATTGTTCAGAAAGCAGAGTGGGAGGCGCTAGTGGGTAAAGCCTCGAAGCAAAGATTTTCGACTTATTTCAATAAAGGACTGCACGGTGACAAAACCCTCAAACATATTCATGAAGCCAACCGCATCGAGGCAGTTATCGAGTGGGCGCGCCCCTCGCGCGGCGGCCATCAGTTTGACCTGCTGACCGATCCGATAGAACTGGACGCATGCGCGTCGTCTTACGGCTTGTGCGAGTGAAGCCATGACCGCTTACTACAACGAAATCGACCCCTACGCCGCACAGTGGCTACGTAATCTGATTGCCGCCGGGCACATTGCGCCGGGAGAGGTGGACGAAAGGAGTATCACAAATGTACATCCAAAGGACCTTGTGGGATTCACCCAATGTCACTTTTTCGCCGGCATCGCGGGCTGGAGTTACGCACTACGCATCGCTGGGTGGCCTGATGATAGACCCGTCTGGACAGGCTCATGCCCCTGCCAGCCCTTTTCCGTTGCCGGCGACGGTGCAGGATTCGACGATGCCCGGCACCTCTGGTCCGTCTGGTTCCGGCTCATCCGCGAGCGCCGCCCTCCAGTTATTTTTGGTGAGCAGGTTGAAGCGGCGATTGCCCACGGCTGGCTCAATCTTGTTCAAACTGACCTGGAGCGAGAAGGCTACGCCGTCGGGGCGGCGGTACTGCCTGCTGCGTGCGTCGGCGCCCCGCACATCAGGCACCGGCTTTGGTTCATGGCCAACGCCAATGGCCGGAACGCCGGCCCGGAACGGCAACAACCCGGCGGGGAATCACGTCAGCAGTCGCAGAACGGTAGCGCTGGCGAGTTGGCCGACGCCCTGCCAGCAGGACGGGCCTCATGGCGGCCCGAATCAGGGAACGGACAGGCTCCCCGGTGCGGTGAACCTTGCGTCAT
>JAITNL010000012.1 GCA_031290495.1 Accumulibacter sp.
GGAGATCTCGCAGAAGACAAGGAGGGGCAGCCCAAATGAATGGCAGCAAGAAAGTGGAGAAATGGTAAGCGCGCGGCGTGGATTTAGAGCGGAAGAAATACAGGGAGACATGGCAAGGAAAATTGAAATGACACTGCCCCCTTGTCGGCCGCTCGAATATGATAAAGACGGCAACGTCGTCGGATACAAGGCTTGCTTCGCGCCCGGTACGCTGGTGCATACCGACCAGGGCCTGGTGCCGATCGAAGAAATCCACGTCGGCATGTAGGTGCTCTCGCAACCCGAAGACGGCGGTGAACGGGCCTTCCGGCCGGTGATCAACGCCGTCGCGCATCTGGACCAAAAAGTCTACGCTGTACAGATCGAAGTGGACGGCGCCGCCGCCTTGACCACGGTCATCGCCACCGGCAATCACCCCTTCTGGGTGGAAGCGCCGCTGGTCGATGAAAAGCACTGGCTGGCAGCTGAATGTCTTGAGCCGGGCATGGTGGTGCAATTGGCTCGAGGACAAAAGGCCAAGGTGCGCGCCGCCGGGCTGGTGCGCTGCACGCAACACCAAAACATTGGCTTTGCCGCCGACGACCGGACGGGCGTGGGCATCGTGCTCGATCTCGAAAAAGGTATCAGGCTCGCCGATGACGCGCTGGTGTTCCGCGCGGGCGCATTGCAACTGGGCGAACCCTATCTCACCCCCGTCTATAACTTCGAGGTCGATGGCTTCCATACCTATTACGTGGGGGACGCGGGGGTGTGGGTGCATAACACCACTTGCGACATGAAAACCGCGATGGATTCCAGCATCAATATTGCCGAATTGTATGACGCATGCTTTTATGGCGACACGTTGGTTCTTGCCGAGAGTAAGGATGGGGTAGGTCTCATCGCTATCGAACACGTCAGAGTTGGCTACAAGGTTTTATCGCGCGACGAAATTACCGGCGAGATGGCTTTCAAACGGGTGCTCAAGTACTACGAAAACGGCTTCAGGAAAACTTGCATCGTGCACTATGGCGGTCCCACTATCGCGGAAATATTTCACAGAGACACCTTAACGGTGGAAGTAACGCCCGAGCATCCGTTCTGGGTTCAGGGCAAGGGCTGGACGGCTGCTCGCGATCTGAAGCCGGGCGACGAATTCCTGACCAACGACGGCAGTCCGGTCGCAGTCGATCGGGTGGTGATGGATCCATTTGAATCCAAGACGTTAGTGTTCAACCTGGAAGTCGAGGATTTCAATACCTATTTTGTGGGAGGGGGGGGTCTGGGTACACAACTGCAACAATATCAAGATCGAGATCGGGCGGCTGGATACAACGAAAGTTGCCAATCCGAAGCCGGAATGGTCGCCTATTTTCAAGAGTGAGGCAGAGTTGAGGAAGATTATGACCGATCCGTCGTCGAAGCCGTTGGACGTGGATCAGGCCAGAATCGCGCTCAGGGAAATGGAGTCAGACAAGATAGCCCGGTAAAAACCAGGTTTCCGCTATGCCGCAACCCAACCTGCGCGAGCTATAAGGTTTCTCAGGTATAATAATTTCATAAAGTTGAAAATATGGAGAGCCAGAAAATGTTTATCAGTCAAGTTACGTTTGAAAGCGCGAAAACCAATGAGCCGGTGCTTAAAGCGATCATGAAGAAGAAAAAGTCTGAAGCGACAGGCGTTGCGGGTTTGCTGTCTTTCGAGTGCTGGGTCAATGAAACGCCAGAAAACGTCTCATACACGCATGTCGTCAAATGGGAAAGCCGGGAACATTTCAAGGTTTGGATGCGCGCAAGCCATTCTGGAAAACATGGCAAGGATCTGCCGGACGATCCGCCAATCACAAAAAAAGCCTGCCATTATGAGTTGGTGGACATGGATTCGTTGTAATGGATCAAAGAATGGATAGCAACAATCGAAAAGGTTAATGTCATTTACTTTTTCATTCCGCGCTTGCATGTAAATTCTTTCCTCCATTGCTGGAAAACGATCCGCGTTTACCGGAGACAATCAATCAGGCCAACAGGAACCGTTTCTGGATTTGCAGCGATTTCCACAATTTTTGGTTCATAGGTCAGAGCTATCCATCGCCTTTGACTGGAGAAAGGGCGTAGGGGCGCGATTTATCGCGCCCAAATTACGGTAAACCAGCCGTCCATCGCTGCCCTCGTCCCCTGTTTTTACCCGTCATTCCAGCGCTCCGGTCAAGCGCCGTTCTTCCGCCGGCCCAATCCGGTAACGTTATTCCGGACAAACGTTATAAAATCGCCGATCATTGTCGTGACACGGTCAGGTTCCGGGGGCATCCTGACCAGCGGCATCCAACAAAATTCCTATTCCGCGAACCTGTCCAGGATGTTGTCTCAAGCGTTTTCTACAAGGCGGACATGAACAGAAACACCTATCGTATCGGTATGGACATCGGTTCGACGACCGTCAAGGTGGTCGTGCTGGATGAGCGGGGAGAACCGCTCTTTAAGGTCTATACCCGACACTTTTCGGAGGTGCGCGCGACGCTGGCGCATTGCCTCGACTCGCTCGCGGAAAGCGCTCTGCTCGCGCCGTCCTCCAACGTTTCCGTGGTGCTCACCGGTTCCGGCGGCGTCGGCGTGGCCGAGGCGCTCGATCTGCCGTTCGTGCAGGAGGTCGTCGCCTGTGCCAAGGCGATCGAGCAGCGCGCGCCGCAAACCGACGTGGCGATCGAACTCGGCGGCGAGGACGCCAAGATCACCTTCTTCACCAATGGCGTCGAGCAGCGCATGAACGGGTCCTGCGCCGGGGGGACGGGGGCGTTCATCGACCAGATGGCGACGCTGCTCAAGACCGACGCCACGGGCCTGAACGATCTGGCGAGCCGGGCGAAGAATCTTTACCCCATCGCCGCGCGTTGCGGGGTGTTCGCCAAGAGCGACGTGCAACCGCTGCTCAACGATGGCGTGGCGCGCGAGGACATCGCGCTTTCGGTGTTTCAGGCAGTGGTGCACCAGACGATCAACGGGCTGGCCTGCGGGCGCAAGATTCGCGGCAGCGTGGCCTTCCTGGGCGGGCCGCTCAACTTCCTGCCGGAACTCAAGAAACGTTTCATCGAGACGCTCGCCGTCGCGCCGGAACACCGGGTGGCGACCGAGGACAGCGAGTTGTTCGTCGCCATCGGCGCGGCGCTGCACGGCGATTCCCGGCGCGCGCGGCTGTTTGCCGAGGTGCTGGAGGCGTTCGGAAAACTCGCCGTGACCGGGCCGCGCGCGAACGCTCTGCGTCCGTTTTTCCACGACGACGCGGAGCGCAGCGCCTTCGATGATCGCCACGGTCAGGCGCGTGCCAGACGTGGCGATCTGGCCGGTTATCGCGGGCCGCTTTTCCTCGGCATCGACGGCGGTTCGACCACCACCAAGGCGGTGTTGATCGGCGAGGGCGGCGAACTGCTCTACACGCATTACGGCAGCAACGAAGGCAATCCGGTCAGGATCGTCGGCGGCATCCTCGCCGATATTTACGCCCGCTTGCCGGAAGGCGCGCGCATCGCCGCCTCGTCGGTGACGGGCTACGGCGAGGCGCTGATCCGCGAAGCCTTCAAACTCGATCACTCGGAAGTGGAAACCATCGCGCACTACAAGGCGGCGGAATATTTCCTGCCGGGGGTCGACTTCATTCTCGACATCGGCGGGCAGGACATGAAGTGCCTGCGCATCAAGGATGGCGTGATCGACAACATTCTGCTGAACGAAGCGTGTTCGTCGGGGTGCGGCTCGTTCATCGAAACTTTCGCGCAGTCGGTGGGAATGCCGGTCGCCGATTTCGCGCGCGAGGCGCTGAATTCGCGCGCGCCCTCGGATCTCGGTTCGCGCTGCACGGTGTTCATGAATTCCAGCGTCAAGCAGGCGCAAAAGGAAGGCGCGTCGGTGGGCGACATTTCGGCGGGGCTTTCCTACGCCGTCATCAAGAACGCGCTGATCAAGGTCATCAAGATCAAGAATCCCGAAGACCTCGGCCAGAAAATCATCGTGCAGGGCGGCACTTTTCATAACGATTCGGTGCTGCGCGCCTTCGAGCTGATTTCCGGACGCGCGGCGGTACGGCCCGACATCGCCGGGCTGATGGGCGCGTTCGGTTCGGCGCTGATCGCCAAAGAACGCTGGCAGGGTCAGGACGTGAGTTCGATGCTGTCCGCCGAGGCGCTGCCGGGCTTCGCCGTCAAGAACACGATGGCGCGCTGCGGCCTGTGCACCAACACCTGCGCGATGACCGTCAACCGCTTCTCGGACGGGCGCAAGTTCATTTCCGGCAACCGTTGCGAACGCGGGCTGGGCAAGCAGAAAACGGTGAGCGACCTGCCCGATCTCTACACTTGGAAATACGAGCGCGTTTTCGCCTATACCCCCCGAACCGACGCGCCGCGCGGCATCATCGGCATCCCGCGCGCGCTCAACATCTTCGAGAATTACCCACTCTGGTTCACCTTCCTCACCGAACTGGGGTTTGAGGTGCGGCTCTCGTCGCCGTCGTCGCGCGCCCTGCTGGAGCAGGGGCTGGATACCCTGCCGTCGGACACGGTGTGTTATCCGGCCAAGCTCGTGCACGGACACATCGTCGATCTGGTCAAGCAGGGGGTGAAAAACATTTTCTATCCCTGTATTCCTTTTGAACAGAAGGAATTCGAGGATAGCGACAATCACTACAA
>JAITNL010000040.1 GCA_031290495.1 Accumulibacter sp.
CAGCGGCGGACGCAGGGCGACGGCAAACTGGACGACTGGCTGCGCCGGCACCAGATCGACGACCGTCATCCCTTGTGGAAATCGCTGCGCGTCGAAGCGGGCTGGGAGGATGCCGTCGAGGCGGTGCTGCGCGAACGCCTGAACGCCCTGTCCGCCGAAATGTCCGATCCGGCGGCGTGGAGCAAGGATCGTCCCGGCGGCAAGTTGACGCTGTTACTGCCGCGGGACGCCGCCGCGCGTCCTGGCGGCGACAGTCTGCGCGCGCGGATTCGCTGCGACGATCCCCGGTTCGCGGCGGTGCTCGACGATTGGCTGAATGCCGTTTTTGCCGCGCCGGACCTCGATGGCGCGCTGGCCCGGAGCGAAAATCTGGCCGCCGGTGACTGTTGCGTGACCCCCGGCGGCGACATCGTGACCCGGCAGGGCGTCACGCTGTTCGCGCCGGACGCCGCCGGGCACGGATTGCTCGAACGGCAGCGCGAGATCGAAGCGCTCGGCGGAACCCTCGCCGGACTCGACGAGCGGGTCGAACAGGAACAGGCGCGGCTGGCCGAAATCGAAACGCGCCTGGCCGACGCCCGGAACGCGCTGGAGGACGCGCGCCAAGCGCTCGACGACTTGCAGGAGCAGGCGCACGCGATCCAGGTCGAAACGCTGCGGCTGTCCCAGCTGCTCGATCGTTTCCGCGAACGGCAGGCGCAGATCGACGCCAGTCTGGAGGACATGGCCGCCGAGGCGGCGGCCGAGAACGAGCGTCTGCTGATTGCCGAAGAGGCGATCGAGGCGCAAGAAAAACAGATCGAGGAATCGCGGCAGACGATGAACGCGGCGCAGACGCGCCTGGAACACGCCGAACACGCTTTGCGCGACGAGCGCGAACAGGTCAACGCGGCCGATCGTGACGCGCTGATGGCGCAGCAAACGCAGCGCGAATGCCGGGACAATATCAAGAAAGCCGATGAAGACCTCAAGCTGGCGCGTCAGCAAATCGCGCGCATCGTCAAGGAATTGGCGGAGTGCGCGGAGGACGCGGCCGCGATGCAGGCCGAAGACCTCGAACCGCTGCTGCAGACAGCGCTCGAACGGCAAGTCGCCTGTGACCGCGCGCTGGCGCTGGCGAGCGACGCGCAGGAAGCGGCGGCGGCCGATTTGCGCGGGTTGGAAGAGCAGCGCATGAAGATCGAGCTTGGGCTTGAGCCGATGCGCGAACAACTCGCCGAACTCAAGCTCAAGGAACAGGCCGCCGATCTCAGCGTCGCGCAGTGGGCATCCCAACTCGCCGAGGCCAGCGCCGACGAGGCCAGTCTGACGCCGGAACTGACGGGCGCGCGCCCTGGCGCGTTGCAGGGCGCGATTTCCGGTTTGCAGCGCTCGATCGAGGAATTGGGCGCGGTCAATCTGGCGGCGCTGGACGAGCTTGAATCGGCGCGCGAGCGCAAGGGATTTCTCGACGCGCAGTCGGAAGACCTGACGCAGGCGATGGAAACGCTGGAGAACGCCATCCGGCGCATCGACCGCGAGACGCGCGACTTGCTGCAAGCGACCTACGATGCGGTCAACAAAAACTTCGGAGAACTGTTTCCGATTCTCTTTGGCGGCGGCGAGGCGCGGCTGCTCATGACCGGCGAGGAAATCCTCGACGCCGGTCTGCAAGTCATGGCGCAGCCGCCGGGCAAGAAAAATTCGACGATTCACCTGCTGTCCGGCGGCGAGAAGGCATTGACCGCGATTGCCTTGGTATTCTCGATGTTCCAGCTCAATCCCGCGCCGTTTTGCCTGCTTGACGAAGTCGACGCGCCGCTGGACGATACCAATACCGAACGTTTTTGCGAAATGGTGCGGCGCATGTCGGCCAATACGCAGTTCCTGTTCATCAGTCACAACAAGATCGCCATGGAAATGGCGCAGCAACTGGTCGGCGTCACGATGCAGGAATCCGGCGTATCGCGCATCGTCGAAGTCGATATGGCGGAAGCGCTGCGTCTGCGCGAACAAATCGTTTAGGACAAGAGATGACCGAATTGCAGATAGGTTTGATCGGCCTTGGCGTGATCGCCGTGGGAGGTGTGCTGGCCTACAACAAGTGGCAGGAAATACGTCAGCGCAAACAGACGGAAAGCGTGCTGCGCTCCAGCCATCGCGATGTGCTGTTCGATGGCGGGATTCCCGTGCTCCCCGGTCCCGGAGCCGAGGCTGGCGAATCCGGCGGTCAGTCCAGGGAAATGGCGGCTTTACTGACAACCGGAGTTTTTCCTGCGGCGGGCGATCCCGTCACGGACGACGCGCGTATCGAACCCGTGTTCACGGAGCCGAAAATCACGGCGGCGCCGGAGCCGGCAGCGCCAACGTCGGCGTCTTCGCCCAAACCGGCGGCGGCGTCTCAGGGGAGCGGGAGCGGGAGCGTTGGGGAAGATTCGCTTTTGCTGTCCCCGCTGATCGATTTCATCGCCGCCATCGACACCGTCGAGCCGGTTCCCGCGCGGCGTATCGTCGACGCGTCGAAGGAGGCGCTGGCGCGGGTGCACAAACCGGTGCTCTGGATCGGCCGCGATGGAACATCCGGCGAATGGCAACCGGTTTCAGCGCAGACGGGCGGCGACTACCGGAAACTCCGGGCCGGTCTGCAACTGGTCGACCGTCAGGGGCCGATCGGCGAAGACGAGCTGACGATCTTTGCCACGGCGATGCGGGATCTGGCCGACCAGCTGTCGGGCATCGCCGAACTTCCCGCGTTGCAAGACACCTACGCGACCGCCGTCGCGCTCGACCGGTTCTGCGCCAGCGTCGACATTCAGATCGGCATCAACGTCATCAGCCAGGGACAAGCGTTTGCCGGCACCCAGATACGCGCGTTGTCCGAGGCGGCGGGAATGGCCATCGAAAACCGGCGTTTCGCGCGCCGCGACGACGACGGCAATGTGCTGTACACCTTGTTGAATCAGGACGCGGCGGGTTTCTCGGAGGAGACGATGAGCGGCATGAGTACGCACGGCCTGACCTTCCTGCTCGACGTGCCCTGCGTGACGAACGGCAAGCGCGTGTTCGTTCAGATGACCGATCTGGCGCGGCGTTTCGCCGACGTGCTGCGCGGCGCGCTGGTCGACGACAATCGCCATCCGCTGTCCGAGGCGGCGTTCGAGCCGATTGGCCGGCAGATCGCCCAATACCAGGCGCTGCTCGCCGAACAGCGGCTTCCGGCGGGAAGCGCCTTGACGCGCCGTCTGTTCTCCTGATCGGAACGTCGGACAACAGCAAGATGAACCTCGACGCAATCGCCCGAAAACTGCGCGCCGAAATCGAGCGGCACGATGACCGTTACTACGCGCTCGACGCTCCATCGGTTCCGGACGCGGAGTATGACCGCCTGTTTCGTGAATTGCAGGCCATCGAAGCCGAACACCCCGAACTCGTGACGCCCGATTCGCCGACCCGGCGCGTCGGCGGGCGGGCGCTCGAGATGTTCGCGCCGGTGCGCCACGCCGTGCCGATGCTCTCGATTCACACCGAAACCGATACTGGCGCGTCGGGCGCGTTCGTTTTCGACGCCGGCAAGCGGCGCGATCTCGGCCTGAGCGAGAACGATCCGGCCATCGAATACATCGCCGAACTGAAATTCGACGGTCTGGCGATCAACCTGCGTTACGAGGATGGCGTCCTGACGCGCGCGGCGACGCGCGGTGACGGCGAGACGGGCGAGGACGTGACCGGCAACGTGTGTACCGTCAGGGAAATCCCCTTGCGTCTGCGCGATTTGCCGGGACAGCGCACGCCGCCGGAAGTGCTGGAAGTGCGCGGCGAGATTTACATGAAACGCGCGGACTTTGAACGTTTCAACGCGCGGGCACAAGCAACCGGCGAGAAAACGCTGGCCAATCCGCGCAACGCGGCGGCGGGCAGTATCCGGCAGCTCGACGCAAAGAGCGCCGCCAACCGGCCACTGTCATTTTTTGCCTACGGTCTGGGCGAGACGCGCGGCTGGCCGATGCCGGCGACGCACAGCGGAATCCTCGACGCGCTGCGGGAAATGGGGCTACCGGTTTGCGCCGAACGCGCCGTGCTGCGCGGGCCGCAAGCGCTGGCCGATTTTCACGCGCGCGTCGGAAAGCGGCGGAGCGAACTTCCTTTCGACATCGACGGCGTGGTTTACAAGGTCAATTCGCTGGCCTTGCAACAGAAATTGGGTTTTATCTCGCGCGAACCGCGCTGGGCCGTGGCGCACAAATATCCCGCCGAAGAAGCCGTGACCGAAGTGCTCGGCATCGACGTGCAGGTAGGCCGTACCGGCGCGTTGACGCCGGTGGCGCGTCTGGCGCCGGTTTCCGTCGGCGGCGTGACCGTGACCAACGCCACGCTGCACAACGAGGGCGAGGTGCGCCGCAAGGATGTGCGCGTCGGCGATTCGGTGGTTGTGTACCGCGCTGGCGACGTAATCCCCGAAGTCATGCGCGTACTGCCGGAAAAGCGTCCGCCCCAGGCAGCGGAGTTCGTCATGCCGCCGCTTTGCCCGGTCTGCGGATCGCGGGTGACGCGCGGCGAGGACGAAGCCGTGGCGCGCTGCGGCGGCGGTCTGTACTGTCCGGCGCAGCGCAAACAGGCGCTGATTCACTTCGCCTCGCGCCGGGCGATGGACATCGACGGGCTGGGCGAAAAACTGGTCGACCAACTCGTCGATCTCGATCTCCTGCGCACACCGGCCGAAATCTACGCGCTGACGCTGCCGACGCTGGCGGGGCTTGAGCGCGTGGCCAAAAAATCGGCCGCCAATCTGCTGGCGGCAATCGAACACAGCAAACAAACCACGCTGGCGCGTTTCATCTACGCTCTGGGTATCCGCAACGTCGGCGAAACGACGGCCAAGGATCTGGCGCGGCACTTCGGCGGCCTGGATCGATTGTCGCAAGCCGACGAAACCGCGTTGACGCTGGTCGCTTCGGTCGGGCCGGTGGTGGCGCAATGTCTGCGTCAGTTTTTCAGCGAGCCGCACAATCTGGACGTTATCGGGCAGCTGCGCGCCGCCGGCGTCAACTGGCCGGAAAACGCGGGCGAAACGCGGGCGGAAGCCGGTGCGTTGGCGGGCAAAATCCTGGTGCTGACCGGAACCCTGCCGACACTCAGCCGCGACCAGGCCAAGGCGCTGATCGAAGCTGCCGGCGGCAAGGTCAGCGGCTCGGTGTCGAAGAAAACGGATTACGTGGTGGTCGGAGAAGAAGCGGGGTCGAAGCTGGACAAGGCGAAAGAACTGAAGCTGAACGTCATCGACGAAGCGCGATTGCGCGGACTCATTGAAACAACGGGTTCCGGGAAGAAAGAATGAAATCATGAGCAAAATCAGAAAAGCCGTTTTCCCCGTAGCCGGTCTGGGAACCCGTTTCCTGCCGGCAACCAAGGCCAGCCCGAAGGAAATGATGCCAATCGTGGATAAACCGCTGATCCAGTATGCCGTCGAGGAGGCCGTCGCGGCGGGAGTGACCGACATGATTTTCGTCACCGGGCGCACCAAGCGGGCGATCGAGGATCACTTCGACAAAGCCTACGAACTCGAAAGCGAACTGGCGCTGCGCAACAAGACGGAGATGCTGGCCTTCGTGCAGAACCTGCTGCCCAAGAACCTCAACTGCATTTACATCCGGCAGCCCGAGGCGCTGGGGCTGGGGCACGCCATCCTGTGCGCCAAACCGGCGATTGGCGACGAACCGTTTGCCGTGCTGCTGGCCGACGACCTGCTCGACGGTCAGCCGCCGGTGATGAAACAAATGTCAGACGTGTTCGATTACTACCGCTGCTCGGTCATCGGCGTACTCGACGTGCCGCTGGCGGAAACGCGCAGCTATGGCATCGTGAAAGCCTCGCCGGTGGCCGACCGGCTGGAGCGCGTCGAGGCGATCGTGGAGAAACCGAAACCCGAGGACGCGCCGTCGACGCTGGGCGTGGTCGGGCGTTACATTCTGACGCCGCGCATTTTTCATCACCTGGAAAGCGTCACGCCCGGTTCCGGCGGGGAAATCCAGTTGACCGACGGCATCGCGTCGCTGCTGCGCGAGGAGCAGGTGCTGGCGCATCGTTACGCGGGCACCCGCTACGATTGCGGCTCCAAATTCGGTTATTTGCAGGCCACCGTCGAATTTGGCCGCCGCCATCCGGAAGTGGGGGCCGCTTTCACCGACTATCTGAAGCGCCTGGATCTGGCATGACCGACTTTCAAGAGGCGAGCGCGATTCTCGCCAACGCTGAACTCATCCATTCGGCGGAGACGGTGAGCGCCGCCGTGAATCGCGTCGCCGCGCAAATCACCGAGCAGCTGGGGGACAAAAATCCCCTGATGTTGTGCGTCATGAACGGCGGCGTGCCGTTCGCCGGACAATTGCTGACGCAACTGCGTTTCCCGCTCGATTTCGACGCGCTGCGTGTCACCCGTTACGGTCAGGAGACCTCTGGCGGCGCGCTTTCCTGGCACTATTTGCCGTCGACGCCGGTCAAAGGGCGGACCGTGTTGATCGTCGACGACATCCTCGACGCTGGATTGACCCTGGCGGCAATCGTCGAACGCTTGCGTGAACAAGGCGCGGCGGCGTGTTACATCGCGGTGGCGGCGGACAAGCAAAAAAGCGGGGAGAAGCCGCTCAAGGCCGATTTCGCCGCCTTGTCGGTGCCGGATCGTTTCGTCTTCGGATACGGCATGGACGCGCGTGGAAAATGGCGCAATCTTCCGGCCATTTACGCAATGAAGGAGAATTAAAGATGCTGGCGATCATTGGTGGAAGCGGACTGTTGCAGCTCGCCAACCTCGACGTATCGCGCCGCGAGGTGTTGCGCACGCCTTACGGCGAACCGTCGGGCGCGGTCACTTTCGGACAGATTCGCGGGCGTCCCGTGGCTTTTCTCGCGCGGCACGGCTACGGGCACGTCATTCCGCCGCACGAGGTGAATTATCGGGCGAACGTCTGGGCGCTGACCGAGCGCGGCGCCAGGGCCATCGTCGCGGTCGCCTCGGTCGGCGGCATCCAGCCGGACTTGAAACCCGGCGATGTGGTCATTCCGCACCAAATCATCGACTACACCTGGGGACGCAAAAGCACGTACCACGAAGGCCGCGACAGCGCGGTGGTGCACATCGATTTCACCGAGCCTTACGATCCAGGCTTGCGCGTCCGACTGATCGCGGCCGCCGCCGCCGCCGGCGTGACCGTTAGCGATTCGGCGGTGTACGCCGTGACGCAAGGGCCGCGCCTGGAGACCGCCGCCGAGATCGACCGCCTGGAACGCGACGGCGCCGACGTGGTGGGCATGACCGGGATGCCCGAAGCCGCGCTGGCCAGGGAAATGGGCGTTCCTTACGCGGCGATCAACGTCGTCGCCAATTACGCGGCGGGACGCGCCGACAGCCGCACCGGCGTTCGCTTCGACGCAATCGAGGCGGTGCTGGAAGATGCCATGAGCCAAGTGCGCGCGATGATCGAAAAGCTGGCGGAAAATTGGAAGGATGGCGATGATCCGGCCCGTTCTTAGGATGGGCGACGCCCGGTTGCTGCAACTGGCGCGCGAAATCGTCCGTTTCGACACGCCGGAACTCGCCGCGCTGATCGCCGACATGAAAGAGACCATGCGCGCCCTGGACGGCGTTGGTCTGGCCGCGCCGCAAATCGGCGTCGGATTGCGCGTCGTCGTTTTCGGCTTCGATTCCAGCCCGCGCTACCCCGAAGCCGAAAGTATTCCCTGCACCGTGCTGATCAATCCAGTGCTGACGCCGCTTTCCGAAGAAATTGAGGACGGATGGGAAGGCTGTCTGTCGGTTCCCGGACTGCGCGGTCTGGTTCCCCGCTGGCGGCATTTGCGTTATGTCGGCTTCGATCCCCAGGGACGGCGCGTCGACAAAACGGCGGAAGGTTTTCAGGCGCGCGTCGTGCAGCACGAAACGGATCATCTCGACGGCGTACTCTACCCGATGCGCATCAAGGACATGAGCCGTTTCGGATTCACCGACATTCTGTTTCCTGAGCAGGCGGTTTAGCGATTGTCTGTATTCAATGACATCCGGTTGAAAGGAAAATGAAAGAATTTGGTGATAGTCTCAAAAAGTATTGATATCAACACTTTTATCAATACGTTGCCTTTTCACCACAATATATAGTGTTGCATGGACTGAGCAACCACCGCATATGGTATGAAAGATGG
>JAITNL010000097.1 GCA_031290495.1 Accumulibacter sp.
CTGGTCGGCGGCATGACCCGCATGCCCAAGGTGCAGGATACGGTCAAGGAATTTTTCGGCCAGGAACCGCGCCGCGACGTCAACCCGGATGAAGCCGTCGCCGTCGGCGCGGCGATCCAGGGCGGCGTATTGCAGGGCGAAGTCAAGGACGTGCTGCTGCTCGACGTGACGCCGCTGTCGCTGGGCATCGAAACCCTCGGCGGGGTGATGACCAAGCTGATCAAGAAGAACACCACCATCCCGACCAAGGCGTCGCAGATCTTCTCGACCGCCGAGGACAGCCAGTCGGCGGTGACCATCCACGTATTGCAGGGCGAACGTGAAATAGCCAGCGGCAACAAGAGCCTCGGCCAGTTCAACCTGTCCGACATTCCGCCCGCGCCGCGCGGCATGCCGCAGATCGAAGTCACCTTCGACATCGACGCCAACGGCATTCTGCACGTCTCGGCCAAGGACAAGGCCACCGGCAAGGAAAACAAGATCACCATCAAGGCCAATTCCGGCCTGTCCGAGGACGAAATCCAGCGCATGGTGCAGGACGCCGAGGTGCACGCCGAGGAAGACAAGCGAGCGCACGAACTCGCCGACGCGCGCAATCAGTGCGACACCGCGATCCACATGGTCAAGAAATCGCTGAACGAGTACGGCAAGGAGCTTACCGAAGAGGAAAAGGGCAAGATCGAGGCGGCGATCAAGGACGCCGAGGAAGCGCATCGCGGCAGCGATGTCGAAGCCATCAGGCAGAAGAGCGAAGCGCTGGGCGAGGCCGCCCAGAAACTCGGCGAAAAGGTGTACGCCAAGCAGCAGGCCGAAGCCGGCGCGGCTGAAGCGGCAGCGGCAGCAGCGGGCAATGCCGGCCCGGAAGCTGCCGGCGCTCCGGGCGGCGGCGCGAAGGACGACGGCGACGTCGTCGACGCTGAATACACCGAAGTGAAAGACAAAGAGTAAGGGCGCGTTCCGCGCGTCCTCCGCCCGCGCGCCCGCGAATACGGGAACCGGGAGAATCAAGGCGTCAGGGAACTGACGCCTTCTGTGCCTGGACATCAGGAAATGTCGAATCATGGCTAAAAAAGATTTTTACGAAATCCTGGGCGTTAACCGCGACGCGAGCGAAGACGAGATCAAGAAGTCGTATCGCAAACTCGCGATGAAATACCATCCGGACCGCAACCCGGACAATCCCAAGGCGGAAGAGCATTTCAAGGAAGTCAAGGAAGCCTACGAGATTCTTTCCGACGCGCAAAAACGCGCCGCCTACGATCAGTTCGGACACGCCGGCGTCGATCCCCAATCCGGCATGGGCGGTGGCGGCTTCAGCGGTTTCGGCGGTTCGGAAGCCTTCTCCGGCGCTTTCGGCGGCATCTTCGACGAGATTTTCGGCAACGGCGGCCGGGGCGGACGCTCGAACGTCTATCGGGGCGCCGACCTGCGCTACAACCTGGAAATCACGCTCGAACAGGCGGCTTTCGGCACCGAAACAAAAATCCGCATCCCGACGATGGAGGTCTGCGAGTCGTGCAAGGGAGTCGGCGCCAAGCCCGGCACCCAGCCGAAAACCTGTCCCACCTGCCAGGGCAGCGGTCAGATACGTCTGCAACAGGGTTTCTTCTCGATCCAGCAAACCTGCCCCAAGTGTCACGGCACCGGCAAATTCATCGCGGACCCCTGTGGCGATTGTCACGGTGCCGGACGTATCAAACAACACAAAACGCTGGCGGTGAAAATCCCGGCCGGTGTCGATGAGGGCGATCGCATCCGGATTTCCGGCGAGGGCGAACACGGCATCAACGGCGGTCCGTCGGGTGATCTGTACGTGCAGATTCACCTCAAGCCGCACACCGTTTTCCAGCGGGAAGGCGCCGACCTGCATTGCGAGATGCCGATCAGCTTTTCCACCGCCGCGCTGGGTGGGAAAATCGAAATTCCGACCCTCGACGGCGCGGCCGAACTCAAGATTCCGGAAGAAACCCAATCCGGAAAAACTTTCCGTCTGCGCGGAAAAGGTATCAAGGGAGTACGCAGCCAGACTTACGGCGATTTGCTTTGTCACGTCGTCGTCGAAACCCCGGTCAATCTGACCGATCGTCAGAAAGAACTGCTGTGCGAACTCGACGAATTGAGCCGCGGCGACGCCGAACGCCACAATCCGCGAGCAAAATCCTGGATGGACAAGGTCAAGGAGTTTTTTGCCGGTTGAGCGACAAAAAACGGTTCGCCGTCTTCTGCCAACGGTTTACGGGCTGCTCCCCGCGGCCGTTGGCAGGAGCACACAAAAGTGGACAGTCCAAGAACTCGTGACAGTTGTGAGTTCGATTGACCGTCCATGGCGCTCATCGCTATAATTCACGATTTTCGCGGAAGGTGTCCCATGCGTCAGAAGCTCGTAGCAGGAAACTGGAAAATGCACGGTGTGCTCAAGACCAACCAGCAGTTGTTGCAGGATGTGGTTGCCGGGGTGGCGGGACTCCATGGCGTGAGCGTCGCGGTCTGTGTGCCGTTCCCCTATCTGGCCCAGGCGCAGACGGTTTTGAACGGAACGCCGGTGGCGTGGGGCGCGCAAAATCTCAGCGAACAGGCGCAGGGCGCTTTCACCGGCGAGGTGAGCGCGGCGATGTTGCAGGATTTTGCTTGCCGCTATGTGTTGGTCGGGCATTCCGAGCGGCGTTCGATTTTCGGTGAGTCCGACAAACTGGTCGCCGAAAAATTTGCCGCCGCGCTGGCGTCCGGACTGCGTCCGCTGCTCTGCGTCGGGGAAACCCTGGAACAGCGCGACGCTGGCCAAACGCTGAACGTGGTTACGGCGCAGCTCGACGCGGTGCTCAATCGGGTCGGCGTGGCGGCGTTTTCCGGTGCCGTCGTCGCCTACGAGCCGGTCTGGGCGATCGGTACCGGACGCACGGCGACTTCGGCGCAGGCGCAGGAGGTTCATGCCGCGATTCGCGCACGGATCGCGCAAGCTGACACCAAGGTGGCCGACGGCCTGCAGATTCTTTATGGCGGCAGCGTCAAGCCTGGCAACGCGGCGGAACTTTTCGCCATGCCCGATATCGACGGCGGTCTGATCGGAGGCGCTGCGCTGGTGGCCGCCGATTTTCTTTCCATCTGCGCGGCAGCGGCGCGGTAAGTCGGCAAAATGGACATTTTTTTCTCAACCATCCTGCTGGTTCACGTGGTCTCCGCGCTCGGCATCATCGGGCTGGTCCTGGTTCAGCACGGCAAAGGAGCGGACATGGGCGCGGCGTTTGGCAGCGGAGCGTCCGGCAGTCTGTTCGGGGCGACCGGTTCGGCCAATTTTCTCAGCCGGACGACGGCGGTGCTCGCCGTGGTCTTTTTTCTGACCAGCCTGTCGCTGGCTTACGTGGCCTCCAACCGGCCCAGGGCGTCTGGCAGCGTGATGCGGGATACGGTACAATCGCAGCCCGCCTTGACGCCAGTTCCGGTGAGTGCCGAGAATGCCGGAAGTCCCGTGGAACCCGATTCCAAGACAAAAGATATTCCCAAGTGACCGGGAATCATTGATGGGTGGCGGCAAGAGCGTCTTTCCTCGTTCGTCTTGCCGTCATGAAAGTGTGGTGGAAAGTGCGGGGGAGTGTGCCGACGTGGTGAAATTGGTAGACACGCTATCTTGAGGGGGTAGTGACTTCGGTCGTGTGAGTTCGAGTCTCATCGTCGGCACCAAAATATGATTCCAGCCATCAAAATCCAGCAAAACAAGAGTTTGCGTGGATTGTCTTGCGCATGGTTGAACTTGTAATCTCAAGACGCCCCGCGCCAGGCGCTTGAGCGTTAACCAGAACATGACCGACGCCCGGTCATACGACACTGAATCGCGCTAAAATCCGCGCCGCCATGCGCTCACATGACCAAACGCCTCCCGCCTCTTACGGTACGCCCCAGAACCCTTGGCGGCGGTCCGACGGCAGTGTGATTTCCTGTACCGAAAAACTGAAAGTGATGCAGGAAAACCTGGATGAACTGCGCCAGTGCGCACGGGCGGCGCTCGAAGACGCCGTACTGATGGGCTGCGACGAAGAGCAGGTGAAAGAAGCATTCCTCGCCGCAATCGCGGCGCTCGCTTCCGGTTACACGCCCGCCGACGGCGCTGAACCCGAAACGGAAACACTGGATGCGTTGGCGGGCGGCACGCCGCATAACTCCTGACGGAACGCAAACCCCAACGTGTTTTGTCGTGCCTGCCAGGCAGACTCGCCGAAACCACGGTCGGAAGAAAAATGGGAATGGCGGCTTTCTCCGCCCTAAAGGACGTGATTTCAAACCAGAGTCAGTTTTACGATATAGATGGACTGATGCCAGCAAACACATACAACCGGTAACATTTGCGAAAAAAATCGACATGTGCTTGAGTGTTACCATCTTCGTTGCCTCGATGTTGTTGTCTTTCGTTGTATAACCCGCGCGCGCTTGCGCTTTTTGGAGAATGACCATGAAATACCGTACTGCTGCTCTTCGCGTTACCCTGGTCGGCTTGCTGACCGCCGGAGCACTCGTCAGCACTTCGTTGCTGGCCGCCCCGGACAAGCGTGACAATCGTTCGCCGGCGCAGCAACAGCGCGCCGCGCCGCCGTCCGCACAACACCGCCCAGCGCCGCCGCCGCCCAGCGCGCGTCGTCCCGCGCCGCCGCAGAACGCGCATTTCGACGACCGTCACCGTGGTCTTGCCAGTGATTACTACCGGCGCGCCTACGTCGGTAATCGCTGCCCGGAAGGACTCAGCCGCCAAGGTTCCAGTTGCGTGTTCGTCGGCGCGCGTGCCTGGACGCAAGGAAAGGTGCTGCCGCACAGCGTGATCTTCTATGACGTGCCGCAAACCTTGCTCTACGAACTGCCGCCGCCTCCCCACGGGTACCGTTACGTGCGCGTGGGCGGCGACATTCTGATGATCGCCATCGGCACCGGCCTGGTGATCGACGCCATCCGGGACATTTTCCACCACCACTGAACGCGTTCAACCACGTTTGCCGCGCGGCCAGGCTTTGTCCTGGCCGTTTTGCTTTTGCCGCCGCCATTGCCAAAAGTCGCCTGGAGACTGCAGCCATCTGCCCTTTTGAGAGGCTGTTACCACCCCAAGCTCTTCGTGGCACCCCTGCCACCTGTCTGCCGACAGGCACTCCCCGTCACCGCAAAATTCAAACCAGCCAATCCAACGAATGCGTCAGGTTAATCATCCGCTCCAGCCGGGAGCGGAAAAAGTTGTCGGTCATCGCGTTCCTCAAGGTTGATTTCTCTCAGGTTTTTTAATGCTTTCATTTTAATTTTTCTGGATTCGGTTGGGGGAAAGGGGTTTTGCAGGGGCGGCTGATTAGTGTGAATGCACCCATATTATTTGTTTGCAGATACTGACAAAACCCCAGACCACAATAATAAGTGTGACCGCAAGACAGCGGGGTTGATTTATTTTTCTATGTTCGCTCCATTTTGCAAACAGCGCCGTACCTGTTATTGCAATTGTCATGAATAACAATGTTGCGGTTCTGATGCCGCTTGCGTAGACCGTTGGGGAAAAACCCATGACCAACTGGCTTGAACAGCCAATCATGATAACAGATAGATAAATAATGCTTTTTTTGGAATTTTTAAAAACCACATATAATGAAACAAGATACGATAACAAGACTATCGCAATACAGACAAGGAGAATCATTTGATTTGCGGTGTGATATTGCTCACCCTGCGGCAATCCGGCAAAACGTCCGTCAACAAATGCCTTGTCAAGAAAAGGCAGCGTTTTCAAAATTGTCTTGCTGCCGAATATTCCGAACGCCAGCGAAACACTTATCGGAATAAGTGAAACAATTCCATAAACCAAATATTTTGTTTGGTCATAAAACACTGTCAGCGCAATGAACAGTGATGAAATCATAAAGAGCGACTTGTTTGAAACAGCGAGCCGGTTAAAAAGCGTCATAACGCCCAGCGCGGATTTTTGAATCAGCGGCAATTCTCCATACGCGGGATACCATGTTTTTATTTCTGCCGCGAATCTGTGAGTATTCCCTGGGCAGGCAAGAATAAAAATCAATGAAATAACCGCTATTGAAAACATGCAAAAATAGTAATATTCATATTTTCCGCGCAGCAAACATCTTGTACCAAACGAAAATGAAAACAACAATATCGCGACCGCGTAAATTTCCTGGTTTGCCGCAAACAAAACGAATGGAAAAAACAGAACATAATACAACCGGTTTGTTTTTTGATAAGTTTCAATTAATTTTACCGGGATGAATGTCACGCACAAAGCCGCAAGAGGGTAAATATAATTCAAAGTTGTCGCAACCCATCCGGCGGATGTTGAAAGCCTGCAAAAATTACACAGAAACAACAGCGAGCAAAAAACCCATATCACAGCGCTTTTTTCCTTGTTGAAAACAGATAATAAACTGTCCAGACAATCGTGATCAGACATGCTCCTGTCGATAATTTCCATATATAAAAAGGCAATCTTAAAATAATGATCATCGCGCCCTCAATGAGCAATCTTGAAGTCCACGACTCATAACGTTGTTTTAAAAAATCAAACAACTCCATGCTTTGCGACGCCGGATAAAAAAACGTCTTTTCATCTCCGGTCATTTCTTTTACAGAAAAATAAAGAAACAAATAGGCGGCTGAAGCAATAATGAGCGGCAAATATTTGCTTTTCATCCATTCACAAGACCATATCCGCTCGCGGATATTTTCTGGTTTGTTGTTTGTCATGTTACATTCCATTTTCTGTTTATTTCTTCACCCTGAACGCAACAAAGCGCTGCCCAAGGTAATTCAACGCCGTAAATAAACACATCCCCGCAAGCAGCGAACCGTTATCGCAAATCTTCCGGCCATGGCCCCGCAGCAGCCAATACGCCAAAGGCTTGGCGACGCCGTAAGCCGCAAGCCAGGACACCGCAATGGTCAGCGCAAAGGCAATCACCATATACGCCGACCAGTCTTTTGCGGCAAAGGTGATATATTTATTCAGGAAGAAACTCAATATGCTGGTGACACAGTAATTTATCGCCGAGGACGCCCAATAACTCATACCCGCGAAATTGTACAGGCCAAACATCAACGCCGAGCCGACGACAGTATTGATGGCGCCCACGCCGATAAACTTGAAAAAAATCACATCAAACAATGCCATCATCTCCGCCGTTTTTTCCGCCTATCGCCAAAACTGACAGGCCGCGTAAGAATATGGTTTTCTGAACCCCCCAGGGGCGGCGCTTGCTGTTTTCGGTTTTCTCGGTCAAGTCCATTATGTTTCCTCCCGGATGATATATTGCGGGCGTTGTTTTACTTCCGTGTGGATTTTGGCGAGATACTGGCCTGCAATGCCAATGGTAAAAAGCTGGACGCCGCTGCAAAAGAGGAGGATGCAGACGGTCGATGCCCAGCCGGCAACGGGATCGTCCCAGAGGATTTTGCGGATAATGATAATGGCGATGGAAATCAGGGAGAATGTGAAAAAGGTTATGCCGAGCATCGATGCCGCCGCCAGGGGCCTTGACGAAAAGGCGGTGATGCCGTCCAGTGAATATAAAAACAGTTTCCAGAATGACCACTTGGTTTCCCCGGCGCGGCGCTGAATATTTTCGTACTCAAACCATTTTGTTTTGAAACCCACCCAGGGGGAAATTCCCTTGGAAAAACGGCTCCGTTCCGGCAGGGCGAGGACAGCATCCACATAAGCGCGGGTCATCAGGCGGAAATCCCGCGCGCCGTCAACTACTTCGATGTCGCTGAGTCGGGCCATGAGGCGGTAAAAGCGGCGGGCAAAGAAGGAACGGATGGGAGGTTCCCCCTTGCGGTTTATGCGGCGGGTGCCCGCACAGTCGTATTCGCCGGAACCCGCGGCGTCGAGCATTTGGGGAATCAGCGCGGGCGGGTCCTGGAGGTCGGCGTCCAAAGTGACCACGTAACGGCCCCGGGCTTTCCGCAGGCCCGCCAATAAGGCCGCTTCTTTGCCGAAATTTCTTGAAAAAGCGATATAACGCACCCGCTCATCGTATGCGGCGAGATTTTTCAATACCGTCAGTGTTTTGTCACGCGAGCCGTCATCAATAAAAATAAATTCAGCATTCACCGATTTTTTTTCAAGCTCGGCCAAAACAAGGCTTGTTTCGTTATAAAACGGGGATAACGACGCTTCTTCGTTGCAGCACGGGATGACGAGCGATAGTGTTATTTCACGCAGGGGGGGGAATCCTTGTTATCAATTAATTGCATAAAATCCTCCAGATTTCAGCGCTTTTCCGTCGTCGCGCAAAACAATGGTTCATGGTTTAATGGTGCGGTTTTATTCAAAACATAAATGTTTCTGCCCTTTAAGTCAGTTGGGCATTGGTGAAGTCATAGTGGATTGCTCTTTGCGAAAATAGACCAAGGAGGAATAGTGCCTTTTCTTGCTTGCCGCCACCGGCTAAAGTTTACCTTATCCGAATCCATGTACGCCGAACCATCTCGAAGTTTCGTCGTTCCGGTCAGTGTTGTTATGTATGTTTCGGTTCGACGACTACCTGTGTCTGAATTTACTTTGCTGCCTACATAACTCCAATCAGGGCTTGTATCTTGGTGGCCGTTTAGTTTGGCAAACATAATATGAACAAACTGAATATCACCATTTTCAACAAAATTGTAGCAGGCTATGACATGCCACCCACTGTGGCCATTATGACTTTCGCCACCTTTGCTGATATTAATCGTTGTTTTAACCTCTAACCCGATGCCAGCACCACTGTTACCTTTTTTGTAAATAAGGTCATGGTATCTCTGATCGTGATTATGTTTGTAAGGCGAGCATTCATCCATCGCGTTGCTGAAAATATTCGAAACAAGCCAAGAGAAATTATTACCCTGAATCAGAGATTGAAGAGTTTGTCCAATTTCCAAAGTCATGTTTCGGTTAATGCGGTGGATAATCGATTGAGTAAGGTTTGCCGCGGCCTCGATATGAGAAATTGTAAGTCCTTCAGGCAATGGGGCTTGTGGTCTGAAATATTTGGTTTCCAGGCGATGAGGCTTGGCTCCCGCGGCATTATCATAGGCTGCTGCGACGAGCGTTCTCACGGGCAAGCCAAGAGACTTTGCCAAGGACTCAAGAACTTGAATGCTAAAGTTCTCTTTCCCAGTTTCAACGCCGGAAAGGTACTGGTAGCTTATTCCCGCCTTTGCGGCAAGACTTTCTTGAGAGAGGCTTTTCTGCTCTCGAAGTACGCGCACGCATGCGCCAAGGATTTTTTGAGCTTCACCCATAGTCAGATAGTCTACCAACAACGACCTTGACAGTCTTTCAACTATAGGCGAAACTAAACGTATGGCACACTATAAATTACATCATGCGGACTGCTTCGGCTGGTTGCGAGAACAACCGCCAGCAAGTATTCAAGGCGTGTGTACGGACCCGCCATTTGGGATTGTTGAGTTCTTGCCTCACGAAATGGCAAAACTGCGTAACGGACGCGGCGGGATATGGAGGTTACCGCCGACTATTGGTGGGAGCCAACGCGCTCCGCTTCCGCGTTTTACAACCTTATCCCCACAGGAGAGGGAGCATATACGCATTTATTTTCGCGAATTTGGCGATGCTTTGATTCCGGCGCTGGTACTTGGCGCCCATGTGTTTGTCGCGGGTACTCCAATGCTGCAATATTTGGTTCAAAGTGGAATGGCTGAAGCTGGTTTTGAGGTTAGAGGCGCAGTTATGCGTCTCTATCGTGGATTCCGTGGTGGTGACCGCCCGAAACTCGCAGAGCAAGAATTTCCTGGCGTGTGCGTCACTCCGCGGGGAGCATATGAGCCATGGATGCTTTTTCGCAAGCCAATTGAAGAAAAGACAGTTGCCCAAAACTTAAGGCGCTGGAGAACTGGTGCTCTGCGTCGGCTTAATGCGGATCAGCCATTCCCGGATATTATTCAAAGCGGAAAAACGCCAATAGTTGAAGAGTCTATTTCAAACCATCCCACCATCAAGCCGCAGCAATTCCTGAGAATATTGGTGCGCAGTCTTTTGCCATTGGGGAAAGGACAAATCCTTGACCCGTTTTGTGGTTCAGTCTCAACGATCGCCGCTTGTCATGCTGTTGGGTATGACGCTATTGGGGTAGAGGTCGACACGGAATATTTTTCATCTTTACCAATGAATATTGATGCGTTTGCCGCACTGTATCCAAAATACAAGGGTGAGACGCTCGAAGTACCGGCTGAGTGTTTGCCAATTAAATCCAGATGCACGGAAAGTCAGCAAAGGAGTCTGATCTGAAAAATTAAAACAGGCTGTGACATTTATGTTTTTCACGCGAGACCACGAGGCAAGGCAGATTCAGCGATGCCAGCTCTATGACCGTCATTTTCTGGCGCTTGACGCGAAAACCCGGATAACGACAGATCCTCGTCCAGTTCATTGAAACGGATTACGGCGCAGAATCGTTTCGCCGCGTTCGGGGCCGGTGGAAACAATATCGATCGGGACTTCGCACAGCGTTTCGATCTTCGCCAGATAGGCGCGCGCCGCCTCGGGCAAGGCGTCGAAAGACGTCAGCCCCTGGGTGGATTCTTTCCAGCCGGACAGGGTTTCATAGATCGGCTCGCACGCCGCGACGTCGTCAGCGCCCATCGGCAACAGGTCGACGATCTGGCCGCGCAGACGATAGCCGGTACAGATTTTCAGTTTCGGCAAACCGTCGAGTACGTCCAGTTTGGTGATGCACAAACCGGTCAGTCCGTTGATCCGCGCCGAGCGTTTGAGCGCTGGAACGTCGAACCAGCCGCAACGGCGTTTGCGGCCAGTGACGACGCCGACTTCGCGGCCCTTGTTCGACATCTGGTAACCGGGGGTTCCTTGCGTTTCGATGTCAAGTTCGCTCGGAAATGGCCCGCCGCCGACGCGCGTGCAATATGCCTTGGTGATCCCCAACACATGGTGCAACATGCAGGCGCCAATGCCCGATCCGGCGGAAGCCTGTCCGGCAACGCAATTCGACGAGGTGACGTACGGATAGGTGCCGTGATCGATGTCCAGCAAAGTGCCTTGCGCGCCCTCGAAGAGCAGGTTGCCGCCGGCTTTGTTGAGCGCGTGCAGCGCGGCCGAAACGTCGGTCACCAAGGGCCTGATCCGCTCGGCGTTGACCATCGCCAGCGCCAGAACGCTCGCGTAGTCGACCGCTTCGGCGCCAAGGTATTTAGTCAATACGAAATTATGGTAGTCCAGGTTTTCCTTGAGCTTTTCGGCAAAACGCTGTGGGTAGAAAAGGTCGTAAACCCGTAACGCGCGGCGCGCCACCTTGTCTTCATAGGCCGGCCCAATCCCTTTGCCGGTGGTTCCGATGCGCGCGCCGACGCTTCTCGCCGCTTCCCGCGCGCGATCGAGCGCCGAGTGATAGTCGAGGATCAGCACACACCCCGGACTGATTTTCAGGCGCGAACGCACTTCGATTCCGCCGGCCTCCAGCCCGTCGATTTCGGAAAGCAGGTGATTAGTGTCCAGCACCACGCCGTTGCCAATGAAACACTCGACGCCTTTATGCACGATGCCGGAGGGAACCAGGTTCAGCCGGTATACCTGCTTGCCGACGACCAGTGTGTGCCCGGCGTTGTGTCCGCCCTGGAAGCGCACTACGCCCTTGGCGCGATCGGTCAGCCAATCGACGATTTTGCCTTTTCCCTCATCGCCCCATTGTGTGCCCACTACGATGACGTTCTTTGCCATTGACTTCAATCCTCGTTGATTGCCTGAATGATCCAGCGCCCGTTTTCTTGCACCAGCCGCCTGTCGCACAACGGCCCTTCGCCCGACGTTTCGCCCGGCAGCGATTCGACCACGATCGTACCCGCGTCGCGCAACGCGGCGATACGCGCCGCCAGCGCCTCATCTTTCGTGCATGGCGCCAAGACGGCACCTGCCGCTTTCTCACTGTTGGTCAAGCTCTCGATGGCGCGCAAATCCAGCGAAAAACCGGTGGCCGGCCGGGCGCGGCCAAACGCCTGTCCGACGCCGTCGTAGCGGCCGCCTTGCGCGATCGCGCAGGAAAAACCGTGGGCATAAGCGGAAAAAACGACGCCGTTGTGGTAATTGTATCCACGCAGATCGGCCAGATCGAAAGACAAGGGCTGTTCCGGAAGCGCGTGCCGCAGTATCCGCAAAGTGTCCAGCGCCGCGAGGATCGGCGGCAGAGGCGGCAGCTTTGAACTCGCGAGATCCAGCAATTCGACGCTGCCGTACAGTTCCGGCAAGCTCAACAACGCGGAACGGTAAGGTTCTTCAACCACGGCGCAGCTATCGCGCAAGCCGGGAATATCCTTGGACTGCAAGAGTTGCAGGATTTTCGATTCGGCGTCTTCGTCCAGATTCGCCGCCCTGGACAACGCCCTGAAGACGCCTGCATGGCTGACGTCGATACGTGACGCTGGCGCGCCGGCTATCCCGAGCGCTTTGTCCATCAGGCGGATCACTTCGATATCGGCTTCGATTCCCGGATACCCGTAAAGCTCGGCGCCCAGCTGGATCGGTTCGCGGCTCGCGGCCAGCGACGCCGGCAAGGTATGCAGAACGCTGTCGCAATAACAGAGGCGGGTCACTCCCTGCCGGTTGAGCAGATGCGCGTCGATCCGCGCGACCTGCGGCGTCATGTCGGCGCGCACCCCAAGCGTTCGCCCGGACAACTGATCGACCAGCTTGAACGTTCTCAGTTTGAGATCGCCGCCGGTGCCGGTCAGCAGCGAATCGAGGTATTCCAGCATTGGGGGCATGACCAATTCGTAACCATGCACACGGAACATGTCGAGGATCGTTCTTCGCAAGTGTTCGATCCGCGCCGCCTCGTGGGGCAGCGCGTCGGCGATATGTTCGGGTAAAAGCCAGTTCATTGAAAAACCACCAGGAAAACGATTCCAGCCAGCATCGACGCCAGGCCGATGAAACGCAGTTGTCCGTCGGTGAATTGGACCAGGCGGCGAAACGTATCGCGCCATATCGCCGGCGCGATGAACGGCAGCACGCCTTCAAGAACCAGCATCAGCGCGAAAGCGGCGAACAGTGTGTTGATCATTTGCCGACGGCGGACCCCATGCTCCTCATATATTTGAAGAAGTCCGAGTTGGGTTCGAGCACCATGACGTTGGACTTGCCGTCGAAACTGCCGCGATAGGCTTCCAGACTGCGGTAAAAGGCGTAGAACTCAGGGTTCCGGTTGAACGCCTGCGCATAGGTTGCCGCCGCCTTGGCGTCGCCCTCGCCTCTGACTTTCTGGGCTTCGCGATAGGCTTCCGCGACGATCACTTCGCGCTGCCGGTCAGCGTCGGCGCGTGTTTTTTCGGCCTCCGCCGCGCCTTCGGAACGCAATTCGTTGGCCACCCGTTTGCGCTCGGCCTCCATCCGCCGGTAGACGGAATCGCTCACTTCCACCGGCAGATCGACGCGTTTTACGCGCACGTCGATGATTTCGACGCCGATCTTGCGCGCGTCGAGATCGGCTTTTTCGCGCATCTGTTCCATGATTTTGTCACGCTCGCCGGAAACGACATCGTGCACCGTGCGTTTACCGAACTCTTCGCGCAATCCGGCATTGACGGTCTGCGACAAGCGCGTCTTGGCGCGGGCTTCGTCGCCTTCGACGGAAATATAGTATTGCTTGGGATCGACGATTTTCCATTTGACGAACGAGTCGACCAACACGTTTTTCTTTTCCGATGTGATGAAACGCTCCGGCTCGGCGCTGTCGAGCGTGAGGATGCGCTTGTCGAAGTAACGCACGTTCTGGATCAGCGGCCATTTGAAATAAAGACCGGGTTCGGCGATGACTTCGCGCACCTCGCCCAACTGGAAAATGATCGCGTGCTGGCGTTGATCGACGGTGAAAATCAAGGTCGCCAGAATGGCGATGAGCACCGCCGCGATCACGGCTGCAAGGTTCAGGGTTCTCATCAGCGGGTCTCCCGGTCACGTGAGCGCAAGGCGTCGCGCGAACGCGTGTCGCCCCGGTCCAGGGTTTGCGGCAGCAGTTCATTCGACGAGACGCCGCCCGATCTTCCCGCCGCCGTGTCCGTTCCAGCATACGGCACGACCGCGCCCGCCGCCTGCATCAGCTTGTCGAGCGGCAGGTAGAGCATATTGCCCTGCCCCTTGGCGTCGATCATGACCTTTGTGGTTTGGGTATAAACCTGTTGCATCGTTTCCAGATACAAGCGATTGCGCGTCACTTCTGGCGCTTTCGCGTATTCCTCATAAAGCTGCCGGAAGCGGCTGGCGTCCCCTTCCGCGGTAGCGATCAGGCGTTGCCGGTAGCCATCGGCTTCCTGAGCCAGACGCGCCGCCGTACCCCGCGCCCTGGGGATGACGTCGTTGGCATACGCCTGTCCCTCGTTGATCTGCCGCTCGCGGTCCTGCCCCGCCTTGACCGCGTCGTCGAAGGCCGCCTGCACCTGTTCCGGCGGCTGCGCGTTTTGCATCGTCACCTTGGAAATCAGGATTCCCGTCCCGTAGCGCTTGAGAATCTCCTGCATCAGATCGGCCGCCTGGACGGCGATCTGCTCGCGCCCTTCATAAAGCACGAAGTTCATCTTGTTCTTGCCGACAATCTCGCGGATCGACGTTTCGGCCACCTGCATGACCGCTTCGTCCGGATCACGGTTGTTGAAGGCGTAATCGAAAGGTTCGTCGAGGATGTACTGCACCGCGAACTGGATATTGATGATGTTCTCGTCGTCGGTCAGCATCAGCGCTTCCTTGAGCACCTTGTTCCGCTCGCTGCCACGGTATCCGACTTCGAGTGTGCGCATCCCGGAAACATTGACCAGCTCGTGCGACTCTATCGGGTACGGCAAACGCCAGCGCAAGCCAGGCTCGGTGCTCTCCTTGTAACGTCCGAACAGCAGTACCAGACCGCGTTCCGAGGCGTCGACGACGTAAAAGCCACTGGCCAGCCACGCCAGAATGACCACGGCGATCAGCAGACCAATCCCGCCACCCAGGAATTTCGGGTTGAACTCGACGGGCGGCTGGCCGCCGCCATCGTTGTTGTCCCCGCTGCCGCGCCTGCGCCTGCCGGCTTTCTTGCCGAACATTCCGCCCAGCCCTTGATTCAAGTCACGCCACAGATCTTCGAGGTCGGGCGGCCCCTGATTGGGCCGCTTTCCGCCTCCGCCTCCGTTATCGTTGCCGTGATTCCCCCACTGAGGATCGTTCAGCGACATAAGCACTCCGATAGTCGAAATCATAATGGGGATACCGATCCCATCGAATCCGGGACAAATAAAAGATCAGCCGGCGGCTGATCGCGGTAACGTCGTTTTTCCAGCGCAAGTTCGGCGAGCGCCCCGCGCAGCAGTTCCAGACCATCGCCGCGTCTGGCGCTCAATCGAATCCGGATGATTTTACCATACTCGTCCCGCTCCGCCGCCGACGGCAGTTCCGTCAAATCAAGTTTGTTCAGCACGACGATTTGCCGTACATCGCGCGCGCCGATTTGCGCGAGGACTTTCTCGACCTCTGCCATCTGTTCTTCACGAATCGGACTGGCCGAATCGACGACATGCAGCAGGAGATCGGCACGCGAGGTCGCCTCGAGCGTGGCGTGGAACGCGGCCACCAGTTCGTGCGGCAAATCGCGGATGAAACCTACCGTATCGGCAACCACGATGTTCCCGGCCTCGCCCAGCCAGAGCTTGCGCGAAGTCGTGTCGAGCGTGGCGAACAACTGATCCGCGGCGTAAGCGTCGGCGTGGGTCAAAGCGTTGAACAGCGTCGATTTCCCGGCGTTGGTATAACCGACCAGTGAAACCGTCAATACATCGTTGCGCAAACGCGAACGGCGCTGCACCCCGCGTTGACGTTCGAGTCGGCGCAAACGCTCGCGCAGCAGCTTGACGCGCTTGCCGAGCAGCCGGCGGTCGGTTTCCAATTGCGTTTCCCCCGGACCGCGCAAGCCGATTCCGCCTTGCTGACGCTCCAGGTGAGTCCAGCCGCGAACCAGGCGCGTCGCCAAATGCTCCAGCTGCGCCAGCTCAACCTGCAATTTTCCATCCGAGCTTTGCGCGCGCTGCGCGAAAATATCCAGGATCAAACTCGTCCGGTCGATCACCCGGCAATGCAGGGCACGTTCGAGGTTTCTCTCCTGCGCGGGAGTCAAGGCGTGATTGAAAATGACCACGTCGGCCTGATGCAAAACGACCGCGTCGGCAATCTCCTGCACCTTGCCTTTACCCGCATACGTCGCGCTATCCGGAAATTTTCGTTTCCCCTCGATCGTAGCGCACACCGCAGCGCCCGCCGACTCGGCGAGCAGACACACTTCTTCCCGCCGCTCGGCGATCGAACTTTCGCCAAAATCGAGCTGAACGATCAGCGCGCACTCGCCGCCCGGATGACGCTCAAGCATCGGCGCGCTTCACTTCAGAAATGAAGATGTCACGAATCCACGCCCTCGAACACCCGCCCGACATGTGGAAAAATCCGGAAAACACCGAATCGCGGGCTGATCGCGCGGATAACACGGGTCAATCTTCGCTGCCCGCTTCCTGCTGGATCGTGATCGGCCGCGCGGGAACGACCGTCGAAATGGCGTGTTTGTACACCATTTGCGTGACCGTATTTTTCAGCAGAACGACATACTGGTCAAAAGACTCGACCTGACCCTGCAATTTGATTCCATTTACAAGGTAAATGGCAACGGGAACGTGCTCACGACGCAGCGCGTTGAGGAAGGGGTCTTGTAGTAGTTGCCCTTTATTGCTCATGGTTGATACTCCATGTCTAATTGTCGTTAAGTACGAAAGCGCAAGAGCTTAATTGATTTTTCAATGATTCGCCAGTTTTTCAAAATTTATTGTCACGAACTTTCAATCCGTCCGGTTGGGTGACGCGCGATCCGTCCGCTTGCACTGACGCCTATGGCAGGGCTATCGCATTGGGCCGGGAAGGGACCGCGCCTAACCGGAGCGCGGCGCTGCACCCTTTCACATTACCACGTCATTCCCGCGCAAGTTTTGTCGGGGTTTGCTCAGCGAACCACGACTCCAGGTTTTCAAGCATCAATTGGGGACGATTATCCTGAAAACCGCAGTTAAACGTACCCGTGAGCGCCGTTGCCACCCCCCAGCACCGCTCTTTTCCCCCTAAAACCTGTAATTCACCCGTAAACTTCCGGTCACGCCTTCGCGTTTTCCGGTATTTTCCTGCACCCCCAAATCGAGCGTCAGCCGTTTGTTGTTGGCCGGGTTCAGCGTCAGACCGAGTTCGACTACCCCGGAATCGCCTTTGAGTTTCGGGGCTTCGATCTTGTCTCCGTCGATTCTGGCTTTGGCTTTGCCGTCAAATTCGCGTTCATACGCGACTCCGGCGTAGGCGCTGAGGGTTTTTTCGGCGTCGATCATGCCGCTGATCCTGGTTCCGAGTCTGACGCGCCGCGAATCGATGGCGCTGAATTTCACCTGTCCGCCAGAGGAAAGTCGTGCTCTGTCGCCGTT
>JAITNL010000099.1 GCA_031290495.1 Accumulibacter sp.
ATGCCGGTCGCCAAGCGTCCGGGCGAGCGCGTTTTCGCGGCGACCGCCAACAATGAAGGCATGTTGCGCTGCCGCGCGACCGGCATCGGCGAACATACCTTGCTGGCGGGCATCATCCGTCGGGTGGCTGAGGCGCAGGGATCGAAAGCGCCCGTGCAACGGCTGGCGGATCGCGTCGCGGCGATTTTCGTGCCCGTCGTCTGCGCCGTCGCTCTCGTCACCTTCGCCGGATGGTGGCTGCTTGGCGGCGTGTTCAACGAAGCGCTGATCAACGCCGTCGCCGTGCTGGTGATCGCTTGCCCTTGCGCGCTGGGCCTGGCGACGCCAACGGCGATCATGGTCGGCACGGGGCAGGGCGCGCGCGCCGGCATCCTGGTGAAGAACGCCGAAGCGCTGGAACTGGCCGAAAAGACTCGCGTGCTGGCGGTCGACAAGACCGGCACGCTGACGCGCGGCGAGCCGGAAGTGACCAACGTCGTGCCCTTGACCGTGACGGCCGACCAGGCGCTGATGTTGGCCGCCGGACTGGAGCAAGGCTCGGAGCATCCCTTGGGCAAGGCCATTTTGCGCGCGGCGCAGGCCGGCGGACGAGGCGTGTCCGCCGTCGCTGATTTCAAGGCGACGCCGGGCATTGGCGTGGAAGGGGTAGTCGATGGCCGCCGCTGCACACTCGGCGCGCCGGACGGGTTCCCCGCCGCCGCGCTTCCGGTGGACCGGCTCGCGGCCTTGCAGGGCGAAGGCAAGACCGTCGTCGTGCTCGCTGAAAATGGCATCGCGCTGGCCCTGCTCGCCATTGCCGACCCCTTGCGCGAATCGTCGCCCGCCGCCGTAGCGCGGCTCGAGGCGATGGGCATCCAGGTGGTGATGCTGACCGGTGACAATCCGGTCACGGCGGCGGCGATCGCCCGACGCGCCGGGATCGAAACCTGCCGCGCCGGTGTTTCTCCGGCGGGCAAGGCCGACGCCATCGACGCGCTGAAAGCCGGGGGGAAGGTGGTGGCGATGGTCGGCGACGGCATCAACGACGCGCCGGCGCTGGCCGCCGCCGACGTCAGTTTCGCCATGGGCGCGGGGTCCGACGCCGCCATCGAAGTCGCCGACATCACGCTGGTGCGCAGCGAGCTTGACGGCGTGGCCGACGCCATCGACCTGTCGCGCGCCACGCTCGGCAAAATCCGGCAAAACCTGTTCTGGGCTTTCATCTACAATCTGCTGGGCATTCCGCTGGCCGCGCTGGGCTGGCTGAATCCCGTCGTCGCCGGCGCGGCGATGGCCCTGAGTTCGGTATCGGTAGTGTCCAATTCGTTACTGCTCAAACGCTGGAAAGCGCAATCGGGCGTCCGGCGTGGAAGGCGGGTTTTTTCACTTTAACTTGAATCGGGGAGTTTGGAATGGAACATATAGTTGTGGGCATCGACGGTATGCACTGCCAAGGGTGTGTGAAAAACGTAACGGGCATCCTGCGGGCCTTGCCCGGCGTGTCCGAGGTCAAAGTGTCGCTGGAAGCGGCCAAAGCCGAAATCGCCTACGCCCCGGAAATCGCCAAGCCCGAACAGTTCAAGGAAGCCATCGAGAGCGCCGGTTTCGACGTGGCGGGCGAAACATGAACGCCAGCGGCGAAATCCTGATTTATCAATCCGCTGGCGGCGTGGTCAAAATAGAGGTTCGTCTGGAAGATGAAACCGTTTGGCTGACACAGGCGCAAATGGGGCAGTTATTTGGTAAAGGGCGAACCACCATTACCGGGCATATTCAAAACATATTTGCCGAAGGCGAATTGCTGGAAGAAGTGGTGTGTCGGGATTTCCGACATACCACTCAACACGGCGCTATGGCAGGGAAAACGCAGGAGGTGGCAACCAGATTCTACAACCTCGATGTCATCATTTCCGTCGGTTATCGCGTCAAATCGCCGCAAGGTACGCAATTCCGCATCTGGGCGACCCAACGGCTGAAAGAATACCTTATCAAAGGTTTTACCCTGAATGACGAGCGGTTCAAAACCGGCAATTCGATGAATTATTTCAACGAATTGCAGGAACGTATCCGCGAAATACGTCTTTCCGAACGTTTCTTCTACCAAAAAATCAAGGATATATACACCACCAGTATTGATTACGACCCGAAAGACGAACGAACCGTCACGTTTTTCAAGATCATACAAAACAAACTGTTATGGGCCATCAGTCAACAAACCGCGGCCGAATTGATCTATCGGCGGGTGGATGCCGCTTTGCCCTTGTTGGGAATGCAATCGTATGACAAAAAGAATACCATTGCCGTAAAAAAACACGATGCCGGCATTGCAAAAAACTACCTGAGGTGGTGTTGGGCGGTCGGTTACCGTGGGGGCAAATCGAAGCGTCGTTATCGTCGATGTTTGCCCGGAAGCCGCTCCGCCGCCGAACCAGCGATCGGGCATCTGAGGTCGGATCACCGGATGTACCGGTGTTGGCCAAAGGGCGCCCATGGCGATGCACTGCATGCCGTCCTGTGCGCGGTTGGCTGCAACTTGAGCTGGCTCCAGCGGGCCATCGTCAGCTTGGGACTGAAGGTGGTTTTTTTGCGCTTGTTTGGACTCATGGGGATCACGTTCCTGTGCCGCCTTCGGCTTCACCATGACCCAAAAACGAAAATCTTTATCTGCTGAACGGACTGATTTGAATTTTGCAGGGGCGGCTAAATACCACACCGCCGCCGGTTTGGAAAAATTTTGCGGCGCGGCGCAAATTTGGTTGCATAACCCTTTACAAGCGTAAAAAACAGGCGTAAAAAGCCAATTCAGTCCAACAACCGAACAGCGTTACATCAGGCCATGTACAAAGT
>JAITNL010000139.1 GCA_031290495.1 Accumulibacter sp.
ATGGCGACGCAGACGATGGAATCCTCGATATAACCCTCGCCGCCGAGAATCTCGCCGGCGGTCGTGCAACCGATGGTTGGGCAATCGAAGGTGGTCCTGATCGCCTTGCCCAGGGCGGCGAGATCGTATTTTGACGAACAGAAAAAGATCAGGGCGGTGGGATCGATAGCGTTGACCTGCTCGGCCAGTTCCTTGACCGCGTTCACGGCATCGAGATCAAAACTCTTGCCGAACCTTACGTCAATAGCAGACATGGTGTGCTCCTTCTTTGTTTATGGATTTTCCAATTCGCCGCGCGGCGCGGATCAGTCCTTGAAACTTTCGCTGATGCTCAACACGTCTTCTTTTCGCTCCAGGAAGAGGTCGATCAACTCCGGGTCGAACTGTTTGCCGCGCTGCGCCTGCATATAGGCGAACACCCGCTCGGTGTCCCAGCTGGGTTTGTAACAACGCGGACTGCCGAGCGCGTCGAACACGTCGGCGATGGCGGTGATTCGCCCGTAGAGGCTGATTTCCTCGCCTTTCAGACCGCGCGGATAACCGCCGCCGTCGTAACGCTCGTGATGCTCATGGGCGACGACGGCGGAAACGTCGAGCAGACGGCTGCTCGAACCGGAAAGCAGTTTCCAGCCGATTTCGGCGTGTTTTTTCATTACCTCGAACTCTTCGCTGGTCAGTTTTTCAGGTTTGTTCAGGATCGAATCGGGAACGCCGACTTTGCCGATGTCGTGCATCGGCGCCGCTTCACGGAGCGTTTGCGCCTCGGCCTCGTCCATCCCCGCCGCGCGCGCCAGCAGGTAGCAGTATTGCGCCACGCGCCGCACGTGATTGCCGGTTTCCTCGGAACGCGTTTCAGCCAGCGCGCCGATGCGCTCGACCACTTCCTTCTGGGTGCGCTCCAGCTCGTGGGCCAAACTGATGTTGTCGAAAGCGACCGCGACGTTGGAACAGAAGATATTGAGCAGATCCTTGTCGAACACGGTCAATTCGCGCGTGCCGTCGATATAGATGATGTTGCCGCCGCCGCCGCTGCTCACGAAAAAAAGCACGATGTGATCGGCGGCGAAAATGTTCTTCTCAAAGACAATCGCGGCATAAACGTCGTCGATGACGAATGGCGGCACGATTTCCCCGATGAAACGCCCGCTGTCGTTGGCAAAATCGCCGATCCCCGCGAGAACGCTCAGGCAATCGGCGACATCGTCCCTGGCGAAGCGCTCCGAACCGCAGCAGAACGCGTTGCCGCCGAGTTTCAACAGCGACACCAGTTGCGTCAGCACGCCCTGGACGAAACTTCCCATCTGCTGGATTTTGAAGATGCTGGCCGAGGCGCTGATGATCTTTTCCAGCCCGTTCCGGTTCTGCTCGATGATTTCCAGGTCGGCATACGCGCGCAAGCCGGCGACCACCGAGGTAAACAGTTTCTGCGCGGTAAATTCGGTCTTGGTCTTGTAATCGTTGATGTCGTATTCGAGGATCACCTGCCGCTCCGGCGCCTGCCCCGGCTGGCCGGTGCGCAGGATGATGCGGGTCATTTTATTGTCGAGCGTTTCCCGGATGTAACGCACCACGTCCAGCCCGGCGTCCTCGGTCTCCATGACCACGTCGAGAAACACCATCGCCGTGTCCGGATGTTCCGCCATGAGTTTTTTCGCTTCCGCGCCGCTGTAGACGCTCAGAAATTCCAGCTCGCGTTCCTCGAACGAGAAACCGGAAAGCGCCAGGCGGGTAATGGTGTGCACTTCCGGCTCGTCGTCGACGATTACTATTTTCCAGCGTCTTGAATTTGAGTTTGCTTTGGGCGGCGCGAGCTGATTGGCCGACCCGTCTTCATCCGCGAAAAAAAGTGCGTCGTCGTCCGTCATGGTTATATGAAATATCGCCGGAAATTGTGTGCAGCAGAGTGGGCGATTATAAGCGCAAAGACGCGAATTTCAAATTGATTCGCTTGGCGGTTCATGGCTGTCGCGCGGCATTCGCAACACACAGCCGCGGCGGACGCCAACGGCAGTGCGGGGGCGCGATTCATCGCGCCATGTTCCGGATGTTTCGCGTGTGCGTATCTGGTTTCACCGTGATTTGGCCGGCCTGTCGTTTGCCCCGCGATTGCATATACAATCACGGAAATGGAAATTGAATTTGACCACGCGAAAGACGCGCAGAACATTCGCCGGCATGGCATTTCGCTCACGGCATCGAACGATCTGTCCTGGGATGAAGCGTTGGCCTGGCCGGATGAACGTTTTGCCTATGACGAATTCCGGATGTCCGCGCTGGCGCCGCTGGGTGATCGTTTGTATTTTGTGGCGTTTGTGGATCGCGGCGAGGTTCGCCGGGTGATCATGATGCGAGACGCCAATCGAAGAGAGGTGCAAGACTATGGTAGAAACCGTTACAACTAGCAGCGGACGGGTACTGATTTTGCCGACCCTGGAAGAAGACGCGCGTATCACGGCGGCGGCGGAAGCCGACCCGGACGGCCGGCCGCTCACGGCGGCGGAATGGGAGCGCGCGCTCAAAAACCGCGTCCGCGTTCGTCCCTTGAAAGAACCCGTTTCCATCCGCTTCGACCCGGAGGTGCTGGCGGCCTTCAAGGCCACCGGCAAAGGCTGGCAAACACGCATCAATGGGGCGCTGGCGGACTGGCTGAAGACGCACCGGACGGCATAGAGGCGCGATTCATCGCGCCATGTTCCGATGTTTCGCGTGTGCGCAGCGTGTTTCACCGCGATTCGGCCTGTCTGCCGCCTGCCTGTCGACAGACAGGGCGGACGTGACGGAGGATGCCAATGCGGAACACGGAATTTTCGAGTAATCAATTCCGCGTTCCAAACTCCGAACTCCGCATTCAAAACCTGACAGATTGAAAACCCGTGACACTGGAAACTTTGCCGGTTTACGCCGTACAAAGCCCTGGGTTACTATCCGCGCCATCTTGTCGCGCGGTGTGCGGAGTCAAATCATGAATCATCTTAACGTGTGGAAAGTACGGCTGTTCGGGCGTTTGTCGTGGGTCGTCATCGGGCTTGTGTGCGCCGGGAATACGCTGGCGGCGGTCGACATCCCGGAGGCGCTGACGCCCTGGAAATCCTGGGTGCTGCACGGGCAGGAAAGCTGGCTGTGCCCGGAAGTGGCGGGCGGACACCGGCCAGAATTCTGCGCCTGGCCGGGAGAATTGAAGCTGGAGGCGCGCGCGGATGGGGCGCGTTTCACACAAAGCTGGGAGATTCAGCGCGAGAGCGCCGCGCCCTTGCCCGGCAACCGCGAATACTGGCCGCAACAGGTGACGGTCGATGACGCGGCGTATCCGGTGCCGCGGCGCAACGGCGCGCCGGTGGTGTGGCTGTCCCCCGGAAAACACGTCGTGAGCGGTTGGATTCCGTGGCTTGAGCGTCCGCAAACGCTGGCCGTTCCCGAAAGCGTGGCGCTGGTTTCGCTCACGCTCGACGGCAAACCCGCGCCGTCGCTGCAACGCCAGGGCGCCTGGCTCTCGCTGGGCAAGGAGAATGCCAGGGCGGACGCGCGGGAAGGGGACAGCGTCGAGTTTCAGGTCTACCGCAAACTCGTCGACGGCATTCCGGCGCGGCTGATTACCCGCGTGCAGTTCAAGGTGTCGGGCAAGGCGCGCGAGTTGTCGGTGGCGGACGTTCTGCCGGAGCGCTTCGTGCCGGTGCACATCGCGTCGTCCTGGACGGCCCGGCTCGACCCGAACGGGCGCTTGCAGGTGCAGGCGCTGCCGGGACAGGCGACGGTCGAAATCGAGGCGCGGCTCGACGAACCGCTGGCTAGCGTCATCCCCCGGCTGACGTCGGAGCGACCGCAGGAAGTCTGGAGCTACGAGGCCGTGCCCGCGCTGCGCACCACGTCGATTACGCCCGACGGCGATGACGAGGCGGCTTACGCGACCGATCCGCGTCAGGCGGGCGTGCCAGTGGATTGGCTGTTGCTGCCGGCCTTCGTGGTCAATGCAGGCGCGCGGCTCAAGGTCGAGGAGCGCGCGCGCGGGCAGAACGAGCGCGAAAACCAGCGCCTGACGCTGCAACGCGAAATGTGGCTGGATTTCTCCGGCGAGGGATTTTTCGCGCGCGACCGCATCGAAGGCTATATGCGCCAGGGCTGGCGTTTCGACGTGGCGCAGCCGTATACGCTGGAACGCGCCGACAGTCTCACGGCGCGCGCGGCGAACGCCAACTGGGGCGGACGGCAACTGGCGTCCAACGCGCTCGGCGGCGCGCCGGGCTTGCTGGCGGCGCTGCTGGTCACGCGGCTGGACGATGAACGTCTATCCGGCGTCGAATGGCGGCAACCCGAGGTCACGCTCAACGCCGGCGTGCGTCTGGCGGCGAGCGCATCGGGACGCATTCCGGTGACGGGCTGGCGGCAGTCGTTCGACAGCGTCGACACCACGCTGCATCTGCCCTACGGCTATCGCTTCATCGCCGCGTCGGGCGTGGACAGCGCCTCGGGCAACATCTGGGTCGAACGCTGGACGATCCTGGATATTTTCCTCGCCGCTTTCTTCACGCTGCTGGCTTGGCGCTTGCTGGGCGCGGGCGGCGGCCTGATCGCCGGATGTTATCTGGCGATGGCGATGCAGGAGCCGATGTCGCCGCTCTATTCGATTGCCGTGGTGTCGATCCTGGCGCTGTTGCGGCGCGAGATGCCGGAAGGCCGTCTGCGCAGGTTCTTCCAGAATGGCGAACGCCTCGCGCTGCTGTGCCTGGTGGGCGTGGCGGTGATTTTTATTCCGACGCAGATTCGCTACGCGCTCTATCCACAGCTTGAAGAAGGCGGGGGGCTGTCCGCGCACTACAGGAACTTGGCGGTGCCGGCGCCATCCCGTGACGACGTAATGTATGAAGCGGCGGATGAAGCCGAGGAGGATGCGGACAAAGTTGCCGGGATGCGAATGGCAACGCGCGCGCCGATGGTCGCCGCGGTGCCGAGAATGGCCTTGAGCTACGACAGCAAGGCGCAGAGTCAGAGTGAGCGCGCGTTGCGCCAGCGTTACGCGCAATCGACCGTGACCCAGACCGGCGGCGCGGAACCCGCCTGGGCGCTGGGGCAGCACTACCAACTGCACTGGTCGGGGCCGGTCGTGGACACGCAGAGCGTGCGCTTGCTGATCAGCCCACCGTGGCTGACGCGGCTGTTACGCGTGGCGATGCTCGCGCTGCTGGGGCTGCTCGGCTGGAAACTGGTGCGCCAGGTCTTCCCTGCCAATACGCCGCCGCCGGCGCGCGCCGATTCGCAACCGTTGCCGTCTCACGCGGCAGCGCCTCTCGCCGCCGTGGGCCTTGCCATCTTGCTGGCCGCCATGCCCGGATTTTCCGCGCCCGCCGCCGCGCAATCCGTCAGCGCCTTCCCGCCCGCCGAATTGCTGGAGGGCCTGAAAACGCGCCTGCTCAAAGCGCCCGATTGCGCGCCCAACTGCGTCGCTGTGGCCTCGGCCCGCGTCGAGGCGGAAACCGGCCT
>JAITNL010000222.1 GCA_031290495.1 Accumulibacter sp.
CCCGTTTCTTGCAGTCCGGGTTGCGGGCGTAATCGCCGGAAAGGGATGTCAAGCCCCTTCCGGTTCGTTGAGCGACAGGCATTCGTGCCTGCCGCTCTTTTTTTGTTTGTGAAAGGAGAAAGAAATGAAACAGGGAAAAAGTATCCAATGGGCAGTGCTGTTCGCGTCGTTCACGCTTCTGGCGGTGTTCGGCGGCGGATGCGGGGGGGGGGGGGGTAGCAGCGGCGGCGGCGGCAGTACCGCCACGATAAGGGGTGTCAGCACCCTCGCGTTCGTGGATGTTGACGGGCCAAAAGTTCAGGCGCTCGTCGTCGAGTATTCCGACGAGCTGACCAGCGGCAGTGTCGACACAAGCACCTATGAGGTCTTCACTTACGCAAACCTGCCGGAGGTTTCCGAGAGCACCGGCGCAGAAACTCTCCACACATATGTTGATGTGGTCGCTTCCTCCGGAACCCCCGGCGCGGTGACGAAGGTCTATGTCAGCCAAACTCCCGAGATCGGCGCGGGCAGCAGCAGCGGCAAATACGTCATCATCGAGGTCAACACCGCCAGCCAGCTGAGCGGTGTCTCCTCCAACTGGAGGCCGAAGTTGGCCGGTGGCGTCAAACAGGTGAAGGCCATCAGCGCCGGCAGCGTTTCCGTTCCCGCCAGCGCAACGGTTGTCGGCAACTATGCGCCTAGCACCGTCGTGGGGCGTGACGGTAATTCAATCGTTCAGACAGTCACTGACGACAACTCCTATGTCATCAAGGGCTTGGAAGGATACAAAATCTACACCAGCGGCGGCGCCGGTTCGACCATAGCTTCCAGCAACAAGTCCGGTATCACGGTCGCTGGCGGCTCCTTCGAGACTGAAGAAGATTCCTGTTTCAGCGAGGCCACCGGACAAAAAACCACAGCCCATCTGATGTACAACCTCTTCGTTCCGGCGGACTACGACGCGGGCAAGAAGTACGGTCTCGTCCTGCACATCAATGACGCCGGCGTACTGGGCGGAGACCCGATGATCGCGCTGACCGAGACGAATGTCGCGGTGAACTACGCCACACTGGGGCAGGACATCGTGAAGAAAAATGGCCTGGACGGCTTGATCGTCGTCATACCCCAAATACCCGAGGGACACCCGACCGTGGGCGACAACTGGACGGGCACCGAAGACGTACAGGCGACCTGGCAGCTGCTGGACCACCTCACATCCACATACACCATCGACCCGGACCGCATCTACGGCTCCGGCCAGTCGATGGGCGGGATGCAGGTGCTGTACATGGCGGCCCAGCGCGACAACTACTTCGCCGGTATCTGGTCGATCGGCTCGCAGTGGGCCAACAACTACAGCAAGGCTGAACTCCCATTCATCAGTCGGGGTCAATGTACTGTTTACGCCAAATATCCCATCGCCAACGTGTACAACACCAACGTGAAGTACATCACCAACGTCGATTGGGAAAACTGGTATTACTCGGTTTCCGACGACAACATCCTGATCACCAACATGAGCGGCGACGGATTCGCCACGACCCTCTGGGATATCTTCAAACATTACTACGAGGTCAAAGCGAGTCAAATTCTTCCATATCAACAATGGAATTCGCTGACGGAGTCGAGGGAAGATCAGAACATGAAGCTGCGGGCGCTGACCAAGCAATCCAACGGCGGCGCGGGCATCTATTGGAACGCCCTTGCGGGAGGCGACCACATGGCGACCTGGATCTATGCTCACGCCATCACCGCCAGCTACGAATGGCTGCTGACACAGACCGCGGCGAGCGAAGGTGCTCGCGCCAAGAGCAGCAGCGCGCTGAAGGCGTTGAATGAAACATATAGCAGCGAGGGCTACTACTACGGCGATAGCAGCGGTGGTACCAAGTGCCTTGACACTGGCACCGCCAGTGGCGGCCCGCAAATGTCCGGCAAAGCCGGCCTTGATTACCAACCGCAAAAAGCGTACGGGTCGAGTTGCGGCGGCTCTGTGCCGAGTAAAGATGGCCAGTCTCTCCTCACGTCGTGTCCGTAATAAAGAGCGTAAAACAGGGAAAGCCCGCCGCCGCGTTTGCGGCGGCGGGGCGGTGAACCGCAAGTGGGACGCTGGCGCGTCCCACTTGCGGTTCACCGCCCTTGTCTTATATGATGTTTCGGCTTGGCCAGAGCGCCTGGACGGCCGGGTACGCATAGACCGGGAAGCGCTTGCTGAATCCCGGCAAAAACTGGTGCGATAACCGATTCCAGCAAGAAATTAGCGACAAGCCTTCATGCCTGTTGCTAATTTTTGCTGTAAACCAGCGGCTGTTGTTGCCGTTTGACGGTACTGTTTGAGACGCTTGAATTGTCTGGCGTGGGCGTAACCGACGAATGGGCGGCGCGACGGCAGCCGGCGGACCAACACCGCCAATGGCGTCAGGTCAATCACCAGATCCCGCCGCGCCCGGAAAAAATCGTTGGCCGCCATACAATTGCCGCCACCGGACGGGTTTCAACGACCGTCCGTTTCCGTCAGCGACGCCATGTCGATCACGAACCGATAACGCACATCGGCGCGTTCCATCCGCTCGAAAGCTTCGTTGATTTGATCCATGCGGATCGTTTCGCACTCTGGCAGGATGTTCTTGCGCGCGCAGAAATCGAGCAGTTCCTGCGTCTCCCGGATGCCGCCGATCAGCGATCCCGCCACCCGCCGCCGCCCGAACACCAGCGGCAGCGTATTCAACGCCTCCACCTGTCCGATCTGGCCGACCACGACGAGCGAACCGTTGATGTCCAGCAACGGCGTGTAGACCGAAAGATCGTGACGTGCGGGAACGGTGTCGATTATCAGATCGAAGCTGGACGACGCGCGTTTCATCGCTTTCCGATCCGTGGACACCAGATAAGCGTCGGCGCCGAGCGTTCTGGCGTCCTCCGTCTTCGCGGCGCTGCGGCCAATGACGGTGACGCGGGCGTCGAGGCCGACGGCGAGTTTCACCGCCATGTGTCCGAGGCCGCCCAGGCCGATCACGCCGACGCGGCTGCCGGGACCGACGTTCCAGGCGCGCAGCGGCGAGTACGTGGTGATGCCCGCGCACAGCAAAGGCGCGGCGCGCGCGAGATCGAGACCGTCCGGCACACGCAGCACGAACGCCTCGCGCGCCACGACGAATTTGGAATAACCGCCCTGCGTGATGTCGCGCGTCACGCGGTCATGCCCGCCGTAGGTCGGCGTCAGCCCCTCGCGGCAAAACTGTTCCTCGCCGTGATGACACTGGTCGCACTCCTGACACGAATCGACCATGCAACCGATGGCCACCGCGTCGCCGGGCTTGTAGCGGGTCACATCGCCGCCAACCTCGACCACGCGCCCGACGATCTCATGACCGGGCACCAACGGATAAACACTGTTTCCCCAGTCGTTGCGCGCCATGTGCAGATCCGAATGACAAACGCCGCAATACAGGATTTCCATCGCCACGTCGTTGGCGCGCAAGGCGCGGCGCTCGAACGCGTAAGGCTTGAGCAACGCTCCGGCCTGCGCGGCGGCATAACCGATTGTTTTCATGTCGCATACTCCTTGGTTGTCTACGTGCGCCTCTCCACAGGTGCGCGAGAGGATGCCGAATTTCCTGGAAACTAAAATCCAAGCCATAACTCTTTGATTAATAAAGAGGGTTATGAAGTACCCGCCTTGGGGATGGACTCAATCATGGACTTTTTCCTGCGCATTGGCCGGAGGGTCTTTCGGCCAGTGTCCAACGGCATCCATCGCCTTCTTGCGAGTAAGGATAGTGTAATACCAAATCAATGAACTCGTCCGCCAAGACGGGGTTGGCCCAGGGCAATCGCATGAATGCCATTGTCGTTGACTGTTGCAAATAGTCGTTTACGATCAACAGGTTAGCGAGGGGCTGTTCACAGGGGCAAGATTTGTGTAGTTTTCTGTCTTTTTGGAG
>JAITNL010000022.1 GCA_031290495.1 Accumulibacter sp.
TGAGTTTCAGCCGGGTCACGATGTCGGCGCGGGTCAGCGCGTCGGCGGTGGCGGTCAAGGCGATGCGCGGCACGCCGGGATAACGTTCGTGCAGCACGTCGAGCGCCAGGTAGTCCTCGCGGAAGTCGTGTCCCCACTGGCTGACGCAGTGCGCCTCGTCGATGGCGAACAGACTGAGCCGCCCGCGCGCGTGCAGGGCGTCGAACTGGCCGAGCATGCGCGGCGTCGTCAGGCGCTCCGGCGCGACGTAGACCAGAATCAACCGACCGCTCATCATCTCGCGCTCGATGCGCTGCGCCTCCGCCAGCGTCAGCGTGGAATTGAGGAAAGCGGCATGTACGCCGGCCTCCTCCAACGCGCCGACCTGGTCGTGCATCAACGCGATCAGCGGGCTGACCACCACCGCCAACCCCTTGCCGGCACGATGTCGCGCGATGGCCGGAATCTGGTAACACAGGCTTTTACCGCCGCCGGTCGGCATCAGCACCAGCGCGTCGCCATCGGCGATCAGATGCTCGACGATCTCCACCTGCGCGCCGCGAAACGCGCCATAGCCGAAGACATCGTGCAGGATGGCGGAAGGGGAAATCGAATCGGAAGACACGAGGCGGACGGCGCGGACGGGAGGAAATGCCGCATGGTATACGAAAACCCTGAAAAGCTTTAAGCACGGCACACAGCGCAGGGCAATCGCATGAATATTTATAATCACTCATGGGCAGTTGAAACATCGCGTGGTTTCGGGTCTTTTTCGGGTTTTCCGTGCCGGGCACGCCTTGGAAGGCTACAATCACACCCTTCTTCAAACAAGAAAAAAGGGGGAAATCATGATCCACGTATTGGCATCGATCAGCATCAGGGAAGGCCGCCGCGCCGAATTTATCGAGATTTTCAAGGCCAACGTTCCCAATGTCCTGAACGAAAAAGGTTGCCTCGGTTACGTCCCGACTGTCGATTTTCCGGCCGATAAACCGGCGCAGGCACTGGATGGGAATATCGTCACGATCATCGAAAAATGGGAATCGCTGGAGGCGCTCAACAATCATTTGGCAGCGCCGCACATGTCGGTTTACCGGGGGAAAGTCAAGGATATGGTGGCGGGGCAATCACTCAAGATTCTGGAAAACGCCTAGGGAACCTCTGAATAATCGTCATACCCGCCAAGGAAAAAATGCGCGGGTATCCTGTCTTTGAAAAACTTGGATTCCTGCTTGCGCGGGAATGACGATATTTCATTTGTACAGAGTTCCTCTAGCCACGTCCCACATGCCGCCCAAGCCGCTCTTTTCCTATCGCCCCTATTGGGCCAGACGCTTTGGCACGGCGCCGTTCCTGCCCATGTCGCGCGCCGAAATGGACACGCTTGGCTGGGATTCCTGCGATGTGGTGATCGTCTCCGGCGACGCCTACGTCGACCATCCGAGCTTTGGCATGGCGTTGATCGGTCGCTTGCTCGAAGCGCAGGGTTTTCGCGTCGGCATCGTCGCGCAGCCGGACTGGCGTTCGGCTGAAGCGTTCCGTGCGCTCGGCAGACCGAACCTGTTCTTCGGCGTCACTTCTGGCAACATGGATTCGATGGTCAACCGCTACACCGCCGACCGCAAAATCCGTTCCGATGACGCCTACACGCCGAACGGCGAAGCGAACCGGCGTCCCGACCGCGCCGTGCTGGTCTACGCCCAGCGTTGCCGTGAGGCGTACCCGGACGCCGGAGTGGTGATCGGTTCGATCGAAGCCAGCCTGCGCCGGATTGCCCACTACGACTACTGGTCGGACACGGTTCGCCGCTCGGTGCTGCCTGATTCCAAGGCCGATCTCCTGATCTACGGCAACGCCGAGCGGGCCATCGTTGCGTTGGCGCATCGGCTGGCGGCGGGCGAGGCCATCGGCGGCATCCGCGATCTGCGCGGCACGGCGTTCATGGTCCAGCGCGGCTGGCGGCCTGGCAGCGATTGGAGCGAAATCGATTCAACCGTGATCGACGCACCGGGACCGTTGCTCCAACACCTCAATCCCTACAGTGAAGAAAACAGCGCCGCGCGGCAAAACCAGACCGTCACGCTCGCGTCGGCGGCGCGGCGCGAGCTTGACCGCGACCGATCGCGCACCGTGGTTCGTTTGCCCTCCTTCGAACAGGTGAAAGCCGATCCGGTGCTCTACGCGCACGCCTCGCGCGCTTTTCATCTGGAGTCGAATCCCGGCAACGCGCGCGCGCTGGCGCAGGCGCACGGCGACCGCGACGTGTGGCTGAATCCGCCGCCGATTCCGCTGACCACGCCGGAGATGGACGGCGTTTATGGTCTGCCGTATCAGCGTCTGCCGCATCCCGCGTATGGCGGCGCGAAGATTCCGGCCTACGAGATGATCCGCTTCTCGATCAGCATCATGCGCGGCTGTTTCGGCGGCTGCACCTTCTGCTCGATCACCGAGCACGAGGGGCGCGTCGTGCAGAACCGCTCCGCGGCGTCGATCCTGCGCGAGATCGAGGACATCCGCGACAAAACGCCGGGCTTCACCGGCATCATTTCCGACCTCGGCGGGCCGACCGCCAACATGTACCGTCTGGCGTGCAAGGACAAGCGCGTCGAGTCCGCGTGCCGGCGGCTGTCGTGCGTCTATCCCGAAATCTGCCGCCATCTCGACACCGACCACGCGCCGCTCATCCAGCTCTACCGCCAGGCGCGCGCGGTGGACGGCGTCAAGCGCATTTTGATCGGCTCCGGCCTGCGTTACGACCTCGCCGCGCGCTCGTCCGAGTACGTCAGGGAACTGGTAACGCATCACGTCGGCGGCTACCTCAAGATCGCGCCCGAGCATACCGAACCCGGCCCGCTGGCGCACATGATGAAGCCGTGCATTGGCGTTTATGACAAATTCAAACAGTTGTTCGAGCGCTTTTCCAGGGAAGCCGGCAAGGAACAGTACCTGATTCCCTACTTCATCGCCGCGCATCCAGGGACTACCGACGAAGACATGCTGGCGCTGGCGTTGTGGCTCAAACGCAACGATTTCCGCCTCGACCAGGTGCAGACCTTCCTGCCCGCGCCGCTGGCCATCGCCACGGCGATGTACCACAGCGGACGCAATCCGCTGAAAAAAGTCGATTACGACACGCCGCGCGTCGAAACCGCGCGCGCCGCCGGACAGCGCAAACTGCATAAGGCGTTCCTGCGTTATCACGTTCCCGAAAATTGGCCGCTGCTGCGCGAAACCTTGCGCCGCATGGGCCGCACCGACCTGATCGGCAACGGGAAAAAGCACCTGGTGCCGCGTTTTCAGCCAGTGGAAAGCGGAGTACGGGCGAACAAACTTGGCGATAGTCAAAATAATGGTGGAAAAAACCGTGGATAAGCCAGACTACGCTGCCGCGCGGCTTGTCCAAACGAGCGCATACCCTCAATTTTCCGCGGCAGCTTTTCCATCACCTTGCGGCAGCCTTCCCTTCTCCCCTTGCGGGAGAAGGTGCCCCGGCAGGGGCGGATGATGGGTGCCGCGCGAGGAGACGGAGCATCTGCTTCGCCTTTCCGTGCTTCCAAAACCGTCCGATGAATGACCTCCTTCCCTTCACACTTGCGGGAGAGCGCGGGATGGGTTTCGCAAATTAAACCGATTTTTTGATTATCGCCTCATGCGATTGCCCTGGTCAGCCGCGCGCAAAGAACAAGCCAGCGGGATGGCTTGACCATTTCATCAAACCATCGATTTATGGTAAAAGTGCCGGGTGTTTTCAATGCCACCGGAACCCATCGTGCCAAAAACCCATTGCACCTTGTCGCGCCCCCCGCTGATCGTTGCCGTGCTGCTTGCGCTGCTGTCCGGCTGCGACGTCATCCAGCAACAGTTGGGAGTCGAGAGTCCAAGCGCCAAGGCGGCGCATGACGATGCTGACGGACGCGCGGTGGGCGGCGCTTGCCGGCAATCGGGACGTGCCATCGAAGACTGCTACGCCATCTATTCGTGGCTGCCCAGAGCGTCGGTTTACGAGGGATGGCGCGACATGGACGCCTACATGCGCGAGAACAATCTGGAGACAGTCACGCCACAGCTGCCGCCGGTACAACCCCCACCGCCACCGTCGTCGTCGAAAAAAAAGGCGCCGCCGAAAAACAGCGGCGCAAACACCGAAAAAACCGCTCCGGATACAACGTCCTGAGCGGCGGCAACCCATTTTCACCGTCATTCCAGCGGCCATGCCGAAGGCCGCGGGACAGCCGGAGGCTGGTTTGGCGAAGCAAAATTCGGCGCAGCCGAACAAAGCGGGAATCCAGGTTTTCAGGGTTCCCGGACAGCGGCACGGAGAACGCGGGGGAAAACATGGAAATGCGTGTAAATACCGCACCGTCAGTCAGTTTGTGGAGAATTTTGCTGGATAACGCTTTACAATCGGAAAAAATGGGTATAAAACAGATTCCGTTCAACAACCAAACAGCGTTATCTCAAGTTATGGTTAAAGTTCTTGAAACCGTGAAGCTGTCTCAATTCGCAACATTTTTTAAGGAAAAAGCCATGAATACACATATTTTTCTTGACATTTCAGAAAACCCGCACATAATAATTAGCAACAAGCAACAAGCAACAAGCAACAAGCAACAAGCAACAAGCAACAAGCAACAAGCAACAAGCAACAAGCAACAA
>JAITNL010000148.1 GCA_031290495.1 Accumulibacter sp.
TTCGAGATTGGTGAGCATGGCCGCCAGGTCGCCGGCGCGCTCCAGCACCGGTCCGGAGGTCTGGCGCAGGCCGACGCCCATTTCAGCCGCGACGATATGCGCCAGCGTCGTCTTGCCCAAGCCCGGCGGGCCGAACAGCAGCACATGGTCGAGCGTGTCGCGGCGGCGCTTGGCGGCTTCGATGAAGATGCCAAACTGCTCACGGATCTTGACCTGCCCGACGTAGTCGGCCAGGCGCTTCGGACGCAGCGCGCGCTCGACGGCGTCTTCCTGGTTCGACTTCGACTCGGGCGAAATCAGGCGATCGGATGGGGCATCGCCGGTTGGCGTGAAGGAATCGGTTTCGATCATGTGGGAGAGGACGGCTCTTCAGGCGCTTCGTATTCATCGCTCAACGCCAGCCACTCGCGGATCAGCACCTGGCCGAGCGCGAGCAGCATCGGACCGAGGAACAGGCCGATGAAGCCGAAGACCATCACGCCGCCGAAGATGCCGACGACGATCAGCAGCAGCGGCAGGCTGGACGTGCGCGAGATGAGGATCGGCTTGATGAAGTTATCCACGCTGCTGATCCCGAACATGCCCCACAGCAACATGAAAACAGCCCATCCGGTCTGGCCGCTGTCGTACAGCCACCACGCCGCGCCAAGCCAGATCAGCGTCGCGCCGATCACCGGCACCATCGAGAAAATAAAGGTCAGGAAGGTGAGCATGGCGACCGCCGGAACACCGGCGATGAGATAGCCGAACATGGCGACGAGCGCTTGCGCCGCCGCCGTACCGACGATGCCGATCATCACGCTGGTGACCGTGGCGCCGGCCAGTTTCTGCATCCGCTTGCCGAGTTCGCCGGCCAGTTTCTGACTGCCGTTGCGCAAGGCACCCGCGTATTTTTCGGCGTCGCGAAAGATGAAGAAGGCGAAAAAAATGACCAGCGCCAACTGCAGCAGTCCCTGCCCCAGAATCGACACGGTCGTCAGCGCTATTTTGCGCGTCGGATCGATCAACTGGCGCAGCAGACTGTTCATCTCCTCCCGGCTGGCGGCGAGTTCGTGCCAGTAGGTTTCGATAACCGGACCGGCGAGCGGCAGATCGGACAGCCACGCCGGCGGATCGGCGGAAAGCCCGACTTCCAGGATCGAGCGCAGGTAACGCACCGCCGACTCGATGCCCTGGGTCAGCGTACCGGACAGCACCGCCAGCGGCGCGAGCAGCAGCACTACCAGCAGCGCCGACATTATCAGCGCGGTCAGATGGCTGCGCCCGCGGCACAGCTTGAGCACGCGGTCGCGCAAGGGATCGGTGGTCACGCAAATCACCACGGCGAACATCAGGGTGCCGGTGAATGGCAGCAGCACCGCGATGCAACCGATCAGCAACAGCGCCACGATGGCGATCTGGATAATCTGTTTCTGGGCGGAGGTGATGTGTCGTCGCATTATTTATCCTGAAAACCGTGCCGGGACGTGTCCAACGGTTGAGTGGACAGCACCGTCGCATCGAGCCGGGGAATGGCGGGAGAAGACCGGGGTGTCGTTGTTGTCAAAGGAAAACCGCCAAACGCGGCGGCCTTGATCGAGTGAGAAAAATGAGCGTTCAATTGCGATTTCCAGGATTATTCATGCCTTGCCGAGAAGCCTGAGCGCCTGGCGGATGCCGTCCGAGGTCGACAGGTCGGGCGGCAATTGTTTCATCACGACCGACGCTTCGCGGTCATTGTATCCCAGCGCCAGCAGCGCGTTGAGAATGTCATGCTGGGCGTCTTCGGCGGGAAAGCGGGCGTTGGGCAGCGTATCGGTCAACTTGCCCTTGAGTTCGAGGAGCAAGCGCTCAGCGGTCTTCTTGCCGATGCCGGGAACCTTGACCAGCCGTCCGATTTCCTGATGGGCGATGGCCTGGGCGAGATCGCCGACCGACAATCCCGAAAGCACGGCAAGCGCCATGCGCGCGCCGACGCCCGATATTTTTACCAGCAGACGAAAGGCAAAACGTTCGGCATCGCTGCCGAAACCGTAAAGAAACTGACCGTCCTCACGCACGATGAAATGCGTGAGCAAGGTACAGCTTTCGCCAGCCGCCGGCAGATTGAAGAAGGTGCTCATCGGCACATCGACTTCATAGCCGACGCCGCGCACGTCGATCAGCACCTGCGGCGGCGCCGTCTTCTCCAGCAGGATTCCCGTCAAACGTCCAATCATTGCCCAACTCCTTTCCCTTTCGCCGGAATCATCCGGCCATTGCGCATGCGAAAATTTTTCGTCGGCATCGTTCCCAGCCCTTGGCCACCGTGCGCGTGGGCGATGGCGCAGGCCAGCGCGTCGGCGGCGTCCTGGCTTGGATCGCCCGGCAGCGACAGCAAGCGGCGCACCATGTGCTGTACCTGGACTTTATCGGCGTGCCCGTTGCCAACCACCGCTTGCTTGACCTGTAAGGCCGTATATTCCGCCACCTCCAGCCCACCAGCGACCAGGGTGGTGATCGCCGCGCCGCGCGCCTGTCCGAGCAGCAGTGTCGATTGCGGATTGACGTTGACGAAGACGATTTCGATCACCGCCTGGTCGGGTTTGTACCGCGCGAGCAGTTCCGTGAGACTGGTGTGAATGGTGTAAAGCCGCGCCGGCAGAGCGTCAGCCGCGTCGGTGCGGATGCAGCCGCTGCCCAGATAAGCAAGCCGGTTTCCCGTTTTTTCGATGACGCCGAACCCCGTCACGCGCAAACCTGGGTCGATGCCCAGGATGCGGATCGTGCGATGATTGGTCGGGTTCAACGGCGTAGGCTCGCGAGGATTTTGCTGTGGATCGACAGTATACAGATAGCGCCGGGCATCGCGCGGTTTTCTCTTCTCCGTTTGCGGAAGAAGGTGCGCGAAGATTCCCGGAAAACCAGAATCGCTCTGACGTTCTGGCATCAGGATTGAAAAGGTACCCAGGATTTTCCAGGACAGATTCTCAATTCCGCGTATTCTCGCTGGATACGCTCCAGCCAGCCTTTACCTCCCGCGCGACCCGTGGGTTGAATATGGCGATCGCGTTTTTCACGCTGTCGTACAGCAAGGTAATGGCAAACACCAGCATACAGACGAACTCCACCCAGTAGAACGGATAGAGCGAGAGCCTCAGCACCGATGTCGTATAGTGGGACGCGAACGCGGTCTGCGCCTGTAAAACGGCCGCGTAAGCGATGACCGCCGCCGTGCCCGTGGAGAGAATCCCAAAGAAAAAATCGAAAAACAGATGCGGCTTTTCGGGGAGCTTTCCAACCAGAAAATCGATCCTGATATGCGCCTTCTCCGTCTGCGCGTAGGCGAAAGAGGCGAAGATCGCGCAAAACATGCCCCGCTCGACAAGCTCGTAGGAACCCATGATCGGGCTGTTGAACGTGAAGCGCAGGAAAACGTCCAGCACGATGAAGATCATGAGAAAAAATATCCCGACTGAGGCTGCCATGCCGGCAGCGCCGGCCAGTTGGCCGATGATTTTGTCGCAAGACTTCATAATGAGCCTCTCCCTGGCCCGTACACCAGGTTCGGCATCCACGTGGCCAAATCGGGCAGCGCCGTGACGATGACGATGGTAATCAATATTGCCAGAACGAACGGCACGGCGCCTCTGAAAATCGTTGACAGCGGGATGTCCCTGGCGATTCCGGAGACGACGTAGCAGCTCAGGCCGACAGGCGGCGTGATGCAGCCCATTTGCATGATCAGGATGATCGTGACGCCGAACCAGATGGGGTCGAAGCCAAGCTGGGTGACGATGGGCAGGAAAATCGGCACCGTGAGCATAATCATCGGCAGCGCGTCCATAAAACAGCCCAATATGGCGTATATGACGACGACCAGCGCGAAGATCACGTATTTCGAGACCGCCAGCGAGGCGACCAGGTCGGCCAGGGTCATCGGCAGGCGGGTAATCGCCAGGAAGTTTCCGAAGACCACCGCGCCGATCAGCACGAGGAAGACCATGGAGGTGGTTTTTACGCTATCCATCATCACCGAGGTAAATGTCTTCCAGGGAAGGCGTCCCCGGATAAACGCGATGAGCATGGCCAAAAACGCGCCGCCGGCGGCCGCCTCGTTGATCGTGAAGATGCCGGAAAACATCATGTAGAACACGCTGACGAAAAGCACGGCCATCCAGGTAAGCCCCTTGAGCGAGGCCAAGCGTTCCCGCCAGGTGTAACCGACGCTCTCCCCCGCCAGGGATGGGTTGCGTTTTACCATGGCGACGACGGTGATACAAAGAATAATGGTAAGCAGCACCCCAGGGACGATGCCGGCGAGGAACAGACGCCCGATGGACTGTTCGGCAATGATGCCGTAGACGACCAACGGCGTGCTTGGCGGGATGAGGATGCCCAGCGTGCCGCCCACGGCGACGGAGCCGGTGGTCAGACTGTCGGCGTAGTGGTAGCGGCGCATTTCCGGGATGGCCACCGTGCCCATCGTGGCGGTGGTGGCGGGAACGGAGCCGCAGATGGCCCCGAAACCGGCGCAGGCGGCGATGGTCGCGCAGGAAAGGCCGCCCGGCAGCCGGGAAAGCCACTTGTTTCCCGTGTTGTAAAGACTCTCGCTCATGCCTGAAGCAAAGGCGAAGTTACCCATCAGGATGAATAGTGGGATGACGACCAGCGCGAAGTTGCTGGCCTGCGTTGCCGGAACGTTACGCAAAACACCCATCGCGGCATTGAAGTTTACCACTTGGGCGTATCCGACAAAGCCCACCAGGATCATCGCCAGGCCAATGTGCATTCCGAGAAATAACAGCGCCAATAGCGCGACGATGCCCCAGATAGCGCATAAGGTCATGAAGGTCATGACATTCCTCTGTTTCTTCCGATTTATATGGAGCGACCGTATCCGGCCGGTTCCACGTCCGTCAAAAGCTTATAAATCCTTGTACTTGGCGAGCAGCTCGACCAGGCGGTTGAAATACGCCTTGGCGTCGAATTTGTCGGACTGGTGTTTGTTTATCCAAGCCTGGGCATAATCCTTGGCCGCCGCCTTGAAGCCCTCGAGCGCGGCGTCATTGGGCGTAATGACCGTGCCGCCATTGGCCTTGATGATCTCAAGCCCGGAATCGGCGTCCCCCTGGAAAGTTTTCGCGAAGCGTATCGACGCGGCGCGGCCGGACTCTTTCATGACGATCTCCTGCAAATCGGCGGGCAGGGAATCCCACGTCTTGTTGTTCATCAGGATGAGAAAAGGCCCGGTGAAGAAGTCGATCGCCGTGTAATACTTGGAGACCTCATACAGCTTGAAGCTTTTTATTCCGGAATACTCGAGCACCAGGCCGTCCAGAACGCCTCTCTCCAAGGCCGTGTAGATGTCTCCAGGCCCCATGAGGATCGGCACACCGCCCCAAGCGGCGACCATGTCCGTCGCCGTTCCGGCGGGGGCGCGCAGCTTGAGGCCATTGAGGTCGGCGACGGTGTTGACCGGCTTGGCGCGGGTGGCGATGCGGTTGATCGGGTTTGAGTACATCAACAGCATCCGGAAGTCGCGGTTAAGCTCGTTGCGCAGCGCTTCATTCTCCTCATAGATGTCCCACAGCGCACTCGCGGCCTGTGGGGGCGTCCTGGCGCCGATCAGCGGCAGCATCACGGCCTCTGTAATCGGAAACTGGCCGGGATACAACGAGCTGAAAAGCCAGGCGATGTCCGCCGCGCCGGTCTTCACGGCGTCAAGCGCCTCGGGCACGGAGGCGAGCGT
>JAITNL010000152.1 GCA_031290495.1 Accumulibacter sp.
GGGGCCTCGCCTTCCGCCATCCGCTTGGCCGCCAACATCCGCATTTCTTCCAGTGTGTTGTGCGCTAACCCTCTGCCGTCTCTTTTCATGATCTCCCTAATCCACGCTTCCTATCATCATTCTATTGTAAACTAAATTACTGACTGGTGAGTATATGCATCCTTGCGCTCCTCTTTCAGCTTTTTGAGAGCGCCTTTGTGGTCATCATAGAGTTCGTTGAACAACTTATCGGCGAAGGCTTCCAGCCGCTCCATAATGCCGGCGTCGCTCACCATTATGATAATCTCGGTCTTAACGTCTTCGTGGTCGCGGCTGGCGTGGCGTCCCCAATACTCCCTATGCAAATCGCCGCCGAGGACTTTGCCCGCTCGCTCGAATAGGTTCGTCAGGTCAAATTCGGACAGTTCCACCGTTTCTGAGTCGGCTGTACTTGCTGTATCCGTGCCGTAGTCAATTGTCAGCGTCTTGAGTGCGAGCGCCGTGACCGCCTTGGCGGTTTCATCGAATTTGCCCGATTCTTTCAGTACGGCGATTCCCTTGTCAAACTCGTTCAACACCTTTTTTAGCGTAGTAAGGCGCGTGTTCGGCGCAATCATATCCTGCGTAAGCGCGCGGGCAAGCGCCATCAGTCTGCGCAGAGCGGGCTGCTTCCTCGCGGCATCTGCGCGGTAGGTTATCAAATCCATATCGCTAAACACGTCGGCAAACGACGGGTCGCGCTTCAGCGTGACAAACTCTTTGTGTGTGCCTGTTTCGGCGGGGATAGCCGCCTCGCTGTCACGCAACGCCTGCTCTACACTCTTAACGGTTTCCTCGTCAAAGAACGGGAGATAAAGAGCCACGTTATTCAGTTCGGCGTCGGATTCCACGCGGCGGGCAAGCGGTGTACGAATCATACGCCCAAGAAGCTGTGCGATGTAGGTATAGTCGCTTGCGTGGCGAAACGACATCATCGTTTCGGCGCGCGGGCAGTCCCAGCCCGTGGAAAGGTTCATCTTAAAAAACACGACCATTGCGTTTTCGTCTTCCTCGATGCGGGAAGGGTCGATGCTATGGATTTCCAAGTCGTTTACTTTCACGGTTTCGTGCTTGTCAAAGGTATGCACGACTTCACCGGGTTTCATATTTCGGCCGAGCAGTTCTTCAAGCGTCCGAACGCAGGAACCCAAATCGGTCTGGGTGACAAGGCGGTCGTTGCCGTCCTCCGCCTGCACGACAAGAATAGGGCGAACGGCGTTCTTGATGTCCTCGTGGTCGCAATAGGCCGCCCAATGCTCACATTTCTTTTTCCAGTTGACGACCGCCTCTTTGAACATCGTCATATCCGCGCCGAGAGCCATTTCGGGGAAGTGGATAATTATCCTGTCCTTCAAAAGTCCCGACTCGATAACGTCCTCCGGCGGCACCATAACCTTTTGCACAGTCGAAGAGGAGTTCTCCACGAGTTTCTGAAAACGTTGCGGCGTTGCGGTTACGCCGATGACAAGCGGCATTTCAGGCATACCATCTTCCTTGCTGCCGCGAATGAACTTCTGCATAATGGACTGCGCTTTGTTCTCGGTCTGCGGCGTGGACGTGCCGCGATGCGCCTCGTCGATTACCACATAGAAAGACTTTGGCTGACGTTTCGCTGTGTTGGCGAGTGTCTGCCATATTGTGTATTGGCGGTCGTCGCCCGTGCCGGTCAAGAGTTTATCCGTGCCGAGTCTCTGCGTGTTCAGGAAGTTGATGCTGCCGGGCGCAAAAAACTCCGCGTCAAAATTTGAGTCTATAACGTGAATATCCCTCGTGCGGAACTTGTCAGACTTGCTCTCTATTTTCAGCCGCGTCTGCTGGTTTAGTTCGGGCATATCGGACAGCCAGACGAAAACGGAGTCCGGCTCCGACACGCCGCAGGCGTGACCGAATATGATTTCCTCGAACAGCGCGGTCATGATTATCGTCTTGCCCGCGCCGGTGGGAGCGGATAAGGAAATGACCTGCGGGTCTTTTTCGCTCCACATGGTGTGTGCTTTCTGTATTTTGTCGTGCAAGTCGGCGAGCGCCGTTTCTTGGAACGTGAAAAGCGTAGCTCTCATAGCTTATTCCTCCTGCTTCCAATTACGAAATTATCTATATAGTCACGGTATAATTGGCAGGTTCGCTCTTGCCCGACACCGTCCGACATTTCTCTGAACGCCTCTTCGGAGTTCGTGACGAAGTATACCGTGCGAATGTTATCCATATCAGTCAGTTTCTCGGCAAACTCGCCGTAGCAGTCCTCGTCAAGCAGGACTGCGAAAGCGTTCTGCGGCAGAATCAGCATATCCGGCAGTTCCTCGCCATCAAGTTCGGGACGTTCGCCGACCGCTCCGGCTTTCAGCCACAGGAGCGGCAGTATTTCCGCAAACTGCTGGCCGAGCGACACGCTGTTCTTATCAAGGAAGCCGAGTTTGAAATATTCCACGTTGGCGGTGAAGCCCTCGCTCATATGGCACTTTTCCTTCCCGTCCGTTAGAACATATTCGCCGGACAGCGGCGTCCCGTCAGAGCGTTTGCCGCGTATGCTGTATGCGGTGCGCGGCCATGTCACCGAGCGGCAGATGCCGTGTCTTTCCCATTCGACGTCATTAGGCTGTACGCCTTTCTTTTGCAAGGAGATTTGTTCGGCATACGATACTTCGTTATTTGTGACCAGTACACATCTCCGCGCGCCTTCGTCTTCGGCGTTTAATAAATTCACAGCATGGAGCGTTGTTCCGCTCCCAGCAAAGAAGTCAACGACAAGAGAATCACTGTTGGTTGCAATTTTGAGCAGATAGCGAATCAAAGTGACCGGCTTTGGAAAACTGAATGCCTTTTCGCCGAATATCTCAGTAACATCTTTCGTGCCGTTCTGCGTCATCCCAACCTCTTTTGGCAAGTTTGTCGTTGCTGCTATCAGTCCAAATTTGTCGCCGTCCTTTTTTCTGTCGTCCTCTTGAAAATACCGCATGACAGGTTTTTTGATATTCAAAAAATCGTAATCTCCAGGAAATATAATTCTACCTTCTGCGTAATAGCCGTCAAAGGTATCACTTGTAATAGACCAAGTACGGTGGGGACTCGCAGGATATTCTTCCCCCGTCTTGGGGTTAGTTATGGTAAAAAAGCTGTTCGGACGTTCTGCCGCTGTTGTTTGTTTTGTCAAATCGTGATACCGCCAGGGTCTGCCGGGCAAATCATCGGTTTCAAAATATTTCCTGCCGCCGCCTTCCGCACTTGCCTCAAAGCCCGCGTTTGCATAGCAAAGAATCCATTCATAGTCCTGCGATATGCCGTGCGGCACGTCAGACTTTGCGGTTCTTTTGCGCCACGGAATCGTAGCTGCAAAGCAGCCTGCGCCGAAAATCTCATCGCACAAGAGTTTAAGGCGCGCCTGCTCACCGTCATCAATGCTTATGAAGATAACGCCGCTTTCAGATAATATCCGCTTAGCAATCTTCAAACGCTTCTGCATCATCGACAGCCACTTGCTGTGCCGCCAAGCGTCCGAAGAGTCCACATAGTCGTTGTTGTATTTCCAGTCCCTTGCCCCCGTGTTATAGGGCGGGTCGATGTATATGCAATCCACCTGCCCCTCATAAAGGTATTCTAATAGCTGAAGGGCATGGTAGTTGTCGGCTTCAATCAGCGTGTGCCAAAAAGCGTTGTCAGGCGCGTTTGCCACTTTCGCAATCGGCTCCAAGCTGGGAAAAATAGGTTCGCCGAACTGCGCCACCGACACAATTTCCGTGAGCGGAATCGTGGTCGTTTCGCCTGATACCTTGCTCACGCAAACGGCGTTCTTGGCGTCGAGCTTCTTAACGCGGTAGATATCGTTCATTTTCTCTGTCTTGCGGGCTACGATAGAACCGCGCCGAACGTGGATTCCATAGAGAGGAGTGCATTCGGGAACGTGTTCCTCGAACACAAGCCCGAATTTTTTATTTTTGCTTAGGCGGTCAACCTCTGCCGACAACCGCTCGCGCAGCGCCGGGTCGGTGATTTGCCGCAGCAAGTCTTTAATGGCAGCCATGGGTTATATCTCTTTATTCTTCGTCAGTCGTTTCTTCGGAGTCCGGCACCGCGCCATCGTGCGTCGGCCGGCTGGTCGGAATTTCGATAACATCCACACCGAAAACCACCATTTCTCTGCTTGCCAGTCCCACTCGAAACGTACTTGTTTGTCGTCAAATAATTTGATTTTATTTTTCTGTTCGCTCATTTCGCCAATCTCCACACGCGTCATTATATTCAGGCTTTTGCGAAATGGCCGCGCCCCGTTGAATTTCGGCGTCATTGAATATTCAAGGCGCGTGCCAAATCTTCCTGGCTTATTTTCAATTGGCCTGACCCGGCATCAACAGTCCGGGCGCCGACATGGTGGATTGCTCAAGCGTACCGTACCGGCATTGCGCAAGGAAGAAGACTGCCCGATATCGAGCAGACCGGGATGTTTGGTCAGATCGAACGTTCCGCCGGATTCGACATCGACCAGACCATTGACGGTGAGCGTGGCGCTGGCGCCGGTGATATTAAAAGCGGCGGCATCGCGGATGAGAATCCCGGAAGTCAGCAGACCGCCGGAGAGATTCAGCGCACCGCCCGCGACCGTGACGGAAGAAACGCTGTTCGCGTTACCGGAAAGCGTTAAAGCGCCAGCGCCGGTTTTGGTCAGCGTTCCTGTTCCGGAAATGACGCCGCTGAAGGCACCGTCGCGGCTCTGGTTGACCGTGAGCGTCGCGCCGCCCAGCGTGATCGCGCCGGTGCCGGACAGATTTTTGATCGTCTGGTCGTAACCGTTGAGAGCGAATGTTCCGTTGACGATTACCGCGCCGCTGTTTTGAATGGTATTGGCGGCGCCGGCTTGCAGTGTACCGCCGGCGGAAACCGTGGTCGCGCCGGTGTAGGTGTTGACGCCGCCGAGGATCAGGGTGCCGGAACCTGATTTAGTCAAGCCGCCGATTCCGGTCAGGTTTCTGGTCAATGTATTTTCGGTGCTTATATCAACGGTCACTCCGTCTGCTCCCAGAAGAATATCCTGGATGTCATACGCAATGCCGCCAGTGCCGACGTTATCCGTACTCTTCGCGCCACTGGCCGCGGTGAGTGTTCCGCTGGCGGTAAAGGTTTGACCGGAAGCGTCCGGGGCGGTGCCGCCGCTGTTGACTTCCACCGCCAGCGCCGCGAGCGCGAAGCACGAGAGGCATCCGGCGATGGCGTAAAAAAGCGGCGAACGCCGGAAAGACGAAGGTGAATCGGCATCGGAAGAGGCAAGCGCCAGGGAGCCTCTATTCAGAAAGGAAACGGCGGGAGAGCGGAGAAGGGAAGAAAGAAGGGATTGGAAAAGAAAACCGCCAACAGGCGGACAAACTGGAAATTCAGGCTTTAGCTTATACTTGCTTGCTTGCGCCATATTATATGCGGATTTCATAAGATGCCAAGAAAAATATTCACATTTACAACTTTTTCAAAAAGCGCGGCGAAATTGGTACGGCCTTTGCAGGTTTCAAGAACTTTAACCATGACTTGAGGTAACACTGTTTAGTTGTTGAATGAAATTGATTTTACTCTCATTCTGACGCCTGTCAAGCGTCAACACAAGATTCGCCATTTTGGAAACCACGAATGAACACGAATAAAAAACGAACAAACAGGCTGCGGGAGAGCGCGATTCCAGCATCGTGTCCACTCGTGTTTATTCTGGTTCCACGGCATCGCGCGCCCGGTCATTCTACCAGCGTTCCCCGAAAACTAAAGACCGCCGTCTGTCCTCCGGATGGAATCGCTGCCGCCCGACAGGGACACGGCAGGGACGAGAGAGAGGATGGCAAGGTTTTGCGCATAAAGTGCCCACGCGATTGCCCTGCCGGAATTTGACGCTCCAGCCCTGGGTCTCGCCGCTCGCGTATATAGCAGTTTGACAAAAATTACATTATTTAATATAATACATACTCAATCAAGCATTGCGGATATGTTAGATAATTTTTCTCAAGCTGCTATAATCCTCTCATCGTTTTTCACCCGTATTTGACAGTGCCCATCGGCAAGGCCGGACGCAAGGTTCCGGCCTTTGTCGTTTCGGCCCGCGCCGTTGGAGTCCCCAGAGTCATGAGTTATACCGCCGAATCCATTTCCGTGCTGAAAGGGCTGGAGCCTGTGCGCCACCTTCCTGGCATGTATACGCGCACGGATCATCCGCTGCACATCGTCCAGGAAGCTGTCGACAACGCCGCCGACGAGGCGCTCGGCGGCTACTGCAAGCGCATCGCGGTCACGCTGCACGGCGACGGCTCGATCACCGTGCAGGATGACGGGCGCGGGATTCCGGTGGAAATCCACCCGGCCGAGGGCGTGCCGACGGTCGAGGTGGTGTTCACCCAACTGCACGCGGGCGGCAAGTTCAACAAGAACGATGGCAGCTCCGCCTATCGTTTTTCCGGCGGCCTGCACGGCGTCGGCGTATCGGTGACCAACGCCTTGTCCACGCGGCTGGAAGTCGAGGTGACGCGCGACGGCGGCCGCCATCGTATCGTCTTCTCTGGCGGCAAAGTCATCGAACCACTGGCGCGCGTCGGCGATACCGCCAAGCGCGTCAGCGGCACCAAAGTCCGTATCTGGCCGGACGCGCGCTTTTTCGATTCCCCGCGCCTGCCGCTGGCCGAACTCGAACGCCTGCTGCGCAGCAAGGCGGTATTGCTGCCCGGCCTGGAAATTTCACTGCTGGTCGAAGGCGGGGAAACGAAGACCTGGCACTTTTCCAACGGGATGCAGCAGTACCTTGCCGAACAGATCGACGGCGAACTCGCCGGACCGATCTTCACCGCCGAGAAATATGCCCCCGCCGGCGACGAAAATTTCCCGGTCGGTTCCGGCGCCGCCTGGTCGATCTGCTGGAGCGCCGATGGCAATCTGGCGCGCGAATCCTACGTCAACCTGATCCCGACGCCGGCCGGCGGGATGCACGAAACCGGGCTGCGCCAGGCCGCTTTCGACGCCGTCCGGAGTTTCGCCGAACACCGCGCGCTGCTGCCCAAGGGCGTCAAGCTTGCCACCGAGGACGTTTTTTCGCGCCTCTCCTTCGTCCTGGCCGCGCGCGTGCTCGACCCCTCGTTCCAGGGGCAGATCAAGGAACGGCTGAACTCGCGCGACGCCGTGGCGCTGATCTCGCGCATGTTGCGCGACCCGCTCGAATTGTGGCTCAACGAACATCCCGACGACGCCAAGAAAATCGCCGAACTGGCGATCAAGGCCGCGCAGACGAGAAACCGCGCCGGACAGAAAGTGGAAAAAAGAAAGCAGTCCGGCGTCGCCATCCTGCCCGGCAAGCTCTCGGATTGCCAGAGCGAGGATCTGGCGCGCAACGAGCTGTTCCTGGTCGAAGGCGATTCTGCCGGCGGTTCGGCCAAGTCCGGCCGCGACAAGGAAACGCAGGCGATCCTTCCCCTGCGCGGCAAGGTGCTCAACACTTGGGAAATCGACCCTGGCAGCCTGTTCGCCAACCGCGAGGTGCACGACATTGCCGTGGCGCTCGGCATCGACCCGCACTTGCCCGACGCGGGCGACGCGGTGCTTGACAACCTGCGTTACGGCAAGCTGGTCATCATGACCGACGCCGACGTCGACGGCAGCCACATTCGGGTTTTGCTGTGCGCGCTGTTCTACCGGCACTTTCCGAAGTTGATCGAACACGGCCACCTGTACTTCGCGCAGCCGCCGCTGTACCGCCTCGACGTTCCGGCACAGGGCAAGAAACGTCCGCTACGCAAGCTTTACGCGCTCGACGACGCGGAACGCGACGCCCTGCTCGACCGTTTGAAGATGGACGGCGTCAAGCCCGAAGCGGTCGAAATTTCGCGTTTCAAGGGCCTCGGCGAAATGAATCCGGAACAACTCTGGGAAACCACCATGTCGCCCGACACGCGGCGTCTCGTGCGCGTGCGCTTGCCGCAAGAGAGCGAAGCGAAGCCGGTAATGAACATGCTGATGGCCAAAAACGAATCCGCCGGACGGCGCGCGTGGATGGAAGAGAACGGCGCGCTGGTGGGGGCGGAGATATGAACAAAACCGGCAAAACGCAAAACGATGCGCTTTCTCCAGGCTACGCTTCCAAAGGGTTTTTGATTCCTGTGGCTTTGGCAAGCCTCATTTTGTTGATTACCATGGGCATCCGGCAGACCGTGGGGCTTTTCGTTCACCCTATTGTCGAAACCACCGCCATGGGCATTGCCGAGGTGAGCTTGGCTTTTGCGACAGGACAGCTCGTGTGGGGTGCTTTCCAACCGCTTTTTGGCGCGTGGGCGGATAAAAAAGGGCCTTTCCCTGTCCTGCTCACCGGAGCCATACTCCTTGCCTGCGGCCAGTTATTGACCATTTGGGCCACTTCCTTTCTCCCTTTGGCCTTGACCCAAGGTCTGTTAAGCCCGGCCGGAGCCGCCGCCGGAAGTTTTTCATTGCTGATCGGGATCGTCGCGGCGCGTCTGCCGCCCGATAAAAGCTCGGTGGCAAGCGGTCTTATCAGCGCCGGAAACTCGATGGGACAATTTTCCTTTGCGCTTATTGTCCAGGCCTTGATAAATTTACGCGGTTACACCACGGGGCTGATTTTTCTGGCCGCGTCATCGCTGGCCTCGATCATTCCCGCCTGGTTCCTGTGTGGGGAAAAGAACGCCATCCAGGCCGCGCGCCCTGCTATTCACAATAAAGAAAACACGGTCGGATTAAAACAGCAGTTACGTATTGCCGCCCGTACCCCCAGCTATCTGCTTCTCCACGCGGGCTTTTTTACCTGCAGCTTCCATGTCGCTTTTCTGGTGACCCATCTTCCCGGTGAAATAAGTTTGTGCGGTCATGCCGCGTCGGTATCCGCGATGAGCATTTCGCTTATCGGGCTATGCAACATCGCGGGAAGTATTTTTGCGGGAATATTGGGAAAACATTTCCGCATGAAATACATCCTGGCGGCGCTCTATGCTTTCCGCGCGTTGATGATTGCCGTCTATCTGTTCTCGCCCAAGACAGAGACCACCTTCTACATTTTTGCCGTGACCACAGGATTGACCTGGTTGGCGACCGTTCCTCCCACGGCGGGAATCGTGGGTAAACTTTTCGGCACGCGCTACCTCGCCACTCTTTTTGGATTCACTCTTCTGACGCATCAGATCGGCGGCTTTCTCGGCGCCTGGTTCGGCGGTCTGGCAATGCAGCAGTCGGGCAATCTTTTGTGGGTCTGGTATCTGGATGTGGCTCTGGCGTTATTCGCGGCGGTGGTCAATCTGCCTATTCGGGAAGAAAAAACGAGAACGCAAGCAATATAAATTGCGCTCCAGCTCGCGTAGGCTAATGGAATGGACTCCTCCTGTCCCGAACGGCATCGTGATGTGCCAGACTGGAGGTTTTGATAAACCAGACAAAGGAAGGAGAAGTCCGAGATGAAGATTACACGAATTGG
>JAITNL010000194.1 GCA_031290495.1 Accumulibacter sp.
GCCCAGATCGCTTCTCCCGCGCCGATGCTCCACCAGGCGATGGCGCCATTGACGATGAAAAACAGACACCAGGCCTGGGTCACCCGCCGCGTGTATAAGACGCCGGATTCCGGCAGATCGGGTTCGAGGCGCCGCGCCAGACGTTCGACGAGGCTTTGTTTCTGCTTCAGGCTGATGGCGAAAATGAGCAGAAACAGCACATTGACCAACACCGGGTAATAGTACAGGGAAAGCGCGCTGCGTCCCGCCAGCGCCACGACGCCGAGCAACGCGGCAAGGCCGCCCGGAAGCGGTTTCAGCGCAGGCGGCAGCGCCGATAAAACGGAGAAATTTCCGCCACTGCCTTTTCCCCGCCGAGGCCAGGCCAGCGGCAAGAGCAGCAAGCCGCCCCACCAGAACGGCCAGCCCAGCCAGTGACAAAGCCAGAAAAACAGGGGCAGCGCGACCGCCAGCGCGAAAGCCAAACCGCCGGACATCAATTTTCCCGTGGCGACGCCTGAAACGCCTCGACGATATCGCCCACGGTACGAATCTGCTTGAATTCATCCGGGGAAAGCTGCCGGCCGGTCTGTTTCTTGAATTCGATCGCCAAGTCGACGGCGTCGATGCTGTCGATATCGAGATCCCGGTACAAATCCGCTTCCAGCGAGATTTTTTCCGGCTCGATGGCGAACAGTTCGGTGAGCAGCCTGGCAATCAGGGCAAACGTTGCTTCCTTATCCATTCGACGTATCCATTGTCGCGCCGTTCATTGCGTGCGGTGCGCCGCGATGTACTCGGCCAGCGCGCGCACCGAGGTGAAAACCTGGCGCATGTCTTCGGTTTCCATCGAAATTTTGAGGCCGTAACGTTTTTGCAGTTCCACCCCCAGTTCCAGCGAATCGATGGAATCCAGCCCCAAGCCATTGACGAACAGCGGCGCGTCATCGTCGATATCGGCGGGCATCAGGTCTTCCAAATCCAGCGTTTCGATAATGAACGCCTTTACTTCATGGATCAGTTCGCGCATTGCCGTTTTATTTTCCTTGTAAAAAAAGCCTGCAAATCGCCGGACAGCACACGCGTCATCCGGCTGGGCGCTGCCGCCGTCTCATGGACGCGATAGCGCGTCATGGGAATGTCGTCCTCCACCTTCAGTACAAAATGCGGTCTCCTGCGTGGCGCATGATACCAGCGTTGCTTCTTGCTCAACATCGGTTCCGAAACCGTGATGACCACCGGCGTCAAGGCCAGATTGCCGCGCAGGGCGACAGTGACCGCGCCGCGCTTGAGCGGATTCGGCGCGCCATTATATTCCAGACTGCGCGTCCCCTCCGGGAAAATGATCAGGTTATCGCCCGAACGCACGGAAGCAATGCAGTCCTCGATCAGTTGCGGGCCGTCCGTATTGACGATGAACCCGGCGCTTTGCACCGGGCCACGGGTGAACACGTCGTCCCGCAAGCTGGCCTTGACCACGCAATTGGAATGCCGGACGAGCGAAATCAGCAGCACCACGTCGATCAGCGAGGGATGATTGGCGACAATCAGCAAGCCGCGCCGATCCAGCCTTTCCATGTTTTGCACCTCGTAACTGATGGTCCCGCAGACGACCATGAGACGCACAAAACAGCGAAAACTGTGATGAATGATGGCGCGCGCGCGATCTCTGGATTCCCTGGAATCGGGATAAAACAGGCGTAACAAGGGAAAAACGACACAGAGAATCACCAGCCCGCCCAAACCGAAAATGGCAAAACAGAATCCTGTGGCGATAATGCGCAGAAAACGCTCCAGCATGGCTGCCCCTAAATTTTCACCACATTCCGACGACGCAGGATCCAGTTGCCGCGTGTGGAAAGGCGAATATTGTCCTTTTCGGGACACAGAAAAAAACGCAGCAAATCCAGCGGCGTCTCGGCGGCGGGCGAAATATCCGGCAAATCCGCCCGATCGCCGGAAACAAGATGAAAATCCTCTCCCGGAACAAGCTCAAGCAAGAACGCAAAATAATCACTGTGTTCGGCGGGAGACGCGGAAAGGCTCCGATAGGCCAGCGGCAAAGGTTCGTCGCCATAGACCAGCCAAACCGTTTCCGCCGCGTCGGCAAGCTGAATTTGCGCTTCCTGCAACCCGGCCAGCGCCGTTTCCTCGAGCGCGGCCAGCGCCGTGAGCGGCGCCCGCGCCTTTTGCGCGATCATGAACAAACCGCCGGTGGCGTGATGTACCGCCATGCTGAATTGCTGCGGCGAAACCCGGCCATCTTGCGCCAGTTCACGCAACGCCTCCAGCGAACGGGCAAACTCCCCAAAGCGGCTGCAAAAAATTATCGCCTGCCCGGCGTAAGGCACTTCAGGACGGGAAAGCACATGCAGCACGGCGCGCCCCGCCAGACTCGCGCGACGGCGCAACAGCGGCGCAATCTCCCGCGCCGGCGGCGGCGTAAGCTCCGGCGATTCGCCGCGCGCCGAGTCATCGTTGACAGATCCGCCGTGCGCCCAAGCGCGCCATGCTTCAGGCGTCTCACGCTTCGGCGCCCAAGCCGTCCAACGTCGCAGATTCATCGCAAAACCAACTCCGGTTTGAAAGCCAGGCGCCGATTTTAGCCTTTTGACCGGAAACATACTTTTCCCCAATCCATTTAACGTAACAAGCGTCACCAACAACCAGTGTTTCGCTGAAAATTCCATTAGAATCAACATGTTATTGCATTTTCGTTTTTAGGTTGCACTCTCCGCGCATGGGCCGCTCCGACAGGAAACAATTTGCAACGAAGTCTTCCAGCCACGAAATTCTTTGCAACTGGGCCGTGTGGAAAATGAGCGCGTCGGATACGGCGCTTTCCTCACAATGCCGATTCGACGATTGAAACCTCAAACCTTAAAGGAGATTCTCATGAAACGATTTGCCTCCCCGCGCGCGCTTGCCGCCACGCTTATCCTGTCACTCAGCCTCGCCGGCGGCGGCAGCCTCGCCGCGCCGCCGCGCGGAGATCATTCTGAAAAGGGGCCGGACTTTGCGCATGGGCACGCGGCCTGGATATTCCAGCGGCACGCTCTGGGCCGTCTGCACGACGAATTGAAGCTCGACGCGCGGCAGGAAGCGTTGTGGAAGGAAGCCAAAGACCCGGCTGGCGAGGGTCATGACGCGATACGCGAACGCTTGCGCAAGAAACACGCCGAAATCAAGGCGCTGCTCGATCAGCCGGGCGTTGATCTGCGCGCCGTGGTCGGGCGCATGGACGAGCTGAGGGCCGAAGGTCTGAAACAGCGCGACGCGACGCGCGACCGCTGGCTCGCCGTTTATGATTCGCTCAACGCCGAGCAGAAGGAGAAAGCCCGCCTGTTCTTCAAGGATGGCATCGAACGGGCCAAACACTTGGGCAAAAAAACCAAGGAACGTTCGGGACGCGGTCACCATCGGCATGATCCACGTCCGGCGACGGCCCCCGCCGCGTCTCCGGCCCGGTAAAACGGAACATCAGTCGCCATTGACGCTCATTGACGGCCGATCGCTTCGGCATCGGCAGGATAGCGCGGTAACATGCTCGATTCGACCGACGCCGAAGCAAGGAATTTTTACCCGGAAACCACGCTTTGGACACGCCCGCCCGCGTTGCGAAACAGCCTCGATGACGGAAATGAACGCTCCACCACGGTTCCCGGATTCACCATGAAATCAGCAAGGATTATCGTGTCTACAAGGTTTTACCGAATGCTCCCGCTGGCCGCGCTGGTCTTCGCGCTGGGCGGTTGCGCCATGCTCGCCCCCGCTCCCGATTTGAGCCAGCGTCAGTCCAGCGTGGAGGTTCCCGGCGAATGGCGGCAAACCGCGCCGCCCGTCGAGGCGCGAACGCCCGAGGTGCAGGATTTGGCGCGCTGGTGGCGGCGTCTCGGTGATCCCCTGCTGGATGAATTGATCGAGCGCGGCTTAAATACCGCGCCGGACTTGCGCGCGGCGCAGATCCGGCTGCGACAGGCGCGGATCAGCCGCGATCAGACGGCGGCAGATTGGTTCCCCAGCTTGGGGTTTTCCGGGGGCGCCAGCCGTTCTCCCGGCAGCGGCAGCGCCACCAACACGTCTTACAGCGCCCGCTTCGACGCCAGTTGGGAGCCGGATATTTTCGGCGGCGTGCGTCATGCCGTGTCGGGCGCGGAGAGCGATCTGGCGGCGCAGGCGGCGCGGCTGGAAGACGCGCAGGTGACGCTGACGGCGGAAATCGCCCGCAATTACGTCGAATACCGCGCCAATCAGCAACGTCTGGCCATCGCCCGCAAAAACGCGCTGAGCCAGGAAGAAACGCTGCAGATTACCCGCTGGCGCGCCGCCGCCGGACTGGTGACGGAACTCGATGTCGAGCAGGCGCGCACCTCCGTGGAGCAAACCCGCGCCACGATTCCGACGCTGGAAAACACCATGACGGCCAGCCTGCACCGGCTGGATATTCTCCTGGGACTGACGCCGGGCAGCCTGCTCGGCCTGTATTCGCGGCAACTGGCGACGGCGCTGCCATTACCCCACGCGCCGGATGAAATCGCCGTGGGCATTCCTTCCGACGCCCTGCGCCGTCGCCCGGACGTGCGGGCGGTGGAGCAGACCCTGCTGGCCGAAACGGCGCGCGTGTATGTGCGGGTGGCGGCGCGCTATCCCAGTTTGAAGCTCTCCGGCCAGTTCGGCTGGCAGGACACGAGTTTTGCCGCCTTGGGCGGCAGCGCCACCATCGTGCGTTCGCTGGCGGCGAGTCTGACGGCGACCCTGTTCGACGCGGGGCGCATCGAAAACCAGATCGCCATCCAGGACGCCGTTCAGGAACAGGCGCTGGTGAGTTATGAGCAAATACTGCTGACCGCGCTGGAAGACGTGGAAAACGCGCTTTCGACCTACGCCGCCGGGCGGCGGCGGGAAGTCAACCGCGTCCAGGCCGCCGACGCCGCCCGCAACGCGGCGCAAATGGCGAGCCAGATGTATCAGGCCGGTCTGGTTGATTTTCAGAAAGTGCTGGATACCCAGCGCACCCTGCTTTCCGCCGAGGACGGTCTGGTCGTCTCGCAAAGCGACATCCTGACTTCGCTCATCCAGCTTTACAAAACCCTCGGCGGCGGCTGGGAACCGGCCACTGAAACGGCGTCAGTCCCCGCCCCCCAAAATCTCCCTCTCCAGAAACTTTCCGGCGAATCACATCCATGAACACACCTGAACAAGACCTCACGCCGCTGCAAAACCTGCTCTCCCAAGCGCGGCAGGCGGGAGAAAAAACATGGGGTCTCAAGCGCTTCCGGCGCTGGGGGCCGATCATCGCGGCGCTGCTGGTGATCGCGCTCGTGGTCTGGCTGCGCGACTCTGGCCATACCGCCAAGGCGCTGAATTACATCACCGAGGAGGCGCGTCCGGGGGCGCTCACGGTCAGCGTTTCCGCCAGCGGCACCTTGGAGCCTACCCGTTCGGTGGATGTGGGCAGCGAACTTTCCGGCACGCTGGAAGCGGTGCTGGTGCGCGAAAACGACCGGGTCACTAAAGGCCAGTTGCTGGCCCAGCTCGATACCTCCAAACTCAGGGACAGCGTTTTCAAATCCCAGGCCGCTGTTACCGCCGCCGAAGCGCGCGTCGCCCAGATGCAGGCCACGCTGAAGGAAGACCTGGCCAATCTCGCCCGGATGCGTCAGGTCGCGGAACTCTCGGGCGGCAAGGTGCCGGCCCGGACCGAACTCGACAGCGCCGAAGCCTCCGTCGAACGTGACCAGGCCAACCTCAAGAGCGCCCTGGCCGAAGTCGCCCAGGCCAGCGCCACGCTGAAAAGCGACCAGACCAATATCCGCAAGGCGACGATCACCTCGCCGGTCGATGGCGTGGTGCTGGTGCGCAAGGTGGAGCCGGGCCAGACCGTCGCCGCGTCGATGAACACGCCGATCCTTTTCAACATCGCGGAAGACTTGGCCCAGATGGAACTGCATGTGAACGTCGACGAAGCCGATGTCGCCCATGTCGAGGCCGGGCAGAAGGCCAATTTCACCGTCGCCGCCTGGAACAACCGCAAATTCCCGGCCCAAGTCGAGCGGGTCGACCTGGGTTCCACCCTCACCGATAACGTCGTCACCTACACCACCATCTTGTCCGTCGCCAACGACGATCTGGCGCTGCGCCCCGGCATGACGGCCTCCGCCCAGATCATCACCAACCAGCGCGATAACGTGCTGTTGGTGTCCAACGCCGCGCTGCGCTTCAGCCCATCGGAAGGCGGCGCCGGCAAGAAAACGGAACCCAGCTTCATCTCCCGCATCTTGCCCAGCCCGCCGCGCATGACCGGCGGCAGACGCGGCCAGGAGGCGGGCGGACAACACGGACAGCCGACGGAAAATGGCGGTAGCGTCCGCGTCTGGATCCTGGAAAACAACCAGCCGCGTCCGCTTTCCATCCAGACCGGCGTCAGTAATGGCCGCTACACGGAAGTGTTGAGCGGCGAACTGAAGCCGGGCATGGCGGTGATCACCGACTATCAGGAAACGCGCTCGTGAGCGCCCCGGCAAGCTGTCCGCAAAACGGCGCGGCCAACGCCGCCGCGCCGCTCATCGAATTCAAGGACATCACCAAGACCTACGGCCAGGGTCAGGCCGCTTTTCAGGCGCTATGCGGTGTCGATATGAACGTCCATCCGGGCGAATTTGTCGCCATCATGGGGCCTTCCGGCTCCGGTAAATCCACGGCGATGAATATTCTCGGCTGTCTCGATTCGCCCAGCGCTGGCGCGTATCTCTTTCAGGGCGTGCATGTGGAAAACCTGGGCCGCAACCAGCGCGCCTTGTTGCGGCGCAGTTTTTTAGGCTTCGTCTTTCAGGGATTCAACCTGCTGGCGCGCACTTCGGCGCAGGAAAACGTCGAACTGCCGCTGCTCTACCGGGGCGAACCCCCAGAAACCCGCCACCAGGCCGCCCGCGAGGCGCTGGCCCTGGTCGGGCTGCACGGTTGGGAGCATCACACGCCGGCGGAACTTTCCGGCGGGCAACAGCAGCGGGTGGCCATCGCCCGCGCCATCGTGACGCATCCCCTGGTACTGCTGGCCGACGAACCCACCGGCAATCTGGACAGCAAGCGCAGCCACGAAATCATGGAACTCCTGGTGCGCCTGAACCAAGAACGGCGGATTACCGTGCTCATGGTGACGCATGAAGCGGAGATGGCGGCCTATGCCCGCCGCGCGGTGCATTTCGTAGACGGGCTGGTTGACAGCGATTTCGGACAAGAGGGCAAAACATGTTCCTGAGCACCCTGCTGATCGCCCTGCGCGAAATCCGCCGCAACCTGATGCGCTCCTTTCTCACCATCCTGGGCATCGTCATCGGCGTCGCGGCGGTGATTACCATGGTCACCCTGGGCAACGGCGCGACGCGCATGGTCGCCGAACAGATTTCCAGCCTGGGCAGCAACCTGCTGATCATGCGCGCCGGACAGCGCATGGGGCCGGGTCAAGGCAGCGGCGTGCCCCGCTTTCGCATCGCCGACGCCGACGCCATTGAAGCGCAGATTTCCTCCCTCAAGGCCGTCGCTCCGGTGGTCAACAGCGGTGCGACGCTGGTCGCGAACGGCGCCAACTGGTCGTCCTCGGTCAGCGGCACCACCAACGCCTATTTCATCGCCGGCAACTGGACGCTGGCGACAGGCCAGCTATTTTCGGAGGAGGACGAGCAATTGGGCCGGGCCGTCTGCGTCATCGGCAGCACCGTGCGCGAAAAACTCTTTGGCGCGCAAAACCCGGTCGGCATGGAATTGCGGGTGAAAAAATTCACCTGTGAAATCATCGGTCTGCTCGCCAGCAAGGGTCAGGGCGCGATGGGCATGGATCAGGACGACACGGTGGTGATCCCCATCCGCACCGCGCAGCGCCGCCTGACCGGCAACCGCGACGTATCCACCCTGATGATCTCCATGCAAGACGGCGCGAACACCGAGCGGGTCATGACGCGGATCAAGAACCTGATGCGCGAACGGCGCAAACTCGCCGACAACGACGAGGACAATTTCAACATCCTGGACACCAAACAGATCGCGCAGACCGTATCCAGCACCATCGGCACCATGACCGCCCTGTTGGGCGCGGTGGCCTCGGTGAGCCTCTTGGTCGGCGGCATCGGCATCATGAACATCATGCTGGTCTCGGTCACCGAACGCACGCGCGAAATCGGCATCCGGCTGGCGATTGGCGCGTTGGAAAACGAAGTCCTGCTCCAGTTCCTGATCGAAGCCGTCGCCCTGTCCGCCTTCGGCGGCCTGGTCGGCATCGTCCTGGCGCTGTGCTCCTGTCTGGGCCTCTCCCACCTGATGCACATGCCCTTCGTCTTCGACCCCGGCATCAACCTCTTGTCCTTCGTCTTCTCCGCCGCCATCGGCGTCATCTTCGGCTACATGCCGGCACGGCGGGCGGCCAGCCTCGATCCTATCGTCGC
>JAITNL010000048.1 GCA_031290495.1 Accumulibacter sp.
GGGAATGCCGCCGGGCATCTGCACCATCGACAGCAAGGAATCCAGACCTTGCAAATGCCTGGACGGCATCGGCACGGCCAATACCGGGAGTTCCGTTTTCGCCGCCAGCACGCCCGCCAGATGGGCCGCGCCGCCCGCCGCGCCGATCAATATCTTGAGGCCGCGCTGCCGAGCCGTCGCGGCGTAATCCAGCGCGGCGTCCGGCGTGCGGTGCGCGGACAGAATCCTGGCTTCGTAGGCCACGCCGAATTTCTTGAGCGTTTCGGCGCAGACGCGCAGCACCGGCCAGTCGCTGTCCGATCCCATCACGATGCCGACGAGGGGTGGGTTTGACATGATTGCCTCCAAGGGGCGAAATGAATCAGGCGCTGGCCGCGCGCTCGGCGCTTTCCAGCGTATTGGCCAGCAGCATGGTGATGGTCATCGGGCCGACGCCGCCGGGAACCGGGGTGATGAACGCGGCGACTTCCCTGGCCGACGCGAAATCGACATCGCCGCAAAGTTTCCCGTCGGCGAGACGGTTGATGCCCACGTCGATGACCGCCGCGCCGGGCTTGATCATCGCGCCGGTAATCAACCCAGTCTTGCCCACGGCAGCGATCAGGATATCGGCGCGCCGGCAGTGCGCTTGCAGATCGCGCGTCTGCGAGTGGCATACCGTGACCGTGGCACCGGCGTGCATCAGCAGCATCGCCATCGGTTTGCCGACGATGTTCGAGCGGCCCACGACGACGGCTTCCTGACCTTTGAGCGGGATGCCGGCGTCTTCGAAAAACTTCATCACGCCATAGGGCGTGCACGGAATGAAGCACGGCTGCCCCTGTATCAGCGCGCCGACGTTCTCGGCGCGAAAGCCATCGACATCCTTTGCCGGAGCGATCGCCTCCAGCACCGTGCCGGCGTCAAAGCGCCGGGGGAGCGGCAACTGAACCAGGATGCCGTGGATTTTCGGATCGGCGTTGAGTTCGGCAATTTTGGCGAGTACCGCCGACACTTCGACATCGGCAGGGTAAATATGTTGTTCCGAGTGAAAACACGTCTGCGCGCAAGCGTTGACCTTGTTGCGCACATAGACCCGCGAGGCCGCGTCGTCGCCGACCAGAATCACCGACAGCCCTGGCCGCGTGCCTTGCGCGGCGAGCGCTTCCGCGCGCTGCCTGAAACCGGCGCGAAGTTTCTGTCCCAAAGCCTTACCGTCGAGAATTTTGGCTGTCATGATGTTTTTGCGATGGGTAAAATCAATTGGTATCGCTCCCGGACTCTTTCGCATCCGCTTGCCGGTCGGGAAGGCGCTTGCGGCGGCGCGTGATATAAACGCCGCCCAGCACGAACACCGCGCCGACGGCTTGCAGCGCGCCGAAGGTTTCGTCGAGCAGAAAATACGCGGTGACGACGGCAAACAGCGGGGTCAGGTTGTTGAATACCGACACGCGCGCGGTGCCGATGACGCTCGTGCCCCAGACCCACAGGAAATTGCTCAGGCATAATCCGAAAAAGCCCGAAAACACGATGCTTCCCCACGCCTGGGCGGGCAATTCCGACCACGCCACGGCGTGCATGGCCGGGAAGGACAGCGCCAGCATCAGCACGCTGGCGATGACCATCAGCGACGCCGTTACTTGATAGGTGGAATAGCGATCGAGCAATTCCCTGGAAAACACCGTGTAATAAGCGTTGCCAGCCTGCGCGCCGAGCAGCAGCAGCGCGCCGATCAGATGCGTTCCCGCCAGGCTCAGTTCGCGCCCGGCGCCGAGCACGATCAGCACAACGCCAGCAATCGAGCAGGCGATGCCGATCCCCACCGCGCGGTTGATCGTGCCGAATCCGTAAATCCGGTTGAGCAACAGTACGAACAGCGGGAGCAGACAGCCCATGAACCCCGCGTTGCCCGATGTGGTGCGGTTGATTCCTTCGGCAAAAAGAATCTGAAAAACAAAAAATCCGAAAATGCTGACGCGTATGAACGCCCAGAGATCCTCGCGCGCCGGGCGGCGATAACCGCCCGACAGCCAGAGCACGAGCAGTGCGACGACACTACCGACGAGCAGGCGCGCCACGTTGTAGGGCAGCGGCGAAATATACTGCAAGCCCAGCTTCATGATCGGCGGATTCGTTCCCCACATCACGGTGACCAGCAGCAACATGCACTCGGCGAGAAGCGTCTTTTTCGGTTCGTTCGTCATGGATGGGCCAGCGTATTTGTTTGGTGATAGTCAAAAATCGGTGGAATTTGCGAACCCCATCCAGCGCTCTCCCGCAAGGGGGAATGTCATTCATCGGACGGTTTTGGAAGCACGGAAAGGCTGAGCAGACGCTCCGCCTCCTTGCGTGGCCCCTCATCCGCCCCTGCCGGGGCACGATTCGATGCGTCGTGAAGATGGACGACCACCTTGCGTGGCCCCTCATCCGCCCCTGCCGGGGCACCTTCTCCCGCAAGGGGAGAAGGGAAGGCTGCCGCAAGGGGATGGGAAAGCTGCCGCAAGGGGAGAAGGAAAATTGAGGGTAGGCGCGCGTTTGGACAAGCCGCGCGGCGGCGTAATCTGGCTTGTCCACGGTTTTTCTACCATTATTTTGACTATCGCCATTTATTTTCTGTTTCCCGCTTTTGTGTTGTCGGTCGTCCGGTTATCCCGAAACTGACAGCGTCCGTCGACATACGTGATCTCCAGCCGGACCCAATCCGTCCCCGGCGAAGTCTGCGCGCAGACTTTATCCCCGGTGACGCTCTGCCACTTGTACCAGGGCGCGGGCTTGGCCTCAACCCGCGGCGCGAGGAAGAGAAACGAGGCTGCGGCGAACAACAAAAAACACTTCATGGAAGCATTCATCGGATTTCACCTGTTGACGCGAAGCCGCCATTGTAAAATCAAATGCTTTATACCGTTGCAAATTCATCGTAAAACCTTGCCACGTTTCAGCGTCAATGAATCGTCGCCCAAGGTTTTCATTTCCCACCGCCATCGAGCATCGCCCGCATCGCGGCCAAGCGCGCCGCGCCGGTGGCTTTGTCCGGAATGGCGTCGGTCTTGCCACCGGAGAAGCGCAGGTCGTCCTTGCCCATTTCGGCGATAAAGCGCGAGGGTTCGCAAGGGATCGATTCACGGCCCTGCTTGCGCTTTTCGGCGTAGCTGATGTGCAGCGAACGTTGCGCGCGGGTGATGCCGACGTACATCAGGCGGCGTTCCTCCTCCAACTTGGCCAAATCCAGCGATTCGCGGTGCGGCAACACGCCCTCCTCGACGCCGACCAGGAACACGTGCCTGAACTCCAGCCCCTTGGCCGCGTGCAAGGTCGACAACTGCACGGCGTCGGGCCGGCTGCCGTCTTCCTGCTTGTCGAGCAGATTGATCAGGGCGATCGTCTGGGTGAGTTCGAGCAGGGTCTTTTTTTCCTCATCACCCTTCTGCGTCAACCAGTTGACGAGTTCCCGCACATTCTCCCAGCGCGTCCGCGCGACGTGCTTCTCGTCTTCGCCGTACAGCCAGGTTTCGTAGCCGATCGCCGCCAGCAGGTCCTCGATCACCTGTCCGGCCGGTTCCCGCGCCGCGCGGTCGGCAAAGCGCCCGATGAAACGGCAGAACTCCAGCAGCGGCGAAAGCTGGCGCGGCTGCACGCGGAGCGCGAAGCCTTCTTCACCGGCGGCGGCGAACAGGGACAGATGCCGCTCGCCGGCGTACTTGCCGAGCGCTTCCAGCGTCGCGCCGCCAACACCGCGGCGGGGCGTGGTCACGGCGCGAATGAAGGCCGGATCGTCGTCACTGTTGTCCAGCAGGCGCAGGTAGACGGTGACATCCTTGATCTCGGCCTTGTCGAAGAACGACTGCCCGCCCGAGAGCTGGTACGGCACGCGCTGATCGCGCAGTTGCTGTTCCAGCACCCGCGCCTGAAAATTGCCACGGTAGAGAATCGCGTAATCGGAGAATTTTGCGCGCCGCTCGAAGCGATGCGCCTGGAGTTTCATCACCACTAACTCGGCTTCCTTCTCGTTGTCGCGGCACGCCATGACGCTGATCGGATCGCCCTGCCCGAGTTCCGACCACAGTTTCTTGTCGAACTGCTTTTCGTTGTGCGCGATCAGCGAATTGGCCGCCTTGAGGATGCGCGCCATCGAGCGATAGTTCTGTTCGAGCTTGACCAGCTTGAGCCTCGGATAATCGCGCTGCAAGCCGCGCAGATTCTCGATGTCCGCGCCGCGCCAGCCATAGATCGCCTGATTGTCGTCGCCGACCACGGTAAAGGCCGCGCGCTGCCCGGCCAGCAGCCTGAGCAATTGGTACTGACAGGCGTTGGTGTCCTGATATTCGTCGATCAGCAGGTAACGCAGACGGTTCTGCCATTTGTCGAGTACCTGGGGATGCGCGCGGAACAATTCGACCGGCAGGGCAATCAGGTCATCGAAGTCGACGGCCTGATAAGCCCGCAGCGTCGCCGCGTAGCTGGCGTAGGTTCGCGCGGCGAGCTTTTCGATGTCGTTGCTTGCTTGCAGCGCCGCCTGATCGGGCGAAACCAGCGCGCTTTTCCAGTTGGAAATCAGCGCCTGCAGGCGGCGGGTCGTCGCCTTGTCCACGCTGTCCGACAGGTCGGCAAGAACGCCGTGGCAGTCGGTCGTATCGAAGATCGAGAAACGTGGTTTGTAGCCGAGTACCCGCGCTTCCTCGCGCAGGATGCGCACGCCGAGCGAATGAAACGTGGAGATGATCAGCCCGGCCGGTTTCCCTCCGAGCAGTTGCGCGACGCGCTCCTGCATTTCACGCGCGGCCTTGTTGGTAAAAGTGATGGCGGCGACGCTGCCCGGACTGAAACCGCATTCGCCGACCAGGTAGACGATCTTCTGGGTAATCACGCGCGTCTTGCCGGAACCCGCGCCAGCCAGAACCAGCAGGGGACCGTCGAGGCAGCGGATGGCTTCGCGCTGGGCAGGGTTGAGCGGAATGTGCATCGGATAAAAAGGAGAATGTGAGCGTCGGTATTTTAACGAGAATACGTAAAATCCTTGGGTGTAATATCGGCGGCATCATGGACATCAAAGGCGATGACCAAGCAGTAGCGCTTGAATAGTTCAAAATCCGACGAACGGGAAGTGATGAACATGGTTCTGGAACTTATCGACAACAAAAACAAGACGCTCAAAGACGACTTGATCGTTGAAATCGGTCATGGCAGCCAGGTTTCGATTGCGGCGGCTTGTTTCTCCATCTATGCGTTTCAGGAATTGAAGGCTCAGTTGTCCGTTGTCAGCGAACTGCGCTTCATCTTCACCTCCACGACGTTTACGACCGAGAAAACCAGGAAAGAAAAACGGGAGTTTCATATCCCACGTCTGAACCGCGAGCGAAGCTTGTACGGCACGGAATTTGAGATAAAACTCCGAAACGAGCTGACGCAAAAGGCGATCGCCAAGGAGTGCGCC
>JAITNL010000066.1 GCA_031290495.1 Accumulibacter sp.
GTTGCCGCGCTGTTGCTGGCGTGTGCGCTGGCAGCGCCGCTGGCGTCGGCTTCGGCATCAGCGGATTCCACCATCCCCGAGGTTCTGACGCCCTGGAAAGCCTGGGTGCTGCACGGGCAGGACGCTTGGTTGTGCCCGGAGGTGGCGGGGGAGCGCGAGCTTGCTTTTTGCGCCTGGCCGGGAGAATTGACGCTGCAGGTACGGGCCGACGGCGCGCGGTTCACGCAGACTTGGGAAATACAGCGCGAAAGCGCCGCGGCCTTGCCTGGCAACCGTGAATACTGGCCGCGGCAGGTGACGGTCGATGGTCAGGCGTTTCCGGTGTTGGAGCGCAACGGCGCGCCGGTGGTGTGGCTGCCGCCCGGCCGGCATACGGTGAGCGGCGCGATTCCGTGGACGGAGCGTCCGCAAGCGCTGACCGTTCCGGAAAACGTCGCGCTGATCGCGTTGTCGGTCGGCGGCCAGGCGGTGCTGCCGCTGGAACGTTCCGGCAACGCGCTGACCTTGGGGCGCGGCGAAGAAAACGCGCGAACCTCGGCGCGGGAAGAAGACAGCCAGGAATTCCAGATCTATCGCAAACTCAGCGACGGCATCCCGGCGCGGTTGATTACCCGCGTGCAATTCAAGGTGTCGGGCAAGGCGCGTGAATTGAGCGTGGCGGAGATCCTGCCGGAACACTTCGTGCCGGTGCGCATCGTTTCGTCCTGGATGGCGCGGGTCGATCCGGACGGGCGCTTGCAGGTACAGGCGCTGCCGGGGCAGGCGACGGTGGAGATCGAGGCGCGGCACGACCGGGCGCTCGACACCGTCGCGGCCCGGCTGACGCCGGAGCGGCCGCAGGAAGTCTGGAGCTACGAAGCCGCGCCCGGTCTGCGCAGCACTTCGGCCATTCCCGGCGGCGATGACGGTCAGGCGCTGGCGGTCGATCCGCGTCAGGCAGGCGTCCCGGCGGACTGGGTTTTGCTGCCCGCCTTCGCGCTGAACGAGGGCGCGCGGCTCAAGATCGAAGAGCGTTCGCGCGGGCAGAATGAGCGCGAAAACCAGCGTTTGACGCTACAACGCGAAATGTGGCTGGATTTTTCCGGCGCGGGCTTTTTCGCGCGTGACCGCATCGAGGGCAGCATGCGCCAGGGCTGGCGCTTCGATGTGGCGCGGCCTTATACGCTGGAGCGCGCCGACAGCCTCGAAGCGCGTCCCGCGCTCGCCAACTGGGGCGGCCAGCAACTGGCCTCCAACGCGCTCGGCGGCGCGCCGGGGCTGATGGCGGCGCTGCTGGTCACGCGCCTCGGCGACGAGCGTCTGAGCGGCGTCGAATGGCGGCAGCCCGAGGCCACGCTCAACGCCAGCGTGCGCCTGGCGGCGAGCGCTTCCGAGCGCTTCCGGGTCAGCGGCTGGCAACAGGCGTTCGACAGCGTCGACACCACCTTGCATCTGCCTTATGGTTACCGGCTGATCGCCGCCCCTGGCGTGGATAACGCCTCGCGCAACGTCTGGGTGGAACGCTGGACGATCCTGAACATTTTCCTGGCCGCCTTCTTCACGCTGCTGGCCTGGCGGCTGCTGGGCGCGGCGGGCGGCCTGGCCACGGCGGGCTACCTGGTGCTGGCGATGCCGGAACCCCTGTCGCCGGTATTCTCTTTCGCCACGGTGGTCGTTTTGGCGCTGTTGCGCCAGGCGATGCCGAAAGGCCGCCTGCGCAAGCTGTTCCTGGGCGCGGAACGCCTGGCCCTGCTGTGCCTGGTGGGCCTGGCGGTGTTTTTCATCCCGGCGCAGCTTCGCCTGGCGCTCCATCCGCAGCTCGAGGAAGGCGTTGCGGACGGAGCGATGAGGGTGGCGGCGGATGCGCTGGAGCCGATGGAGCCGAGGCGGGAAGACGCCGTGGAGGAACGCATCATGGAACGGCGGCGAACGATAGAACTGAAGCCGTCCGCGCGGTCGCCCGCGCCCGTCGCGCCCTTCCCGGCGGCGGCTTCGCTGGACTCCATGTCTCCGGCAAAAATCGGGAACGCCCCCGCCCTCCGTCAGCGTTACGCCCAGTCCACCGTGACGCAGACCGGCGGCGGCGAGCCGTCGTGGGCGCTGGGGCAGCACTACCGCCTGCACTGGTCGGGGCCGGTCGCCGAGACGCAGAGCGTGCGCTTGCTGATCAGTCCGCCGTGGCTGACGCGGCTGTTGCGCGTGGCGATGCTCGCGTTGCTGGGGCTGCTCGGCTGGAAACTGGTGCGCCAAGTCTTTCCGGCCAGTACGCCGCCGTCGGCGCGCGCCGATTCGCCACCGTCGCCGTCTCACGCGGCAGCGCCTCTCGCTGCCGTGGGCCTTGCCATCCTGCTGGCCGCCATGTCCGGATTCCCCGCGCCCGCCGCCGCGCAGTCCGGCAGCGCCTTCCCGCCACCAGAATTGCTGGATGGCCTGAAAACGCGCCTGCTCAAAGCGCCCGATTGCGCGCCCAACTGCGTCGCTGTGGCCTCGGCCCGCGTCGAGGCGGAAACCGGCCTGCTGCGGGTGCTGCTCGCGGCGCACGCGGGCGAGGCGGCGTCGCTGGCGCTGCCCGAGCCGGACGACCATCTGACCCTGCGCGCCGTGCGCGTGGACGGTGAAACCCGCCCGGTGCTGCGCTTCAAGGAAAAGAGTTATGTCAGCCTGCCGCGCGGCGTGCATCACGTGCTGCTCGAATACGCGCCCGGTGACGAGTCGGCCTCGCTCAGTTTTCCGCTGCCGCCGGCGCGGATCGAATTTGCCGGGACGGGCTGGAAAGTCGAAGGCATCGACGAAAACCGGCTGCTCAACGAAACGCTGAATTTCTCCCGCGTCAGCGTGGCGGGCACGGCGTCCTCGCCCGATCGAACCGCCGTGCCGCCGGAGCGCGTGGCGCAGCAATTTCCGCCTTTCGTCCATGTGCGGCGCGACATCGACCTCGATCTCGACTGGAGCAGCCAGACCCAGGTCACGCGCGTCGCCCCGGTGGAAGGCGGCTTTACCTTGCCCGTGCCGCTGCTGCCCGGCGAGCACGTCACCACGCCCGAGGTCAAGGTGCAGGATGGCCGCGCGCTGGCGGTGTTCGCCGCCAGCGCCGGGGTGGCGTCGTGGCAGGCCAGGCTGGACAAGACGGCGAGTATCGAATTGGTCGCGCCGCCGCTGTCGGAACGCGCGGAAACCTGGCGCGTCAGCGTCGGGCCGTCGTGGCATCTGGATTGGGCGGGTGTGCCGATGACGCTGTCCGGAAACGACGCGGAACAGGCTGTTTTCGAGTTCCATCCCTTACCCGGCGAAACGCTCAAACTCACCCCGGTCCAGCCGGTCACGGTCGCCGGCCGCAATCGCGCCATCGACCGCGTGGCGCTCACCGGCAACATCGGCCAGCACGCTGCCGATTACACGCTTGGTTTTACCCTGCGCGCCAGTCAGGGCGGTGAGCATCGCGTCACCCTGCCGGAGAACCTGGAGGTGCTCGGCGTACAGCGCGACGGCGTGAACCTGAACCTGCAAGCGCGCGACCGGCAACTCAGTCTGCCGGTTTCGCCGGGGACGCAGGTCTATTCGCTCAAGCTGCGCGCGCCGGGCGATGTCGGCTGGGATACTTCCAGCCCGGCGATCGACCTGGGGCTGCCGCTGGCCAACATCGACCTGCGCACCGCGCTGACCGGACAACGCTGGGTGCTGGCCGCGCGCGGTCCCGCCGTGGGGCCGGCCGTGCTGTACTGGGGCGAACTGGCGGTGGCGCTGATGCTTGCCTTCCTGCTGGCGCGCAGCGGTCTGTCGTCGATGCGCCGCTGGGGATGGTTCCTGCTGGTGCTCGGTTTTTCCACTTTTTCGTGGACCACGCTGCTGCTCATCGTGCTCTGGCTGCTGGTCATTGATTGGCGCGTGCGCGCGGCCTCGTGCGCCGACTGGCCGGCGCTGAAGTTCAACGCCATGCAGGCCGGAATCGTCGCGCTGACCGCCGTGATGCTGGAAAGGCTGGTGTCGACGGTTTCGTCCGGTCTGCTCGGCGCGCCCGACATGGGCATCGCCGGCCACGGTTCGTACAGCGATTCCCACAGTGTGCAACTGAACTGGTTCGCCGATCAAAGCGCCGGCCTACTGCCCGTCACCCGCGTCCTCAGCCTGCCCATTTGGGTATATCGCCTGCTGATGCTGGCCTGGACGCTCTGGCTCGCGTACCTCCTCATTCGCTGGCTGGGACGCGGGCTTGCCGCGTGGCTCAAACAGGGTTACTGGAAAAAGATTGCGCGGCGAAAGAAGGCGAAGGCGGAAATTACGGTCGAGCCGGAACAGGGTTGATCGGCAAGCCGGGCAAGAATCCAAGCGATCCGACGAAAGCGCGGCGGGAAGTGTTCAAGCCTCACGCGGTGAAGACGTTGCCGGAGTCGAATCGGGGTACGAACCGCCTCTGCCGGTGCACCTTCTCCCGCAAAGGGAGAAGGAAAATAGGGGCAGTCCACGGCGCTCAGTGCAGCGTCTGCGACGGCGCGTTGTCGAGTTCGGGCATCTCAGCGTGTACCGCCTCGCCGTCGGCGTTTGGATAGAGCGGCGCGCCGCAATCGTCGCAGAACTCGAACGGAAATTGCTGGTTATGCACGACCACCTCCTTGACGCCAGATTCGCGCAGCATGGTCTCGATCTCGCCGATCACGTCCGTTGTTTCATCCTCGCTGCCGAGCAGCGGCCAGACGATGCCGTGGTGGATCGCGTCGCTGTTGCGCGGGCCGAAACCGATGCGGTATTCCTCCAGACGCTTGTCGTAAAAACCGCCGATCACCGCGCGCAAGGATTCAGCCGGTTTGCCGAGCGTGGTTTGCAAAAAGTCCACCGAGGCGCGCAGCGAGTACGGGCGCGAGGTCATGTCGGCCAGACGGCAGGCTGTGTGATAGGCGTCGGCGAGCAGTGGCTGAAAGGCACAGCCGGCCAGCAGCGATTCCAGCGACGGCCCGCCCTGTTTGACCCATTCCTTGAGCGCCGACTCGCGCGTGACGCCGTCGGATTCGTTCCAGCGAAAGATCGGTCTGCCGCGCGGCACGACGACGGCGCCGAGCAGGTAGCGCGTGTCGGAAAGAAACTGGTTGGTTTCCGGCATGGCCGAAATATCCAGCTGCGGCGATTTGCCGCACAAGGCCGCGCCACCCAGGTCGCGCATCAATTGCCAGGTATCGACGAAACTGTGCGGCAACTGGTCGGGGCTGAAGAGATAGTCGAACACGGCGATCTGCGCGGCGGCGGAGAAAACGTGCGCGCCGAGATGCACCTTGAGCGTCCGCAAGGTTTCCGCCGCAACCGTTTCCGCCGGAATCGAGAAGCGCGACCACGCCAGCAGCGGCGCGTTGAACAGCAGAACGTCGTAATCCTGTCCCTGGTGGCTCATCACGCAGGATTCGGCGCGCGCCTCGATGGCGTCGGCAAGACAATCGTGCGCCGCCGCGTGCGAATCGAACAGGCGGTCAAGCGCGGCATTCAGGTCATCTTCCGTGCCTTCCTGAAGTATCCGGTCGATGAGTTCGACGAGCTGTCTTTCCCAGAAATCTTCTTCCAGCCGCCCGCCGGATTCGGCAAGTCCAGTGGCCAGATGACCGAGTTCGGTGGCGTCCGAGGACATACGTTTGCGCGAGAGGAGACGATTGCGTTTCATGGCGGATTTTCGCGGATTGAAAGAGTCGCCATTGTAGCAAGCCGCGGTGGCAGACAGGCATTCCCGCGATGCCAGCGTCGGAAAACCCTGAATGTCCGGATTCCAGCTGGCGCGGGAAAACGGGGCGGGGTAAAAACAGAGCGCGGCGGCAAGAATGTACCGTAGCGGCGACCGTCCCGGTCGCCCGTGGCTGGCGGGTGATCGGGGCCGATTGCCGCAGCGTTGGAAATGACGGGATGAAGTGCGCCGTGCCTTTTCCGTCCCGCGTCATCCGCGCTCAACCAGCTTGATGAATGCGTCTTCCATACTCGGACGCGGCTGTTCCGGCGTGCGCGCGGCGGCCTTGATCGCCGCCGGGTCGCCCATGCTCAGGATGCGCCCGGCGGCCATGATTACCAGCCGGTCGCAATATTCCGCTTCTTCCATGAAATGCGTGGTGACCAGCACGGTCACGCTGGACAACGCCAGGGTGTTGATGCGCTGCCAAAATTCGCGCCGCGCCAGCGGATCGACGCCGGAGGTCGGCTCGTCGAGAAACAGGATGTCCGGGCCGTGCATCAACGCGCAAGCCATCGCCAAACGCTGTTTGTAACCGAGCGACAGATCGCCGGCGAGGCGGTCGCGGTAAGCGCCCAGATCAAATTCGTCCTCGGCCCAGGCCAGCCGCTCGTCGCGCCGGTGTCCGGCAAGACCGTAGGCGCTGGCGAAGAATTTCAGGTTCTGCGCCACCGAGAGATGGGTGTATTGGGAAAATTTCTGCGACATGTAGCCAATGCGCTCGCGGGCCACGGCGGCGGCGCGGCGCAGGTCGAAACCGGCGACTTCGAGATGACCGCTGCTGGCCGGAAGCAGGCCGCAAAGCATACGGAAAGTGGTCGATTTGCCCGCGCCATTGGCCCCGAGCAAGCCGAAAATCTCGCCTTGCCGAACCTCGAAACTGACCCCGTCGACAGCCTTGAAATCGCCGAAGCGCCGCACCAGATCGCTGACCCGGATCACCGGCGCCGCGTCACCCGATGGCGGCGGGCTTATCCCGGCGGGCGCGGTGTGAGCGTGTTTTGTCCCCACCATCCGCTCGCGCAGCCTATCCACGAAAACGTCCTCGAAGCGCGGCGCGACCGGCGTGACCGTGGCGCCAGCCATCTCCGGAAGACCAGCCGCCGCTTCGGGAAAAAACCGCTCCCGCGTGACTACGCGCACCTGCTCGCCCTGCACCAGCGCGTCGACCACGCCGGGGGCGAGCGCCAGGGTCATCTGCAAGGCCCGATGCGAACGTTGCGGCACGGCCACGCACCACGCGCGTCCGGACAGACGCGAGCGCATGTCGCGTGGCCGGCCCTGGTCGAGCACCTTGCCCGCGTGCAGCAGCACGACCTCGCGGCAGCGCTCGGCCTCGTCGAGATAGGCGGTGGACAGCAGCACGCTCATGCCGGTCTCATTGACCAGCCGGTCGACGATGGCCCACAGTTCGCGGCGCGAGACCGGATCGACGCCGACCGTCGGCTCGTCGAGCAACAACAGGCGCGGCGAGCGCACCAGCGTGCAGGCCAGACCGAGCTTTTGCTTCATGCCGCCGGACATGCGCCCGGCCAGCCGGTCGACGAAGGGGAGCAGCCCGGTCATGCGCATCAGTTCGGCGTAACGCTCGACGCGGGCGTCCTTGGCAACTCCTTGCAGATCGGCGTAGAGGTCGAGATTTTCCTGTGCGCTGAGATCCTCGTAGAGGCCGAAACGCTGCGGCATGTAACCCAGCGCCGCCTGCACCGCGAGCGATTCCCGCATGGCGTCCAGCCCCAGCGCGCGGATCGTCCCGGCATCGGGAACGAGCAGCCCGGCGGCCAGCCGCATCAAGGTGGTTTTGCCAGCGCCGTCAGGCCCGATCAGGCCGGTGATGACGCCCGGCGCGATGGCGAAACTTACTTGATCCAGCGCCACGACGCGCTGTTTGCCCGAGACGAACGATTTGCTCAGCGCGTCGGCGACCAGGATCGGCGCGGCATCGTCAGGGGAGGTTGTCATGACAGGGCGGAGTCCCCGCTGGCGGCGTTTGGTCGAGCGCGATCCTGACCGTCGCGGGCATCCCCTGGCGCAACTCGCCCGCGCCGGAACAGACGTAAACGCGGGCCTGATAGACCAGGCTTGAACGGACATCGGCTGTTTCCACCGACTTGGGGGTGAACTCGGCGCTGGGCGACACGTGGCCGATCCATCCGGGATAGGCTTTGCCGGGATGACTGTCGGTGTATACGCTGGCGCGCGCGCCGACCGGAATACGGCCAAGCTGTGTTTCGGGCAGCCACACGCGCACCCACAAAGGCTCGGTCAGCGCCAGCGTGAACACCGTTTTCTGCGGCGACGCCAGGTCGCCGACTTCCAGAATGCGCCGGTCGATGACGCCGTCGGACGGCGCGTGCAATTCGCCCTCGGCGATGTCGCGGCGGATCTGGTCGGCAATGGCTTCGTGCGCGGCCAGCGTCGCCGCGGCGGCGGCGATGTCCTCGCGGCGCGGCCCGAGTTCGGCCAGACGCGCCGTTTCGCTGGCGGCCTGCCATTGCGCGCGCGCCTTGTCGCGGGCGAAACGCGCGCTATCGGCCTGCTGTTGCGAGATGAAATGACGTTCGACCAGACTTTGCTGACGCCGGTAGAAATTCTCGGCGTCGTTCATCGCTATGCGCGCGGCATCGCGTTGCGCCAATGCCTGACGGATTTCCTCGGGCCGCGATCCCGCTTCCAGGCGCTTCAGCGTTTCCCGCTGCGCGACGGTTTGAGCTTCGGCCTGGCGCAGTGTGAGCAGCAGACGCTCGGTGTCCAGCCGCGCCAGCAACTGGCCGGACTTGACCGCGTCGCCCTCGCGCGCGTCGAGCCGCGAAATCCTGCCGCTGGCGTTGAACGCCAGTTCCACCTGCCGGATGTCGACATTACCGTGCAGCGTCAGATCGCCGGAAATTTTTCCGTCGCCGCGCAGCCAGAGGAACGCGCCGACAGCGGCGGCGGCGGCGATCATCCACATTGTTTTCTTCAAGGCGCGGCTCTCCGAACACGCCCCAGGATACGTTTTTGCGACGCGGATGGGCGGCCAACAGGGACAATCGCGCTGCCCGCCCGCTTCACCATATCTCCTCCAGCAAACGGACGAAGGGCGCTGACGATAGTGTCGTCAAGGAGAAATCCCCGGACGCAATGGTTTGGTCTCACGTGTTCCGGCTTTCCAAGCGATGAATGTTGCGCATTATATGCGCCGCCACGCGGCGGGACTGCCGGCGACACAAGGGAACGTCTTGTGCGCTGCGCATCCGGACGGATTGAAAGCCCGCGACACGCTGCCCTGACGCCACTAACCATTCCCCGGCAGAACCGGTGGATGGTCTTGTTTATTTACAGCGCAAATCGGAGTCCGTATCATGTGTCACATTTTGGCAATGCGGGCACTGGAGCGTTCATGAATCTGGAAAAGGTCATTTTTGGTTTTTTTGTGATTTTCGCGTGTACCTTGAATTTTGGTTTTTTCATCGGCAATTTGAACAATATCGGCGAGCACGACGCCGGGCATCTGTTCGCCGCGGTGGTGGTCAACCTGATTACGCTGGTGCTGAAATTCGGTGATCGCACACACATCGGCGCGGTGCATCTGGCGACCAGCATGGTTGCCATGCTGCAATTGCTGACGGCTTCGCTGGTCTGGATGTGGCACGTAAACATCGGTCAGATGGGAATGAACGAAGGGACGATGGCAACCATCGTTTCGTTGAGCGGCGGCGCGCTCGTGGCCAACCTGATCTCGGTGATTCTGCTGATCAGCGAGACCATGCGTCAGACGCGCTGACCGGGAAGACGGCGCTTGAACGACGTTCTGTTCGTCATCCTGCGCCGGCTGCGCTGGCCGCTGATCGCGCTGATTGCCGCCTACGCCGTTTCGGTATGGGGACTGGTGCTGATTCCCGGCGTCGACGCGCAGGGAAACCCGGCGCGTCTGGGTGTTTTCCATGCGCTGTATTTCATCAGCTACACGGCGACCACCATCGGTTTCGGCGAGCTTCCGCACACCTTCACCGATCCGCAGCGCGCCTGGACGGTGGTGTGCATCTATCTGTGTGTGGTGGCCTGGGCCTATACGCTGGGCAGCGTTTTTCACCTGTCGCAGGATCGGACGCTGCGCGACGCGCTGGCGCGACGCCATTTCGCCCGCCGCGTCATGGCGATGCAGGAACCGTTCGTGTTGATCGTCGGCTACGGACAAAGCGGCATCATGCTGGCGCGTATGCTCGATCGCCTGGAGCAGCGCACGGTGCTGGTCGAAATACGCGGTGAACGCGCCGCGAGAATCGAGATCGAGGAGTACCAGCACGCGCCGCTGTTTCTCACCGCCGACGGTCGTTTGCCCGACGTGCTGGTCGACGCCGGGGTGACGCACCGCAAGTGTCTGGCCCTGGTGGCGCTGGCCGGCGACGACGATACCAACCAGTCGGTCGCCGTCTGCGGAATGGTGCTCAATCCGTCGCTGCGCATCATCACCCGCATACATACGCCGATTGCGCAAAGCAATCTGGAAACGTTCCGCAACATCGAACCGATCAATCCGTTCCAGAGTTTCGCCAACAACATCAGCCTGGACATGGGGTCGCCCGAACGCTTGCGGGTGGTCGAATGGCTCTCCGGTCTGCCCGGAGGCGCGTGTCCGGAATCGCTCAATCTGCCGAAAGGGCATTGGCTGGTCGTCGGTTCCGGCAGTTTTCCCGACTATTTTGTCACCGCCCTGCACGGCGCCGGCGTGACCTGTACGCGCGTCGAGCTGGATTCCAGCCAGCAGGGCGATGGCGCGGCCTTGCGCTACAGGGTGGATAAAGACGATCTGGCGCGCGAGAAGGTGGTGGCGGAGATCGGCAGGGCGGTGGGGATCGTCGTGTGCGCCGACAGCGATTCCCTGAATCTGGCGGTGGTGACCCGCGCGCGTTCGATCAATCCCGCTATCTACGTCGTGATCCGGCAGGTGCACGCGGCCAACGCCAGCCTGATCGACGCCTCGATGGCGAACCTGCGTTTCATCCAGGCGGAGGTCGTTTCGCACAGGGTGCGGCAATTGCTCACCTCGCCGCTGCTGATCCGCTTTCTCAGGCATCTCGACGACGACACCGGCGAAATGGCCAGGCGCACCGCCGAAGTGCTCGAGCAGCGCGTCGGCGACAGGGTGCCGTTCATCTGGGTGTTCGATTGCTACGCGTCGTATGTGGGTCTGCGCGAGGCGCTGGCGCCGGAAGTCGATCCGCCGCTGACCATCGACGATCTGCTGATCAACCCGGAAAAACCGCCAGAACGGATTCATGCCATGCCGCTCCTGTTGCTGCGCAAGAAGCAGGAGATCACGCTGCCGACACCGGATACCGTCTTGCTGTCCGGCGACCGCATCCTGTTTGCCGGACAACACGGCGAGCGGGAATTGCAACGGCGCTTCCTGCTCGAACCGAGTCCGCTGACCTACGTGCGTACCGGCGTCGAACCGCCGCGCGGTTGGCTGTTTCGCCGTTTGTTGTCGCGCGTGGCCGGAAGGGAAAACAATCGTCACGCTGGACACGCCGTCCACACCGGTGGGGTGGAACGAAGCGAACCACAACGCAAAGGCTGAGGAATTGAACGGGCGCCTGAACAAAAGGCGGCAGTGTCATTTGGAGCGCCAATAAAACAGTCGGCGAGACATCGGCGTTCACGGGAACAGGCGGCCACGCGCGGCAAAAACCGCGTCAGCCAGACGCGCTGTCAGGTTCGGTTTCCCACGCCAGCATCCGCTCGGTGTAGCGGGCGATGAGGTCTACTTCGAGGTTGACGCGGCTGCCGGATTGCAGGTGCTTCAGGGTGGTGACGTTCAAGGTATACGGGATCAGGTTGATGGTGAAATCGTCGCCTTCCACGGTATTGGTGGTAAGACTGCATCCGTCGACGGCGACCGAACCTTTGCGGGCGATGAATTTGGAAATGGCGTGCGGGGCGCGGATTTTCAGGAGGCGATTGTCGCCCAGCGGATCGGAAACCAGCACTTCGCCGACGCCGTCCACGTGCCCGGAAACGAGGTGCCCGCCCAGCCGGTCATTAAGGCAGAGCGCCTTTTCCAGATTCACTTCGCCGGGCGCGTCCAGACCGGTGGTGCAAGCGAAGGTTTCCCGCGAAACATCGACGCAATACCAGCCCTCGCCCCGCTCGACCACGGTAAGACAAACCCCCGCGTGCGCGATCGAATCGCCCACGGCGACATCGGTCAGATCCAGATTTCCGGGTTCGACGGTAAGACGCGCGCCGTTTTCGCGCGGAGTGACGGCGGTAACGCGGCCAAGCGCCGCGACGATGCCTGAGAACATGACGTAACTGTTGTGCAATGGAAGGGGACGGATTCTAGCATGGGCACATGGCAATCGCATGAACGCGTGTCACGGGTTTTTGGACAGGTCCAAAAACTCGCGGACGCGGATTGCGGACGGCTGACAGGGCTGGATGTTCTCGGTTAAAATAGTCGATTGCCGCGAGAGTGGCGGAATTGGCAGACGCACTGGATTTAGGTTCCAGCGCCGCAAGGCGTGGGGGTTCGAGTCCCTTCTCTCGCACCACGCCACATGTAATGTTTGCGCCTGTTTTTTGTTTATTTCAGCCCGATTTTCAGAAACTTCAAGGAATTTCAATCAATGGAAACCAACGCCACGACGCCCGCCGCCGAAGCCGCGCCGCAGCCAAGCGTCCTCGAACGCACGCTGGATCTGTCGGTGCTCATCGCCGACCTCGATAAAGACATCGAGCAGCGCCTGAGACGGATGAGCAAAAATCTCAGGATGCCGGGCTTTCGTCCGGGCAAGGTGCCGTTCAATATCGTCAGGCAGCAACATGGGCGGGACGCCTACGTCGACGCGCTGAACGAGGCGCTGGAAAAATCCTTCGGCGAAGCCGTCAAGGCGCGGCAGCTGCGCGTCGCAGGCAGTCCGAGAATCGATCCGAAAAAAACCGCAAGCGAAACACAGCTCGAGTTTACGGCGGTGTTCGAGGTCTATCCGGAGATTACCATCACCGATCTGAAGGACATCGAGATCGAACGCCCAACCCTCGACATCGGCGCGGCTGAACTGGAAAACACCCTGAACGTGCTGCGCAAACAGCGCGTCAGCCACGCTCCGGTCGAGCGCGCGGCGGCCAAGGGCGACCGGGTGACCATCGATTTCCTCGGCAAGAAGAACGGCGAACCGTTCCCGGGCAGCGAGGCCAGGGATTATCCGGTGACGCTCGGTGAGGACATGATGCTGGCGGATTTCGAGAACGCGGTGCTCGGTCTCAAGGCGGGTGAAACGAAGACTTTCGAGTTAACCTTCCCGGCTGACTACCACGTTACTGATCTGGTCGGACAGACGGTGACTTTCGAGGTGACGGTCAAACAGGTAGACGAGGTGATTCTGCCGGAGATCGATGCCGGGTTCGCCAAGTCGCTGGGCATCGCCGATGGCGATGTCGACAAGATGCGCGCCGAAATCGAAAGCAATCTGAAACGCGAAGTGAAAGGCCGGCTGAAAAACCGCGTCAAGAATCAGGTCATGGACGCCTTGCTCAAGGCGCATCCGATCGCGCTGCCAAAAACGCTGGTCGAGGCTGAAATCGAACGTTTGATGCACCATGCCCGTCTGGACATGGAACAGCGCAGCGGCCGGAAATTGAAGGATTTTCCGGTGCGGCGCGAGTGGTTCGTCGACCAGGCCAAACGCCGCATCAGCCTGGGGCTGGTACTCTCCGAAATCGTCAAGGTCAACGCGCTGTACGCCAAGCCCGAACAGACCCGTGCGGTGGTCGATGAGAACGCGCAAAGCTACGAGCATCCGGAAGAGATCGTCAGCTGGTATTACGCGCAGCCACAGCGCCTCGCCGAGATCGAGGGCGTGGTCATCGAGGACAACGTCGTCGAATGGGCGCTGGCGAGCGCCAGGGTCGTCGACAAGCCAGTCGTTTTCGACGAATTGATGGGGCGGCGCGCTTGATCGCGGGCGTCCGGAAAAAGGAGAGCAGGCATGGATTTTGAACGCGCGGCGGAAGATCGCTGGGACCCGCGGGGCTTGGGCATGGTACCGATGGTCATCGAGCAGAGTGGGCGCGGTGAGCGCGCCTACGACATTTATTCGCGTCTGCTCAAGGAACGGGTGATTTTCCTGGTCGGGCCGGTCAACGACGTGACGGCCAATCTGGTCGTCGCGCAGCTGCTCTTCCTCGAAGCCGAGAATCCTGACAAGGAGATTCATTTCTACATCAACTCGCCGGGCGGGTCGGTGTCGGCCGGAATGTCGATTTACGACACCATGCAGTTCGTCAAGCCGGAGGTGTCGACGCTGTGTCTGGGGCAGGCGTGTTCGATGGGCGCTTTCCTGCTCTGCGCCGGCGCCAAGGGCAAGCGTTTCGCGCTGCCCAATTCGCGCGTGATGATTCACCAGCCGATGGGCGGGTTTCAGGGTCAGGCGTCCGACATCGCCATTCACGCCAAGGAGATTCTTTCCCTGCGCGCCAAGCTCAACGAAATCATGGCACTGCATACCGGGCAGCCGATCGAGCGGATCGAGCGCGATACCGACCGCGACAACTTTTTGTCGGCGGAAGAGGCGGCGGAATACGGACTGGTCGATAAGGTTTTGCGCAACCGCGACGCGGGCTGATCGTTGAAAACCTGGCAAGGAGCGAGACTGAGATGGTGGAAAAGAGATTCAGCGGCGAAAAGATGCTGTACTGTTCGTTCTGCGGCAAGAGTCAGCACGAAGTCAAAAAACTGATCGCCGGGCCGTCGGTATTCATCTGCGACGAGTGCATCGACCTGTGCAACGACATCGTCCGCGAGGATTTGTCGGTTGAACACGACGGAAAGGACGCCAAGAGCGATTTGCCGACTCCGCGCGAGATCGCGGCGCTGCTCGATCAGTACGTGATCGGCCAAGACCAGGCCAAGCGCATTCTGGCTGTCGCCGTGTACAACCATTACAAGCGTCTGCGTTATCGCTTCGAGACCAGCGACGACGTTGAGCTGGCCAAAAGCAACATCCTGCTCATTGGGCCAACCGGATCGGGCAAAACGCTGCTTGCCCAGACGCTGGCGCGGATGCTCAACGTGCCCTTCGTGATGGTCGACGCGACGACGCTGACCGAAGCCGGTTACGTCGGCGAAGACGTCGAGAACATCATCCAGAAACTCCTGCAAAGCTGTGAATACGATATCGAAAAGGCCAAGCAGGGCATCGTCTATATCGACGAAATCGACAAGATTTCGCGCAAGTCGGACAACCCGTCGATTACCCGCGACGTGTCGGGCGAGGGCGTGCAGCAGGCGCTGCTCAAACTGATCGAGGGCACGGTGGCGAGCGTGCCGCCGCAAGGCGGGCGCAAACACCCGAACCAGGACTTCGTGCAAGTCGATACAACCAATATCCTGTTCATCTGCGGCGGCGCGTTCGACGGTCTGGAGAAGGTCATCCGCGCCCGTTCTGAAAAAGGCGGCATAGGTTTCGGCGCCGAAGTCAGAAGCAAGGACGACAAAAAGGCGATTGGCGAAGTGTTGCGTACCGTGGAACCAGAAGACCTGATCAAATTCGGTCTGATTCCCGAACTGATTGGCCGTCTGCCGGTGATTGCCACGCTCGAGGAACTGGCCGTCGAGGCGCTGGTACAGATACTGGTCGAACCGAAAAACGCGCTGGTCAAGCAGTATCAGAAACTGTTTTCGATGGAGAACGTCGAGCTGGAAATTCGGCCCGAGGCGATGATGGCGATCGCCAAGCGCGCGCTGGAACGTAAAACCGGCGCGCGCGGTCTGCGTTCGATCATCGAGCTGTTGCTGCTGGATACAATGTACGAACTTCCCGACATGGAGAACATCAGCAAGGTGGTCATCGACGAAAATATGATTGTGCACAATACCCGCCCGATCCTGATTTACGCCGATCAGCCAAAAGTCTCCGGTGCCAACTGAAAACCGCGCTCCGTCACCGTGTTTCCGGCTTGAATCCCGTCTTTTCGCCCCCACGTGACGGGGGCGTTTCTATTTGAAGAGTCCGCGCAATGAGCACGAAATATTCCTTTTCCGACACAATGGTTGACCTGCCGCTGCTGCCCTTGCGCGACGTAGTCGTTTTCCCGCATATGGTAGTTCCCCTGTTCGTCGGACGACACAAATCGATCAAGGCGCTTGAAGTGGCGATGGAGTCCGGCAAAGGCGTGTTGCTGGTGGCGCAGAAAACGGCGGGCAAGGACGACCCCTTGGTCGACGATCTTTACGGCATCGGCTGCACAGCCAACGTTCTGCAAATGCTCAAGCTGCCCGACGGTACCGTCAAGGTGCTGGTCGAAGGTACCTGCCGCGCGCGTATCGAGGCCATCGAATCGCGCGACGGCATGTTCATCGCGCGCGCCGCGTCGACCGCCAGCGATAACGGCGTGAACCACGAAGTCGAGGCGCTGCGCCGGGCGGTGATCGCCCAGTTCGACCAGTACATCAAGCTGAACAAGAAGATTCCGCCGGAGATACTCACCTCGATCATCGGCATCGAAGATGTCGGCCGGCTGGCCGATACCATCGCCGCGCACCTGCCGCTCAAGCTCGAACAAAAACAGGAAGTGCTGGAAATGTTCGAGGTGCGCCCGCGCATCGAACGTCTGCTGTCGCAGCTGGAAACCGAGATCGACATCCTGCAGGCCGAAAAACGCATCCGTGGCCGCGTCAAGCGCCAGATGGAGAAAAGCCATCGCGAGTATTACCTGAACGAGCAGGTCAAGGCGATCCAGAAAGAGCTTGGCGACGGAGAAGATGGCAGCGACCTCGAGGAACTGGAGAAGAAGGCCAAGGACGCTGGCATGAGCAAGGAAGGCTTGGCCAAGGTTCAGTCCGAACTGAAAAAACTCAGGCTGATGTCGCCGATGTCCGCCGAGGCCACCGTCGTGCGCAACTTCATCGAAACGCTGATCGGCCTGCCGTGGCGCAAGAAAACGCGCATCAGCCGCGATCTGCCGGCGGCTGAAAAAGTGCTCAACAAGGATCACTGGGGGCTGGAAAAGGTCAAGGAGCGGATCATCGAGTATCTGGCCGTGCAACAGCGCGTCGAGCGTATGAAAGCGCCGATTTTGTGCCTGGTCGGGCCGCCCGGAGTCGGCAAGACCTCGCTCGGTCAGTCGATCGCTACGGCGACCGGACGCAAGTTCGTGCGCATGAGCCTGGGCGGCGTGCGCGACGAAGCCGAAATTCGCGGCCATCGCCGTACCTATATCGGTTCGATGCCGGGCAAAATCCTGCAAAACATGACCAAGGTGGCGGTGAAGAATCCGCTGTTCCTGCTCGACGAAGTCGACAAGATGGGTCAGGATTTTCGCGGCGACCCAAGTTCGGCTCTGCTGGAAGTGCTTGATCCGGAACAAAATTCGACCTTTGTCGACCATTACGTAGAAGTCGAATACGACCTGTCCGAAGTGATGTTCGTGGCCACCGCCAACACCATGAACATCCCCGCGCCGTTGCTCGACCGCATGGAAGTGATCCGCCTGTCCGGCTACACCGAGGACGAAAAAATCAACATCGCCAGCCGCTACCTGCTGCCCAAGCAGATGAAAGCGACCGGCATCAAGAAGGCCGAGCTGACGGTGGCCGAGAGCGCATTGTGTGACATCGTGCGTTATTACACGCGGGAAGCCGGAGTGCGCGGCGTCGAACGTGAGATTTCCAAGATCTGCCGCAAGGTGGTCAAGACGCTGCTGCTCAAGAAAAGCCAGAAGCGCATGGCCGTATCGTCGCGCAATCTCGACAAGTTCCTTGGCGTGCGCCGCTACAACTTTGGCGTTGCCGAGCGCGAAAACCAGATCGGGCAAGTGACCGGGCTGGCTTGGACCGAGGTCGGCGGCGAGCTGTTGACCATCGAGTCGGTCGTCCTGCCAGGCAAGGGCAAGACGATTACCACGGGCAAGCTCGGCGAAGTGATGCAGGAATCGGTGCAGGCCGCGCTGTCCGTCGTGCGCAAGCGTTCCCGTTCGCTCGGCATCGCCAGCGATTTCTATCAGAAAAACGACATTCACATCCACTTACCGGAAGGCGCGATCCCGAAGGATGGTCCGTCGGCTGGAATCGGTCTGTGTACGGCGATGGTTTCGGTATTGACTGGCATTCCGGTGTGCTGCGACGTGGCGATGACCGGCGAAATCACGCTGCGCGGCGAAGTGCTGCCAATCGGCGGCCTGAAGGAAAAGCTGCTGGCGGCGGTGCGCGGTGGTTTGCAGCGCGTGCTGATTCCCGAAGAGAACGTGCGCGACCTCGCCGAAATTCCCGACAACATCAAGAACCGGGTGGAGATCATTCCGGTGAGGTGGATCGATAAAGTGCTGGAACTGGCGCTGGAACGTCTGCCGCAAGCATTGCCGGAAGCGTTGGAAGAAAGCGGAATGCCAACGGTCAGCGCGGTGGTCAACAAATTACCCGCGCAACCTATCGTTACTCATTGAGCTTGCAAGGATTCCAGCTGGCGCTGTAATGCCTGCCGCCAAGGCAGGACAGGTAGGGTAAAAACAGGGAACGGCGGCAAGAATACCTCGCTGGGGAACCCCCTGGTCGCCAGCCAACGCTTAAAAAAACTCGCGCCCCCTGCCCGAAGAGAAGTTGCTCAAGATTTAATCAAGTTTTACGCATTGCAGGAAAAAAATGACCCGCAAGTTGCAAAATATTGGTGATAGTCAAAAAAATCGGTTGAATTTGCGAAACCCGTCCTGCACCCTCCCGCGAGGGGGGGATGTCATTCATCGGACGGTTTTGGAAGCACGGAATAAATAAGCGCCCTTGCGTGTCCCCCTCATCCGCCCCTGTGTTTAGACCGGCCACATAGGTAACACATGTGCCGGGACATAGGTAACACTGTTTCCTGTTGAAACAAACAGGAGTTTTGCCATGTCTTGGAGGGAAAGAA
>JAITNL010000235.1 GCA_031290495.1 Accumulibacter sp.
CATCGTGCTCGACGGCGATGGCGGCGAGCTTGGCGCCGTCAGCGGCCATGAAGCCGATGGTTTTGATGCCCACGATCGCGCCGCTGCCACCACTGCCGCCACTGCTACCCCCCCCCCCCCGCCACATCCGCCGCCGAACACCGCCAGAAGCGTGAACAACGCAAACAGCGCGACCCATTGCATACTTTTTCCCTGTTTCATTTTTCTCTCCTTGAAAGCAAAAAAAGGGCGACAGGCACGAATGCCCATCGCCCAACGAACCGGAATGGGCTTGAGGTCCCTTTCCGGTGATTACGACCGAAACCCCGGCTGCAAGAAACGGGTTCCGGCAAAACAATCTTCTCGCCGCCGCGAGAGGCGGTGTTCCAAAGCGAAATAAAAGTTTTACGCTGAAAACGCGAAACGCCTCCCTCCCACGGCTTACAGGAGAAGGACAAACGGTCAGCGGTTAAGCGTGTGCGGGGGGATGGGGGGGGGGGGACACAGCCGCGCGCGACAACAGCTCGACGCTGTGCGCAACGCTATGGCTGGCCTTGCGGATTGAGCGCATCGTGATTACCCGTCCCCTTTTTTGACTATGCTCTGCTCTGGAACATCGACGGACGCCCTTCTTTGCCGTCATCGTTCCATAAATATCCCCGGCCCAATCGCTGTGCTCGATGAAGTCATCGCAGAACCGTCCAGCTTATTGTTCCGGGAAATACGTGAATTTCATTAAACACTATCTTGCATCGGAGCAAAAGGGGTATATGTTTGGAATTTATATGGCGCTATTTGGGTTCACCCCCTGTTTTTACCCGTCATTCCTGCGCCAGCAGGAATGACGGGGTATGGGAAAGACACGGCGCCGTGCTCTTGTTAAGCGCTGCCCAGGCTAAATGCGATTGCCCTGACGGCTGGAGTGCGTGAGCCAGAAGCCGTTGGCAGAGGGCGCGGCGAATCGTTTTTTTGTCGCTCTGGCGGCCCGCTTCAGGGCGGCCTCTGGCTTCACTTCCTTTCCTTCTGATGTGTGCTCGGCCAGTGAAATATCGACAGCCGTCAATCCGGGGCGCGATGCGTCTGGGCCTTCACTTTGACGTAGTGACGGCGATGCCGGTCAACGGGGATTTGTAGACTCGGCTTTTCAAACCAATTCGATTGTCAAACATCCCACGCCGTCGATGCCGCATTCGATCAAATCGCCGCGCGTCACGGTCGAGACGCCAGACGGCGTGCCGGTAAAGATTAAATCACCGGCGGCAAGCGTGACGTAGGTGGACAGATTGGCGATGACTTCGGCGACATTCCAGATCATTTGCCCGATGTCGTCGTCCTGCCGTGTGTCTCCATTGACCGTCAGCCAGACGCATCCGGCGGTGAGATGACCGCATTGGGTGGCGGGAGTCAGTGTGCCGATTGGCCCGCTCTGATCGAAGGCTTTGCTCATTTCCCACGGGCGTCCCTTTTCCTTGGCCTGCGATTGCAGATCGCGCCGCGTCAGATCGATTCCGACGGCATAGCCGAAGACGCGCGCCAGCGCCTGTTCGACCGGAATATCCGCGCCGCCATCGAGCAGTGCCACGACCAGCTCGACCTCGTGCTGCAGGTTGGAGGTGCGCGGCGGATAGGCGATCTTGCCGCCGCCGGGCACCAGGGCGTCGGGCGGTTTGCTGAAAAAGAACGGCGGCTGGCGGCTGTCGCCGCCGATTTCGGCGACGTGCGACGCGTAATTTTGCCCGACACAGTAGACCCGGCGCACGGGAAAAACGGCGTTGCCGCCGGTTACGGGAAGCAATGCCTGAGTTGCCATGGGAACAATGAAATCCATTACATTTTCCTGGTGGTTAAAAAATCCTAAACCGGATTGTCGATATCGACGAATTGACATTCGAGACCGAAATACGCCGTCAGGTGGTCAGCGAGCGCCTGTACGCCAAAACGCTCCGTGGCGTGGTGCCCGGCGGCGATATAGGCGACGCCGCTTTCACGCGCCAGGTGCACCGCGTGCTCGGAAATTTCGCCGGACACGAAAACGTCGGCCCCCAGCGCCACGGCTTGCTCGAAATAGCCCTGTCCGCCCCCCGAACACCAGGCCAGACGCTCGACCCGGCGCGCGCCGTCACCGATGGTCAAGGGCGCGCGCCGCAATTGCGCGGCGATCCGGCGCTCCAGTTCAGCGAGCGTTTGCGGCGCGGCCAGACGACCGATCCAGCCAAATTCCTGTTCGCCGAACCGCCCTTCTTCCCGCCAATCCAGCAAGGCCGCCAGACGGGCGTTGTTGCCGAGTTCCGGATGGGCGTCCAGCGGCAGATGGTAGGCGATCAGGTTGATGTCGTGTTGCAAAAGAGCTTGCATCCGCGCCTTGCGGAAACCGATGATCCGACTGTCTTCGCCTCGCCAGAACCAGCCGTGGTGCACCAGCAGCGTATCCGCGCCGCGCTCGACGGCGGCGTCGATCAACGCCTGACACGCGGTCACTCCGGCAACGACGCGCCGAATCTCGTCAGCGCCTTCCACTTGCAATCCGTTTGGGCAATAATCGCTGAATCGTTCCGGCTCAAGCAATTCATCGAGGCGGCGTATAAGCTCTTCGCGTTTCATTTCGTTTTCTCCGATTTCTTGCTGCCAACAACATCATTCATGCGTAAACTCTGGCTGATTTTCGCACAAACCGTCACCATCGGTCTGGTCGCGTTTTTTGTCGTCGGCAAGTTCGTTCCCGAATGGTCGGGCGACTTGCCCAGCGGCCTCGCCGCCCGCCCCGAACCGATCGCGCCCGATGCCGGGGCTGCTGTTGCCGCCGGGACGCCGCCGCACGAAGTCAGCGCGCCGCCGCTCGCCGCGACACCCGAAACCAGTTCTTTCCGCGACGCGGCGAAGCGGGCATTGCCGTCGGTCGTGCACATTTTTACCTCGCAAAAAGTACGCGCGCAACGTCACCCGCTGGCCGACGATCCGCTGTTCCGGCATTTTTTTGGCAATGAGCCGGACATCGACCGGCCGCGCAAATCTGGGCTGGGTTCCGGCGTCATCGTCAGCGCGGGCGGCTACGTTCTGACCAATTACCACGTCGTCGACGGCGCCGACCAGATCGAGATCGCGCTCGACAACGGCAGGACGCATCAGGCGCAGTCAGTCGGCGGCGATCCCGAAACCGATCTGGCGGTGCTCAAGCTGCTGCCGGGCAAGGACGAGGCGCAAGGTTTTCCGGCGATCACCCTCGGCCAGATGGACGAAGTCGGCGTCGGCGACATCGCGCTGGCGATCGGCAACCCGTTCGGCGTCGGGCAGACGGTGACCATGGGCATCGTCTCGGCGCTTGGGCGTTCGCATCTGGGCATCAACACTTTCGAGAACTTCATCCAGACCGACGCGGCGATCAATCCCGGCAATTCGGGCGGCGCGCTGGTCGACGTCCACGGCAAGCTGATCGGCATCAACACCGCCATCTATTCGCGCTCGGGCGGTTCGCTGGGAATCGGTTTCGCCATCCCGATTTCGACGGTGCGCAACGTCATGGATCAGATCATCCGCAACGGTTCGGTCACGCGCGGCTGGATCGGCGTCGAGGCTCAGGAAATCACCGAGGAGCTGGCCGAATCGTTCGGCCTGCCGGACACCGACGGCGCGCTGATCGCCGGCGTGCAATGCGGCAGCCCGGCGGACAAGGGCGGCATCAAGCCCGGCGACGTGCTGCTGGCGGTAGCCAACAAGCCGGTCAAGGACCCGCAGGCCATGCTGAACCTGATCGCCGCGCTGACGCCGGGCGAGACGGCGGCGTTCACCTTCAGGCGTCAGACGCGCCCCGTCAACCTGCCGATCCGCGTCGGCAAGCGGCCGCCCTTGCGGCGCGAATGAGTTTCAGAAGCGAAGATTACGCTCGAGTCAAATCCAGATGAAACAGATGCCACGAGCTTTCAATCTGTCCGCTTTGGCGGCGCGCGATCTGTCCGGCAGCCATGGCTGCGGGGCCGTCGCGTTTGACCGGGGCAGCGCTTGACAAGAGCGCGACGCCGCGCCTTTCCCGTATCCTGTCATTCCCCCCCACCACGTCATTCCCGCGCAAGCGGGAATCCAGGTTTTCAAGGTTTCCAGGCGGCGGCACGGGGAACGCGGGGAAAAACATGGAAAAGCGCGTAAATACCACACCGTCAGCCGATTTTTGACAAATTTTGTGAAATAACGCTTTACAAGCGAAAAAGGTGGGAGTAAAACGATTTTATTCAAGAACTCAACAACGTTATCGCAAGCGATGTATGAAGTTCTTGAACGCCTGTAAATCCGTACCAATTTCGCTGCTTTTTTGAGGAAAAACCATGAATCCGAACATTTTGCTTGACATTTCCAAAACACCGCACATAATTTTTAGCAAGCAAGCAAGCAAGCAAGCAAGCAAGCAAGCAAGCAAGCAAGCAAGCAAGCAAGCAAGCAAGCAAGCAAGCAATGTGATGTAAGCGTTCTCTCCGCGTTTTTCAAACGCAAAACACTGGTAAGCGCCCTTATTGGGGCGCTTTCTTTTTTTCCGCTCGCGGCGCGGACGGCGGATGTCACGCTCGGTACCGATACCGGCAGTACCGGCGAATTGCGTAATGTGCTCACCAGCACAACCGACACCAACGTTGATATTGCCTCCGGCGTCACGGTCACGATAACCGGCGCGGTCATCAATCCCTCGGCAACCGCAGCCACGCTTTATGGGCAAGGCAGTTCCATCGACACCGCCAGCGTCTTTCTTGGCGTCGCCAACGACTTCATCACCTTGAATCCTGACCCGGCGGATTGGGGAACATATTTTGCCAGCGGCAGAACTTTTGCAAACGCAGTCGGTACGGCGATCACCGCTGCCCTGTCCACCGCTTCCGTGATTCAAGGCGGTAACTCGCAACGAGCCATTCCCGTCATCCTGGATAATCGCGGCAGCACGTCTTCCCTGAATTATCAAGGGCTGATTTTCCAGAATTTTGACAACGTGCTTGCCAGCAATTGCAACACGGTTGTTTTTTGCGGCGGCGGCATCGTGGGGAGCTACAACGGTTTGGGCGATTCCGCCGTCGGGACTATCGACAACAGCATTTTCTTCCACAACCGCGTCGTGTTCAACGTATACAGCTCCCAATTCAGCGGCGGCGGCGTGGTGGGAGCCTCCAACAACAACGCCACCACCGGGGCTATTACGGCGAGCCTCTTCACCAGCAACACCATCGAGATCACCAATGACTTCACCAACTTCGGCGGCGGCGGAGTGGTGGGAGCCTCCGGCAACAACGCCACCACCGGGGCGATTACGGCGAGCCTCTTCACCAGCAACACCATCGAGTCCCACGGCATCTTCGGCGAAATCGACGGTGGCGGCGTGGTGGGAGCCTCCGGCGACAACGCCACCACCGGGGCGATTACGGAGAGCCTCTTCACCGGCAACACCATCAATGCCAACGGTTTCCTCGGCGGCGGCGTGGTGGGAGTCATGGGTAGCAACAACGCTACCATCGAGGCGATTACGGAGAGCCTCTTCACCGGCAACACCATCAATAGCGGCGGTAAAATCGACGGCGGCGGCGTGGTGGGAGCCTACAGCAGAAGTAACTCCGCCAACGCCAGCGTTGTGGGCATTTTGAAAAGTCGCTTCGTCGACAACACCATCAAAGCGGAAAACATCAACGGCGGCGGCGTGGTGGGGGCGTATGCGCGCGCCAATTCCGGCACCGCCAGCGTCGGGAACATTTCAAAGAGCCTCTTCACCCGCAACACCATCGAGGCTACCAGCGGCGACCTCTGGGGCGGCCTGATCTACACCGCCGACGATCTGACCCTTGCCGATTCCGCCTTTACCGACAACACTTTTACCGCTGACGGCAGCTTTGGCGGCACGGTGAGCATCGACGTCAGCAAGCTGGGCGACGGCGACGCCGTCCACACCGTCACCCTGCAAGCCAGCGACGGCCAGACCACCCTCTTTCAGAACAACATCGCCACCGACACCAGCGGCACGATGCCCAACTCGCTGGCCTTCGTCAATCTTCAGGGCGGCACTTCCAATGCCGACGCCGTCTTGAACATCGAAGCCGATACCGGCGGCACGGTCGCACTCTACGACCCGATCAAGGTCGTGCTGAACAACAAGACCTTCAATATGAACGTCACCGGCGCGGGCGATTTTCTCTGGGGCGGCGCGAATAGCATCGGTACCGACACGGAACCCGGCACAATCAACCTGAACGCTGGCAAAACCACCCTGCTCAACGGTTTTGAACTGGACGCGCTCAAACACGACGTGCATGTCAACAACACCGCCGCCCTCAGCTTCGCTGGCTTGAGCACTCTGAACGTGCCCAGCGTCACCATCGCCAGCGGCGGTACGCTGGGAATGGCCGCCGGCAGTACGTTGCTGGCCGCACCGAGCGCTGTTACCGTCGCCAGCGGCGCAGCCATGACCATCTC
>JAITNL010000206.1 GCA_031290495.1 Accumulibacter sp.
CGATCAGTTTGTTAGAATGTGGCGTTTTTGTTTCAACACATGAACCTTTACAAGGAGTCCATTGATGGAAAATATCGAACAACGCGTCAAAAAAATCGTTGCGGAACAACTTGGTGTGAATGAAGCCGACATCAAGAACGAGTCTTCATTCATCGACGATCTCGGCGCGGATTCGTTGGATACCGTTGAGCTGGTCATGGCGCTGGAAGAAGAATTTGAATGCGAGATTCCGGACGACGAGGCTGAAAAGATCACCAGCGTTCAGCAGGCTATCGACTACGTCGTCAGCCATAAGAAGTAATTTCCGGAGAGTCAATTGACACGCCGCAGAGTCGTCATTACCGGTCTGGGCGTCGTTTCGCCGGTCGGCAATACCGTCGATCAAGCCTGGCAGAATATCTTGGCGGGGCGTTCGGGAATCGACCGGATCACGCGTTTCGACGCCGCCTCGTTTTCGGCCCGGATTGGCGGCGAGGTGAAAGATTTCGACATCACCCAATACCTTCCGGCGCGGGACGCGCGGCGCATGGACATCTTCATCCACTACGGTCTGGCGGCGGGCATCCAGGCGATCCGTGACGCCGGTCTCGAAGCGCATCCGGCCAACGCGGATCGGATCGGCGTTTCCATCGGTTCAGGAATCGGCGGTCTGCCGAAGATCGAAGAAACCCGCGATGAATTTGTCGCTACCGGGGTGCGCAAGATTTCCCCGTTCTTCGTGCCGGGCTCGATCATCAACATGATTTCCGGCAACCTGTCGATCATGTACGGCTACAAGGGGCCGAACATCGCCATGGTCAGCGCCTGTTCCACGGGGACGCACAGCATCGGCGACGCCGGGCGGATGATCGAATACGGCGACGCGGACATCATGGTCGCCGGTGGGGCCGAATGTACGGTTTCGCCGCTCGGTCTGGGCGGTTTCTGCGCGGCGCGCGCCTTGTCGACGCGCAACGACGATCCAAAAACCGCCAGCCGTCCGTGGGACAAGGATCGTGACGGTTTCGTCCTGAGCGAAGGCGCCGGTGTGCTGGTGCTCGAAGAGTACGAACACGCCAGGGCGCGCGGCGCCAGGATTTACGCCGAGCTGGCCGGATTCGGCATGAGCGCCGACGCCCACCACATCACCGCGCCCTGCGAGGATGGGGAAGGCGCCGCCCGTTGCGTGAGCATTGCCTTGCGCAACTCGCGGGTCAATGTCGACGAGGTGCAGTATCTCAACGCGCACGGCACCTCGACGCCGACTGGCGACATCGCCGAAACGGTCGCCGTCAAGCGCGCGTTTGGCGAACACGCGAAAAAGCTGGTGGTCAACTCGACCAAGTCGATGACCGGCCACCTGCTGGGCGCGGCGGGCGGCATCGAGGCGGCGTTTTCCGCCTTGGCGATCTACCACCAGGTTTCGCCGCCGACGATCAACATTTTCAACCAGGACGAGGCGTGCGATCTCGATTACTGCGCCAACGAAGCGCGGCGGATGAAGATCGACGTGGCTATCTCGAATTCTTTCGGGTTCGGCGGTACCAACGCCACCGCCGTTTTCCGGCGCGTCTGAGTTTTTCCGTTCAGGCGAGCGGTGCGATTTCCTGTTTCCATCGGGTTGCGCCGCTCGTATTTTCTCGTCTGCTCGGTTTGTATCATGCACGGCGCGGCGGCGGGCGCGTTCCTGTTCCTGCCGTGGCCGCTGCCGACGCGGATCGCTTTGTTGATAGCGCTGACGGTTTCGCTTGGGTATGCGCTTCGTCCGTCGCGCGTGATCGCATTGCGGTTGCACGCGAACGGCGCCCTTGAATGCGTGCTGTCGAACGGAACCTGCCTGCCGGTCATTCCGCTGCCAGATACCGCCGTCTTCACCTGGCTGGTGGTACTGCGCCTCAAGGCGGAAGACCAGAAAGGAACGATTTCGCTGCCGCTGCTGCCAGACCACATGACGCGCGAGGAATTTCGCGTACTGCGCCTGTGGCTGCGCTGGGGCGTCAACCCGGATATTCCATCGTAAACCCAACTCCGAACAGTCCAAAAACTCGTGACAAACACCGTTTCCAGGTTCGTCCGAATCCCTTAGAATGGCGATCGTTCTGGCTTACAGCGAATTTCACGACAACCCGACAACCGATCGACAGGATTCACAATGTCACGTGCTGAAACGGAAATCATCAACAAATTGGGGTTGCACGCCCGCGCGTCGGCCAAGCTGACGCAACTGGCCGGCAGTTTTGAATCGGAAATCTGGATGGAAAGAAATTCCCGCCGAATCAACGCCAAAAGCATCATGGGGGTGATGATGCTGGCGGCCGGCAGAGGCTCCAAGGTGGTGATCGAGACCACCGGCGACGATGAGCGGGAAGCGCTGGACGCTCTCCTCAAACTCATCGACGACAAGTTTGGCGAAGGAGAATAGGCACGCCATGAGTTTCACACTGCACGGTCTGCCGACTTCGGGCGGCATCGCCATTGGTCAGGCGCATCTCATCTCGCAGGCAACGCTGGAGGTTTCTCATCTGGTCATCGCCCCGCGCAAGGTAGAAAAGGAAGTAGCCCGCTTCGAGTCGGCGCTGGTCAACGTGCGCACCGAGTTCGAGGCGATGAAAAACGGCATGGAGAACTCGCCGGCCGACATGCACGCGTTCATCGATCTGCATCGCATGATCCTCGACGATCCCGAACTGTCGGAGACGCCCAAGCAGATCATCCGCGAACGGCGCTGCAACGCCGAATGGGCGATCGTGCAGCAGATGGAAGTGCTGGTCGAACAATTCGAGCGGATCGACGACGTCTACTTGCGCGAACGCAGCTACGACGTGCGCCAGGCCGTCGAGCGCGTGGTGCGCGAACTGGCCGGACATGCGGCCAGCCGGCTCAAGGGGATCAAGGGAGAACGCCTGATCGTCGTCGGGCACGATCTGTCGCCGGCGGACGTGATGGCGTTCAGGAATCAAAACTTCGCTTCATTCGTCACCGACGTTGGCGGCGCTACCTCGCATACGGCGATTCTGGCGCGCGGCATGGGCATTCCCGCCGTGCTCGGTCTGCACCACGCGCGGCAGTTGATCCGCGACGGCGAGACGCTGATCGTCGACGGCACGCGAGGCGTGGTCATCGTCAATCCCGACCAACGTATTCTCGACGAATACGAGCTGAGAAAAGCGCAGCTCGAACTGGAACATTCCAAACTCAAACTGCTCAAGACGGCGCAAGCGACGACGCTGGACAAGATCAGGATCGACATGCTGGCGAACATCGAAGGGCCAAATGACGTCGACACCGTGATCGAGTGCGGCGCCGACGGCGTCGGTCTGTTCCGCACCGAGTTTCTCTACCTCGGGCGGGGCGACATGCCGAGCGAGGACGAGCAGTTCGAGGCTTATCGCAAGACGGTCAAGGGCATGGAAGGGCGTCCGATCGTGATCCGCACCTTCGATCTGGGCAACGACAAGGAACTGCACGTCGATGAAGCTCACAGCGACCGGCGGCGCGAAAATCCGGCGCTCGGACTGCGCTCGGTGCGTTTGGCGCTGGCCGAACCAAAAGCGTTCCTGGCCCAGTTACGCGCCATTCTGCGCGCCTCGAAATACGGCAAGGTCAAGGTCATGGTGCCGATGTTTTCGCACGCCTTCCAGGTCGACCAGACACTGGCCCTGCTGGAACAGGCCAAATCCAGCCTGCGCGGCGAGAAACTCGCGTTCGACGAAAACATCGAAATCGGCGGCATGATCGAAGTGCCGGCGGCGGCGCTGGCCGTCGGAATGTTCTTGCGGCGGCTCGATTTCCTGTCGATCGGCACCAACGACCTGATCCAATACACCCTGGCCATCAACCGCGCCGACGAACAGGTCGCCAATCTCTACGACCCGTTGCACCCCGCCGTGCTGATGCTGCTGTCGCATGTCATCGACAGCGCCGAGAAGGCTGGCGTCCCGGTGTCGATGTGCGGAGAAATGGCCGGCGACCCGAACTTCACCCGCCTGCTGCTCGGCCTGGGGCTGCGTCAATTCTCGATGTTTCCGGCGCGGATTCCGGCGGTCAAGCAGCGCGTCAAGCAAAGCGACATCTCCGGAATCGAACCGATCGCGCGGCGCATCACGCGCCTCGAAGAATCGGTCAAGATCGTGGAGCAGGTCGAACGGCTCAACGCCTTGCAGCAATAGGGGTGGGTTACGCCAACAGCCTGCGTCGTCTTCGTGTCGCGGATGATTTGGCAATGGAATCGACCCGGTTGGGTTTTGGATAAACATGATTCGGCGGATGCCCCAGATTTTTTTGTTCGCTCTCTGTTTTTCTGGTAATTTGAGCGGATGCGAATTTTTTCCGCCACAGCTATTCACCCGCGCGTTCACATTGGCCTCTTTTTTCCCTGGTGGGCCTGTTCTCGCGGGGGAAATTTTTTCAGGCGGCGCGCTGGCAACTCGGGTTGAACCAGGCGTTCCGGTCCGATTCCCGTACACACATCTACACACACATACAACATACCTATTGTCCAACCGCATGAGTACACCTCTCAAAGGAGAATAAAGCATGTCACAAATGGTTTTGGCGCAGATTCTGATGGCCGCGACCCTCATTCTGATGATCACCGGCCTGACGCCGCTTTACTCAACCGCTATCGTGGGTTCGGCAATCGCCGCTCTGGTGGCCGGATTTGCCCTGTCGGGCGGCAAGGATGTCATCTCCCTCACCTCGCTGGTCAACAGCGGATTGAACCCGGTGATCGCCGATATGACGGGCGTATTGCTCTTCATCGGCGTGATGCAGGCTACCGGATTTCTTGATGTCATCATCAAGACCATCATCCGCCTTGGCCGCGTGCTCGGGGGCGCTCCGGGCGTCACCACGGCGGGCGGCATCGCCGCCGGCATCATCGGCGCGCTCACCGG
>JAITNL010000251.1 GCA_031290495.1 Accumulibacter sp.
AAAACTCCTGTTCGTTTCAACAGGAAACAGTGTTACCTATGTCCCGGCACATGTGTTACCTATGTGGCCGGTCTAAACACCTTGCGGGAGAGCGCAGGATGGTTTCGCAAATTCAACCGGTTTTTTGACTATCACCTTTTTATTGAGGCCGTTCCGGGTTTATTTTGGGTTTATTCCTTTTGCCAGCGGCAAAATTGACGCGCCGACGTGACACACGTAAAATCCGCATCTTCGATGGGGGCGTAGCTCAGTTGGGAGAGCGGTTGGTTCGCAATCAACAGGTCGGCGGTTCGATCCCGCCCGTCTCCACATTTACCAGGAATCATCCAGCATCATCCCGTTTCACAAACCCGGACGCCGCAAGGCTTTCGGGTTTTTTATTGTGTCACGCATCAAGCCTTGCGCATCGTCGCGCCTTGCTCGCGGCGAACTTGCCGCGCCTTCAGCGCGTCGTTATAGACACGGCGCAACAGCAGACGCCACCCAGAATTACCCAATGACGGCATGGCCGTCCTCGCTATTCATTCCCGCCCTGAAGGACGTGGATTTCGCGCACCTGGTAAAGCCATTGCCTCTGCCAGGCATTGCGCACCAGGTTCGGGTATTCGGAACGGCCAAGACTTCCGTTATAGCGTCCCAGGGCGCGGAACAGATCGCCGTGTTCGATGTCCAGGTAGTGCCTCAGAATCGTGCAGCCGTAGCGCAGGTTGGTGCGCAGATGGAAAAGGTTGTCGTCCTTGCCGCCGATCAGTTTGATCCAGAACGGCATGACCTGCATGAAGCCGCGCGCGCGCGCCGAGGACACGGCGTATTTCTTGAAGCCGCTTTCGACCTGGATCAGGCCGAGGACCAGTTGCGGGTCGAGACCGGCGCGGGTGGCTTCGTAATGCACGGCGCGCAGAAATTCGTGGCGGTGGTCGCGGTTGGGGACGCGTTTTTCAAGGCGACGCGACATTTCGGTCAGCCAGTCGATGGCGGTCATCGGGTCGTGGAACGAACTGACGGGTGGGGCCTGGTCGGTGATCGCTCGCGACAGCGCGGCGCGCACGCTGTCCGACAGACGCTCGTACTTCTGCGCTCCGGCCAATGCAATGACCGGGTACAAAACGGCCAGCAGAATGACAATCAGGCGGCGCACAATTTGGTTTTGAGGAACTCGCCGATCGCGTCGAGCGGCACCATTTCCGTCTGCGCGTCGGTTCTTCCTTTGTACTCGAACCGGCCTTCGCTCAGTCCACGGTCGCCGACGACGATGCGGTGCGGAATGCCGATCAGTTCCATCTCGGCGAACATCACGCCGGGCCGCTCGTTGCGGTCGTCGAGCAGAACGTCGATTCCCGCCGCGCGAAGCTCGGTGTAAAGCCGGTCGGTGGCCACTCTGACCGCTTCGCTTTTGGCATAGCTCATCGGCACGATGCACACTTCAAACGGCGCGATCGCGCGTGGAAAGATGATGCCGCGCGGGTCGTGACCTTGCTCGATGGCCGCGCCGACGATGCGCGACACGCCGATCCCGTAGCAACCCATTTCCATGACCTGGCTTTGACCGCCCACGTCGAGGAAACAGCACTTCATCGCTTCCGAATATTTTCTGCGCAACTGGAAGATGTGGCCGACTTCGATGCCACGGCAGAGTTCCAACCGGCCCTTGCCATCGGGGGACGGGTCGCCGGCAACGGCGTTGCGCAAATCGGCGACCTGGCCGGGTTCCGGCAGATCGCGTCCGAAGTTGACGCCGGTCAGGTGGTAATCGGCCTCGTTGGCGCCGCAGATGAAGTCGCTCATCGCCGCGACGGTCCGGTCGGCGAAAACGGGAATCTCGCCGATACCGACCGGACCGATGTAGCCCGGCGGACAGCCAAGCGCCACGACGATTTCGTCGTCGCGGGCAAAACGAAAGTCGCCGACGATCTTTTGCGTTTTTACTTCATTGAGATCGTGGTCGCCGCGCAGCAGAATCAAGGTAAATCGGGCGCTCGTTTCACCTTCCGGCGTACACATGACCGCGATGGCCTTGACGGTTTGTTCGAGCGGGACGCCAAGAAATTCGGCCACATCCTCGCAACGCTTTTTCCCAGGCGTGGCTACCTTGGTCCGTTCGGCGATTGGCGCGGCGCGCGGTGTCGCCGGGGCGAGCGCTTCGGCGAGTTCGACGTTGGCGGCATAGTCCGAGGCCGGACAATAGGCGATGGCGTCTTCGCCCGAATCGGCCAGAACGTGAAATTCGTGCGATCCGGTGCCGCCGATCGCCCCAGGGTCGGCGGCGACCGCGCGGAACTGGAGACCCAGGCGAGTGAAGATGCGCGAGTACGTGTCGAACATGTTGCGATATTCGCGCTGCAAATCCTCGAAGCTGGTGTGGAAGGAGTAGCCGTCCTTCATCAGAAATTCCCGGCCGCGCATGACCCCGAAACGCGGACGGATTTCATCGCGAAACTTCATTTGCAGCTGATAAAAATGCACCGGCAACTGGCGGTAACTCTTGATTTCCTTGCGCACGATGTCGGTGATGACCTCCTCGTGCGTCGGCCCGATGACGAAATCGCGCTGGTGGCGATCCTTCAGCCGGAGCAGTTCGGGGCCGTATTTTTCCCAGCGCCCCGATTCCTGCCACAACTCGGCGGGCTGCACGGCGGGCATCAGCAACTCGATCGCCCCGGCCCGGTTCATCTCTTCCCGGACAATGGCCTCGACCTTTCG
>JAITNL010000004.1 GCA_031290495.1 Accumulibacter sp.
TTGATCGGCTTACCCAGGCGACCCAGGCCGAACTCGATATCTGGGGCGAGGCGATCCTCTCGTCGTCGTCGTTGGAGGCGGTGTTCAAGACGCGCCTGCATTGAACGGGGAGCGATAAAGGGGCGTGTTCCTGGAAGTGTCGGCGTCTCGTCGGCTCTTTTGCTGGCAAGACGTCGGCGCTCTCAGTCCCGTAAGTTGGATAAGCCGCGAAGCGGCGTAATCCGACACCCCAGCTCCGACGCGAAGCGCCGCCGATTACTTTGCCGCCCGCAAAGTCAGCGCCGCTGCGCGGCGCTTTGAACGGTGTCGGATTACGCCGCTGGCGCGGCTTATCCAACCTGCGAAACTGTGGATATGACATGTTTCGATTATTTCCCTGTAATCATGCTGATGTAGTGCGCCACACTACATTGGAGACAAGCGGATGAAAACCATCTCCGCGGGCAATGCCAATCGCCATTTTCCCCGTCTGTTGCGCGATGTCGTGGGCGGGGAGACCATTACCGTTTTGTCGTGGGGCAAACCCGTGGCGACGATTGCGCCCGCCCATTCAAGCGATGACCGCAAAACGGCGAAACAGCGCTTGCTCAAGAGATTGCTGCAACAACAGCCTTTGGGCGCGCGAGATTGGAATCGCGCCGAACTGTACGCAAACGAATGATGCGAATCGCCCTGGATACCAACATCCTCGCGTATGCCGGAGGTCTGGGCGACGAGGCGCGTTGCCGGAGCGCGGTGGCTCTGGTTGAAAACCTCGCGGGCGCGGACGTGGTGCTGCCCGCGCAAATTTGCTGGTTGGCCACCATCTGCCAATGTTGGATGCGCTCATCCTCGCGGTCGCGGCGTGGAATCGCTGCCGCCAGTTGCTTTCCGGGGATTTCCAGGCAGGTATTCCAGCGCAAGCGGGAATGACGGTTATTTAGAGGGAGTGGTTATTTATGGGAACCGCCATATTTACGTACAGGCTTGAAAGGCGTTTGACTTCCCTCTGCTTGACCAGCGCATAAATCGCCGGAATGACCGCCAGGGTCAGGACGGTCGAGGAGACCATGCCGCCGACCATCGGCGCGGCGATGCGGCTCATCACTTCCGATCCGGTGCCGGTGCTCCAGAGGATCGGCAGCAGGCCGGCCATGGTCGAAACGACGGTCATCATCTTGGGCCGGACGCGGTCGACCGCGCCTTCCATCACCGCGGCGTAGAGGTCGGTGGCGCTGGGCGCGCGTCCGGCGTGGCGGCATTTCCCCTTGATCGCCTCCCAGGCGCTGTCGAGGTAGATGAGCATCACCACGCCGGTTTCCGCCGCGACGCCGGCCAGGGCGATGAAGCCTATCGCCACGGCGACCGAGAGATTGTAGCCGAGCAGCCACATCAGCCAGACGCCGCCGATCAGGGCGAAAGGCACCGAGAGCATGACGATCAGCGTTTCGGTGACGCGCCGGAAGTTGAGGTAGAGCAGCAGGAAGATGAGCAGCAGAGTGACCGGCACGACGATCTTCATCTTCTCGATGGCATGTTCCATGTTCTCGAACTGGCCGCTCCAGGTGATGTAGTAACCGGGCGGGAAGGCGACCTGTTCGGCCACGGACTTTCTGGCCCTGGCGACGTAGCCGCCGAGATCGCTGTCGCGGGTGTCGACGTAGATGTAGGCCGCGAGCAGGGCGTTCTCGGTGCGGATGGACGGCGCGCCCCTGGTCACTTTCACGCTGGCCAGTTGGCCGAGCGGAACCATGCCGTTGCTCATGGTCGGCACCTGCACCTCGCGCGCGATCCGTTGCGCATCGGAGCGCAGTTCGCGCGGGTAGCGCACCGTCACGCCATAACGTTCGCGGCCCTCGACCGTGGTGGTGACCATTTCGCCGCCGAGCGCGCTGCCGATCACCTCCAGCAGCTCGCCGACCGAGAGGCCGTAGCGCGCCAGTTGCGTGCGCTCCGGCTCGATGTTGAGGTAGAAGCCGCCGGTGATGCGTTCGGCGAAGGCGCTGCTGGTGCCGGGCACGTTCTTGAGCACGCTCTCGATCCGCCGCGCCAACTTCTCCATTTCGTCGAGATCATTGCCGAAGACCTTGATGCCGATTGGCGTGCGGATGCCGGTCGAGAGCATGTCGATGCGCGCCTTGATCGGCATCGTCCACGAATTGGCTACGCCGGGGAATTGCAGCGCCTTGTCGAGTTCGGCGATCAACTTGTCGGTGGTCATCCCGGCGCGCCATGCGGATTCGGGCTTGAGGTTGATCACCGTCTCGAACATCTCGGTCGGCGCCGGGTCGGTCGCCGTATTGGCGCGTCCGGCCTTGCCATAGACCGAAACGACTTCCGGGAAGCTCTTGATGATCTTGTTCTGCGTTTGCAACAGTTCGGCGGCCTTGGTGATCGACATGCCGGGCAGCGAGGCCGGCATGTAGAACAGGGTGCCTTCGTTCAGCGTTGGCATAAATTCCGAGCCGAGCCGCGACGCCGGGTAGAAAGAGACGGCCAGGGACAAGAGCGCCAGCGCCACGGTGCTTTTCTTCCAGCGCATCACCCCGGCGATGAAGGGCCGGTACAGCCACATGAGGAAGCGGTTGACCGGATTTTTGTTTTCCGGAACGATCTTGCCGCGCACGAAATAGAGCATCAGCACCGGCACCAGCGTGACCGAAAGGAAGGCGGCGGCGGCCATCGAGAAGGTCTTGGTCCAGGCCAACGGCGAAAACAGGCGGCCTTCCTGCCCCTCCAGGCTGAATACCGGCAGGAAGGAGACGGTGATGATCAGCAGCGAAAAGAACAGCGAAGGGCCGACTTCCTTGCAGGCGGCGGTGATCGCGGCGGCGCGCGCGCCGCTTGCGGCGGACGCCGGAATCCCGGTTTTCGGCGCATCGCGCGCCAGCGCTTCGAGATGCTTGTGCGCGTTTTCCACCATGACCACCGACGCGTCGACCATCACGCCGATGGCGATGGCGATGCCGCCGAGGCTCATCAGGTTGGAACTCATGCCGAGCAGGCGCATGGCGATGAACGCCATCAGGATGGCCACCGGCAACATCGACACGGCCACCAGCGCGCTGCGCAGATGCAAGAGAAAAATGGCGCAGACGGCGGCCACGATGAGCAGTTCCTCGATCAGCGTGTTCTTCAGCGTGTCGATGGCACGATAGATCAGGTCGGAGCGGTCGTAAACCGGTTCGATGCTCACGCCTTCCGGCAGGCCCGGCGCGATTTCGGCGATCTTTTCCTTGATATTGCGGATGACTTCCAGCGCGTTTTCGCCGTGGCGGGCCATGGCGATGCCCGAAACGACTTCGCCCTCGCCGTTGAGTTCGGTCAGGCCGCGCCGCTCGTCAGGCACCAACTCGACGCGCGCGATGTCGCGGATCAACACCGGCACACCCACCTCGCTCTTGACCACGAGGGCTTCGATGTCGCCGATGCCGCGCAGGTAGCCCCGTCCGCGCACCATGTATTCGGTCTCGGCCATTTCCACGGCGCGCCCGCCGACATCGCGGTTCGAGTCGCGGATGACCTGCGCCACCTTCATCAACGGGATGCCGTAGGCGCGCAGTTTCACCGGGTCGACGGTGACTTGGTAGGTCTGCACGAAACCGCCGATCGAGGCGACTTCGGACACGCCGTGCGCCTTGGTGAGTTGGTAGCGCACGAACCAGTCCTGGATCGAACGCAGTTCGGCCAGCGTTTTGTCACGAGCCAGCAGGGCGTACTGGTAGACCCAGCCGACGCCGGTGGCGTCCGGGCCGATCTGCGGCGTGACGCCCTTGGGCATGCGTCCCGAGGCGAAGTTGAGGTACTCCAGCACGCGCGAACGCGCCCAGTAGA
>JAITNL010000011.1 GCA_031290495.1 Accumulibacter sp.
TGCACCAGCCAGATCGCCTCGTTGATGGTCAGCATCAGCACCCGGTTGGAGACAAAACCGGGCAGGTCTTCCACCACCACCGCGCGTTTTTTCATCTGCTTCAGAAACGCGCGCGCCGCAACCAATGTTTCCTCGGAAGTGTGCATTCCCCGAATCACTTCCACCACCGGCTTGAGCGGCACCGGGTTCATGAAATGCATCCCCACGACCCGGTCCGCCCGTTGCGTCCATGACCCGATGCGGGTGATGGATATGCACGAGGTATTGGCGGCGAAAACGACTTCCGGACGGCAGACGGCGTCCATCGCCGGGTAAATCGCTTTTTTCAGTTCTTCGCGTTCCGTGATGTTTTCCACCACAAAATCGGCGTCTTTCAGGACGTTGTAATCGGTGCTCAGGGTGATACGCGCCAGCGCCGCCGCCACATCGTCCACCGCCTGACCAAAAAGCGTACCCATGCGAAACGATTCGGCGATACCCGCCCGCGCCGCGTCCAGAATGGCCGCGTCGGCGTCCAGCAAAAAAACCCGCAGCCCATGCGCGGACAACGCCTGCGCCATCCCCCTGCCCATGACGCCAGCACCAATGACACCAACAACCGAATAGGACATGGATAACAACCTGTGGAAAAATTCGACCGCATCGTCCGGATGCGGTCATCATTGTTGCCAAGACTATCATGGAACATATACCAGCGGCAAATTACGGTCACGAGTTTTCAGACGTGTCCGCTTCTGCGCGCGCCCCGCCAACGGCTGGAAGACGCAGCCCGTGAGCCGTTGGCGGAAAACGGCGAACCGCGCGTTCCCATATCGTCCCGGCGGAGCACGGTAAAATACGCGCCAAACTTTTTCACAGGCGGAACCATGTATCTCATCGCCCCCAGCATTCTTTCGGCCGACTTCGCGCGGCTTGGCGAGGAAGTGGCCGATGTCGTCGCTTCCGGCGCCGACTGGATTCATTTCGACGTGATGGACAACCATTACGTGCCCAACATGACCATCGGCCCGGTCGTGTGTCAGGCGATCCGGCCAGTCACCCAGGCGACGATCGACGTGCATCTGATGGTCAAGCCGGTCGACCGGCTGATTGTCGATTTCGCCAAGGCCGGGGCGAACGTCATCACCTTTCATCCGGAAGCCTCGGAGCATATTGACCGCAGCCTGTCGCTGATCCGCGAGCATGGCTGTCAGGCCGGGCTGGTGTTCAATCCAGCGACGCCGCTGCAGCACATGGACTACGTGATGGACAAGCTCGATCTGGTGCTGTTGATGGGCGTCAATCCCGGTTTTGGCGGACAAAAATTCATTCCTTCGACGCTGACCAAGCTGGACGATGCGCGTGTTCGCGTCAAGGCGCATGGACAGGAAACGGGACGCCGCATCCGCGTCGAGATCGACGGCGGCGTGAAGGTGGACAACATCGCGGCCATCGCCCTGGCCGGGGCCGATACCTTTGTCGCCGGATCGGCGATCTACCACGCCGGCCAGGATCGCGATCCGCATCGTTACGACTCGGTGATCGCGGCCATGCGCGCCGAATTGGCGCGGGTGCGATGACACCTATTGACGTTCGCGCCGTCCTCTTCGATCTCGACGGGACGCTGCTCGATACCCTGCCCGACCTGCACGCCGCGGTCGGCGCGATGCTTGCCGACTTCGGACGTCCAGCGCTGCCGGAAGACGCGGTGCGCCGTTACGTCGGACGCGGCGTCGCCAATCTGGTCAAGCGCGCGCTGGCCGGCGCGCTGGACGGCGCCGATGACGATTCGCCAGCGCCGACCGACGCGCTGGACAGTTTCCGCCGGCATTACGCGCGGGAAAATGGCCAGCGCACACAATTTTTCCCCGGTGCGCGGGAAGGGCTGGAAGCGATCCGCGCCAAGGGGCTGCCGATGGCCGTGATCACCAACAAGGCGGCGGCGTTTACCGTGCCGTTGCTGGAAATGACCGGGCTGGCGGCGTTTTTTCCCGTAGTGGTGAGCGGCGGCGATCTGCCCCGGAACAAGCCCGATCCGATGCCGCTGATATGGGCCTGCGGACGCCTCGGCGTGTCGCCCGCCGACGCCCTGTTCATCGGCGATTCGGTTAATGATTTCCGCGCCGCGCGGGCGGCGTGCTGCCGCGTTTTCCTGTTGCCTTACGGTTACAACGAGGGGCGCGACGCGCGGGAACTCGATTGTGACGCTATCGTTCCAAGCATCGCTTCGGCGGCTGATTTGATTCGTCACCCACAAGACTTTCGTGACACGGCTGGAAATTCTGCTTGACCAGACCAACGGTGTCACACTCATCTTCAAAATGCGCAAAATGTTTTTTTGGGAACGCGTGGCACTCTTTCCCGCGAGAGCGGAAGGCAGCGGCGACGCTCCCCGCGCCGCCTTTCGCCTTCAGCGCGGCGCTTCCAGACCGTTGACGATCAGCGCCAGCTGCAGACGGTCGCGCACACCGAGTTTTTCCAGCATCGCGCCGACGTGCGCTTTGACCGTGCGTTCGGTGATCTCCATGCGCCGGGCGATTTCCTTGTTGCTGTCGCCCTGGGCCAGCAACAGGGCGGTTTCCTGTTCGCGCGCGGTGAGCCGTTCCCGCCACGCGGGCGGGCTGTTTTTCGGGAGCGCCGCCGCCAGGCCGCGCGAGGTCGACGCGAGCAGACGCTGCATCAGGCGCTGCCCGACCCAGACGCCGCCGTTGCCGACGGTCAGCGCGACCTGCGTCAAGACGGATGGCGCGGCGTGACCGTTGCAATAACCAACCGCGCCGGCGCCCAGCGCGGCCAGTGCTTCTTCTTCGCCGGGTTCGTCGGCAAGCACGATGAGTGGCCGCCCCGCCGCTTGACGGCACAGGCTGGCGGCCAGCGCGCTCATATTCACGTTCGGCCCCTGTGGGCGCAAGGCCCAGATGAGCGTGGCCGCCAACGGGACGCGCGCCAGCGGTCCGACGATCAGGTCGGGGAACGCCTGTTTCCAGGTTTCCCGGCTGCGCGTGTCGTGAGAAAGAAAGGCGGATGGCATAATCAGCGCTCCGTAAAAGCGCGCGTCTTGGCGCGCAAAACCGGCTTGAGCAGGTAGCTCAGGATGCTTTTTTCGCCGGTGACGATGTCCACCTCGGCGACCATGCCGGGGATGATCGGCAGATTGTTGCCGAGTTGGGGCAGGGTGGTACGCACACGCACGGTGTAGAAGGCGTTGCCTTTTTCGTCGACCACGGTATCGGCGCCGATATGTTCCAACTCGCCTTCCAGTCCGCCGTAGATGGCGAAGTCGTAAGCCGTGAATTTGACCATCGCCTTCTGGCCGGGATGCAGAAAGCCAATATCGCGGGGCTGAATACGCGCCTCCAGCAACAGTGTGTCATCGAGCGGGACGATCTCGACGAGGTCCTTGCCGGGCTGCACGACGCCGCCGACGGTGTTGAGCAGCAGGCGCTTGACCGTTCCCTTGACCGGCGAGCGCACGACGGCGCGTTCAACCTTGTCGGCCAGGCCCACGCTGCCTTCGGACAGACTGTTGAGCCGCGCCATGGTTTCGGCGAGGTCTCTGCCGGATTCGTTGCGAAACGCCAGGGAGACTTCCTCGATCTTGTGGGTGGCTTCCTTGATCGCCGACTGGGTGCGCGAAATCTGCGCCGCCGCCATGTCGCGTTCACCGCGAAAGCGGCTGGCGTCGCGCTCCAGACGCAACAGTTCGACCTCGGAAACCGCGCCCGAACTGATCAGTGGTTTGGTCACCGCCAGTTCCTGGCGTGAGAAGTCGTAGGAGCGGGCGGCCTGCGCGTGCCGCGCGCGCGCTTCGGCGAGTTCTTGTTGACGTTGGGAAAGCTGCTGGCGGGCAATTGATATGGTGGTGGTCAATTCGTTGCGCCGCGATTCGTAGAGGCGATATTCCTCGTCGGCGGTTTTCGGGTCTTCCTTGATGACTTCGGGCGGCATCGCGAACGGCAGATCCTCGGTCAAGGCGCGCAAGCGCGCGGCCTTGGCTTGCAGCGCCAGAATCTGCGAGCGGCTTTCGCGCATCGAGGAGACGAAGCGCGTCTGGTCGATGCTCAGCAAAATCTGTTCGGGTTCGACTATGTCCCCCTCGTGCACCAGGATTTCCGACACCACACCGCCATCGAGACTTTGCAGTACCTGCAACTGGCGCGACGGGATGACTTTGCCCTCGCCGCGCGTGACCTCGGCGACGCGGCTGAAGGCCGCCCAGGCTGCGGCGATGGCGATGGCGGCGGCAAGCATGAACAGGACGCTGCGCGCGCGCAGCGGTTCCTGCTGGATCAAGGCGTAGTCGGTGTCGATGACGAAATTCCGTTCGCTTTCCCTGGCGGCGTCGAAGGAACCGCGTTCGCTCAACGCGGTGTTCGGGGCGAAGGAGCTGTGTTCGTCCAACGCGGTGGCCGGAGCGAAGGAACTGTGTTCGCTCAACGCGGTGGTTGGGACGACGGAAGTCTGTTCGCTCTTCCTGGCCGCCGGGACGATACGTTTCGGCGGTTGTTCGACTGGGCGCAAACTCATGACGGCTCCTGTCCGATCCGGCCGGATTGCAACGCCTCGATCACGGTGTCGCGCGGACCGTCGGCGGCGATCCGTCCGTTGTCAACGATGATGATACGCGCCGTCAGGTCGATCAGGCTGGTGCGGTGCGTGACGAGCACCAGCGTCTTGCGCACGGCGTGGCGCTTCAGGCGTTCCTTGAAGGCATTCTCGGTGGAAAAGTCCATGGCGCTGGTCGGTTCGTCGAACAGCAGTACCGGCGGATCCATCAACACCGCGCGGGCAATCGCCACTTGCTGACGCTGTCCGCCCGACAGCGATTCGCCGCGCTCGCCGATCTGCATATCGAAGCCCTGCGGGTGACGGTTGACGAAGGCCGACAAGCCGGCGACTTCAGCCGCGTGCAGGATCGCCGCGTCGTCGGCGTAAGGCGTGCCGATGGCAATGTTTTCGCGCAGCGTGCCGTAAAACAGCATGGCGTCCTGTCCAACGTAGCCCACGTTGCGCCGCAGATCGGCTGGATCGAGCTGGCGCAGGTCGATGCCGTCCATATACACCGCGCCTCCGCTCGGCAGGTACAGGCCCAGCATCAGCTTTTGCAAGGTGCTTTTTCCGGAACCCGTGCGGCCAAGGATGACGACGTGCTCGCCAGGCTCGATGTGCAGCGAGATGTCCTTCAATACCGCTTCGGTCTGATTCGGGTAATTGAACGAGACGCCGCGAAATTCGATCGCTCCCTTCAGTTCAGGACGGTGCACGAAAGTCGTCGCTTCAGGACGCTCAACCGGCAGATCCATCAGCTTGTCGAGCGTGGTCAGCGAAGTGCGCGCGTTCTGGAATTGCATCAGCAGACCAACGCCCTGCGCCAGCGGCGCCATGGCGCGGCCGCCAAGCATGGTCGTGGCGATCAGCCCGCCCAGCGTCAGCCAGTGTTCGTGGATCAGGTAAACGCCGAGTACGACCAGCAGTACGTTAACAATCTGCATGATGATCGCCGCGCCGTTGCTGGCGTAAGCGGAGAGCAGGCGGAGCTGCGCGCCGGTGCGCGCCAGAAAGGCGGTCGTCGATTCCCACTTGGTTTGCAGGGTGCCTTCGGCGCGCTGTGTCTTGATCGTTTCCAGCGTGGTCAGGCTTTCGATCAGCGAGGCGTTGCGCATCGCGGTGGCGCGGTAAGTGGTCTCGGCGAGTTCGTGCATCCGGAATTGCAGAATGTAGGCGTAGATCAGACCGATGACGATTCCGCACAGCGGGACCAGCACCAGCGGCCAGGCAATCCACGCGATCACCAGCAGGAAAAGCAGCGCGAACGGAAAATCGATCAGCGCGGTGATCGTCACCGAGGCGATGAAATCGCGTACCGATTCAAAGGAGCGCAGGTTCGAGGCGAACGAGCCGACCGACGCCGGGCGCTCTTCCAGACGCATGCCCAGTACGCGCTCCATGATCATCGCCGACAGTTTGACGTCGATGCGCGCGCTGGCCAGATCGATGAAATGGCTGCGCAGCAGACGCATCACGAAATCCATGCCGAACACCAGGAACACCCCGATCACCAGCACCCACAGCGTGTCCGTCGCGTTGTTCGGCACCACGCGGTCGTAGACGTTCATCGTAAACAGCGGCAAGGCCATGGCGAACAGGTTGATCAGCAGGGCCGCGCCGATCACGTCGCGATAGACCGGCGCCTGTTCGAACAGTGCTCCCCAGAACCAGTGGCGTCCGGTAATTTTGTTAACTTCAGGAGCGCGCGCGTCGAAGACGAAACGCGGCCGCGCGAACAGCGCGACGCCGATGTAGCGTTTGGACAGTTCCTTGCGCGTCATTCTTATCGCGCCGCCAGCGGCTTCCGGCAGCAACACTTGCGCGCTGTTGCCTGACTTGCTCCAGCCCACCAGAACACACGCATTGTCGTTTTTGAGCAGGAGGATCACGGGTAACAGGGCGGCGTCGATGTCCTCCAGCGAACGCCGCACGATTCGGCTCGACAGACTGGCGCGGGACGCGGCGCGGGCGAACAGCGACGGCGTAAGGCGGCCATTTTCCAGCGGCAGACCCGCCGACAGCGCGGCGCGCGTGCTTGGGCGTCCAAGCAAACGGGTCAGTTCGACCAGACAATCAAGCAGTGGATCGTCGTTATGTATCAAATCCGTGCGCAGCTCGGCGGTAAGCACACGCCGGGCTGGACTCGTCAGAGAGGGAGATAGCGTTGTTGAACGATTACTGTTCGTTGCCAAGAAACTTCCTTTCAGCAAACCGCCGTCGATTCTATCGAAACACAAAACCGCCGGAATATCGTTGGAGCGGTTATTTTAGCGTATGGATTGGCATGGCGACGCCGGCAAATTCACGACGGCCAAACGCGACACGTCCACGACACCCGCCTTTTCCCGCAAGAAACAAGGCTAAAATGCGCCAGGCGCGTAACGCGTCGCCGAGGAACTCATGTACAAAAGAATGACGATTATTCCGGACGCTGACTGCCGGGCAGCGCTTGCCGCTCAGTCCGTGACGGTGGCGGAAGCCGAATCGCCCTGTCCGCCTGGTTCGCTCTCCAGAACGACCGCGCAAAACTCCGGCTCCGCGATCCGGTCGCATTCGGGCGGGCCGCGCTGATGCGAGCTTATTCCGGCGACGAACCGCCCGAACTCTCCAAAACCAGGCGCAAACGCGCCATGGCGGAATTGCAAACGCTTGGCGAAGCGCTGGCGGCGCTGCCGGCCGAGCGCCTGAAAAAGATCGATCTTCCCGAACCATTGCGCGAAGCCATCGGCCTGATTCAGCGCATGCCGCGTCAGGACGAGGCCAGGCGGCGGCAAACGCAATACATTGGCCGCCTGATGCGCGCCGTTGAAGACGCACCGATTCGCGCCGCGCTGGCCGACGCGCGCGGCGATTCCGCCGCCGTCACGGCGCGGCTGCGCCGACTGGAACGGCAGCGCGACGCGCTGCTGGAAGACGAAACGAAGCTCTACGAAATCGCCGCCCTGTATCCCGGCCTCGACCCGCAGCGACTGCGCTCGCTGCGCCGCGCCGCGCTGAAGGAAAAAGAGCAGAACAAACCGCCGCGCAATTATCGGGCGATTTTCCAGCTGCTCAAGGACGCCGGCCAGGACAGCGGCAATCCGGCGGCGGCTGTTTGAAACGGCAACGGCGTTTCACCACGAGGCCCAAGGAGGCGCGAATACGCTCCGCCGGGCCGCCAATCCATCGTCTCAATCGCCGCCATCGCCGGGGCCGTCGCGTTTGCTCGGCTATCCTTCCGGCTGCCCCTGTTTTTACCCGTCATTCCCGCGCAAGTTTTGCCGGGGTTCGCTCAGCAACCCCGACTCCGCGCGGTCGTTGGAAAACCCCATCGCCCCGCCCGACAACCCGATCGAGGTTAGCAAATTGGTGATAGTCAAAATCTTTCGCTGTGTTGAAAACGCCCCGGCGCTTGCCTGTCACCGCGTCAGGCCGCAGGTTTTCAACGCGCCTTCCCGATCGAGTCGGTCCAGCCAGCCGGCCAGCTGCCGTCCCAGTTCCTCGCTGGCATCGGCGAGCGCCAGTACGCCGCTTACGGCGTCGGGACCGCGCGCGGGGCGTTCGATGCCGACGGCGTGACCGGCGAGCAGACGGCGTTTCGCGTCGATCAGGCTGACTTGCCCTTGCAACACGCCCTGGCTGATTCTCGGCGCGGTGAACACCTGCGAGAACTCCTGCAATTCGACGCGCAAGACGCATTCCGCAACGACGCTGTCGATACTGGCGAAGCCGATCTGACGCCGCAATTGCTGGGCCAGCAGCAACGCGGGCGGGGCGGCCCAGCGGCTGTCGACATATTGACTGCGCCGCAGTGGATCGCTGTAGGCCAGCCGGTAATCGATCTCCGGCCCGTCCAGCCAGGGCGCGGCGCGGACTTCGAGCGCCAGACGTTCGGCTTGTACATCCTCGACGCCGGAAAGGATCGGCTGACCGAAATCATAAACGGCGGGCGGCGTTTTGTTTTGCATCGTTCCGGCACACGCGCCCAGCCCAAGGGATAACGCGGAGAACACGGCCAGCAAGGAGCGATGTGTCTTCATGGCGCGTTTCCCCCGTTCGACGGCGCGACGAACCCGCTTTCACCCGGGCCGGGAGCGATCGCCCGGCGTCCGAAAATCAGGCTCTGCGGCGATTCTTCCAACAGACGCAGGACGCGGTTCAACTGCTGCGCGGTCGAGCTAAATTCATCCGTCAATCCGTTCAGGCGCAAGGTCAGCGCGCTCATGCCGTCGAGATTGAAGTTGCCCAGGGTGGTTTCAAACTTCTCGCTTGCCGTATCGAGGCGCGCCACCAGACCGCGCGCCTCGGCAAAAAACGGCGCGGCTTGCGCCACCGTCAGCTCGGTCTGGAGCAGGATCGAATCGACCCGCCGCGTGGCGTCTGGCCCCAGCGCGTGTTGCAGCCGTTCGCTCGTTTCGCGGACATGCCGCGAACTGGCTTCGATGTTGGCGAGCGTCCGCGAGATGGACTGGCGGTTTTCGGGACGCAACAGATCGTTCATTCCGGTGAGCAGTTCGCGCGTCTGACGCAGTACGTCGCCGCCAACGTCGGTCAGTTCCTGCACCAGCGAATCGCGCATGGCGATGCGCGCGCCGCCCTTGCCGTCCGGCGGCAGCGGCGTCGGGTCCTTGCCGTCGTCTTCAAGCAGAACGTGGGCGATGCCGGTCACGCCCTGGTGTCCCAGGCGGGCGACGGTGCCGCGAGTGAGCGGGATGTGGCGGGGCACCGAGATTCTGAGCAGCGTCGTCCGCGCGTCGTTTGGATCGAGCCGGATCGATTCGACCCGACCGACGCGAATGCCGCGATAACGCACCTGCGCCTGCACGTTGAGTCCGGTAACGTTGTCGCGCGTTTCGACGAGGTAATGGCTATTTTCCTCCTGCCGCCCGCTGAACCACCACAGGACGGCCGCGGCCGACGCTCCGAGAAGCAACAGGAACAGCCCCGCCAGCAGGGCATGTGAACGGTTTTCCATGGCAGTCCTACGTTCTGTCTTCGCCGCGCATCACCGCGCGGGCGTGTGGCGAACCGAAAAAACTCCGGACGAAGGGATGATCGACATCGAGCACCTCGACCGGCGAACCGTTGGCAATGATACGCCGCTCGGCCAGAACCGCGACCTGCGTCGCCAATCCGGCCAGCGTATCGAGATCGTGCGTGACCATCGCCACGGTGAATCCGAGTTGCCGTTGCAACGCGCCGATCAGGCTCACGAAACTGTCGGCGAGATCGGGGTCAAGTCCGGCGGTCGGCTCGTCGAGCACCAGCAATTCGGGTTCGAGCGAGAGCGCGCGCGCCAAGGCCACCCGCTTGACCATGCCGCCCGACAATTCGGCGGGCATCAGCAGCGCGTGCGACTCTTCCAGCCCGACCATCGCCAGCTTGATGAACACGAGGTCGTGGATGACACTTTCGTCGACCAGGCGCAATTCGCGCAGCGGAAACGCGATGTTGTCGAACACGTTGAGCGCCGAAAACAACGCTCCTTGCTGGAACAACATGCCGAAGCGGCGGCGCGTGTCGCGCCGCACGCGCGGGTCATGGTCGAGCACCGACCGGCCGAACAGGCGCACCGTTCCGCGCGTCGGCGCGATCAGGCCGACGATCTCGCGCAGCAGCGTCGTCTTGCCGCTGCCGGAACCGCCCACCAAACAGAGAATTTGCCCGCGTTCGACGGCGAGATCGACGCCGTCGTGCACCAGATTTGCGCCGAAGCGCGTCGTCACGCCGGCGAGTTCGATCACCGGGGCGTTCATGCTCAGACTCCCGGCATCCCGATACGGCGGGTCAGCACGGCAAAAATCGCGTCGGCGATGATCACCACGGTGATCGCCGTGACCACCGACGAGGTTGTCCGCGCCGACAGGCTTTCGCTGTTCGGGCGCACCTTGAGGCCGAAATGACAGGCGATCAGAGCGATCAGCAAGCCGAAACAGACTCCCTTGCCGATGCCGATCCACACGTTGGCCGAGGGCACCGCCTTGGGCAGCATGTCGATGAAATAGCCGTAGGCGAGATCCATCTCCAGGTTGGCCGACACCATGCCGCCGACGATGCCGGCGGCGGCGCACCAGACGACCAGCAGCGGCATCGCGCAGGCCAGCGCCGCCACTTTCGGCAGCACCAGACGCAAGGTGCGCGAAATGCCCATCGTCGCCAGCGCGTCGATTTCCTCGGTGACTCGCATCACGCCGATCTGCGCGGTCATCGACGAGCCTGAGCGTCCCGCGACCAGCACCGCGACGATGACCGGCCCGATCTCACGAATGATGCCGATGCCAATCAGGTTGACGATGAAAACGTCCGCGCCAAACATTTTCAGTTGCAGGGACGACAGGTACGACAGCACGACGCCGATCAGGAAGCCGACCAGCGCCGTCACCGGCAGCGCTTGCGCGCCGCTTTTGTACAGCGTCGCGGAAAATTCCTTGAGCGGAATGTCTTTCGGATGCGCGCACAGATAAGCCACGTCGAGCGCCAGCTGCCCGATCAGCGTGACGAACTGGCGCGCGTTCCGCCCGGTCGACAGACCGATCCGCCCCAGCGCGGCCAGCCCGTCCAGCGCCGACGCCGGTTGACGAGTCGCCTGACGCGGCGAAACGGCGGCCGCCCGCGCGAGGATGGCGCGCTGCTCCTCGCTGGCCGTCAGCCTCGCCGGCCAGCGGCGGCCCCAGCACTGCCACAGGATCACCGCGCCCGCGCTGTCCAGGCGCGCGATCGCCGACAGATCCCAGAATGGATCGCCGTCCGCGCATTCGCGGAGGCGCGCGCACAAAGCGGTCGGGGCCGCCAGCGCGGTCAGCGTCCAGTCGCCGGACAATACGACCCGGCCGTCCGGGGCCTGGGAGACGGTAGCGGCGCCGGCCACGAGCCTGATCCCTAATCCCCGCCCAGACGCCGCCGCACCCGCAACTCCCAGCCCACCTGCTGCCAGGCCGCGGATTCATCGGCCAGCGCTCCCGCCGTCAGAGGATTCTTTTGCAGCCATTGGATGGGCAATTCGATCTGGAAGCCCGAGGACGACTGTTTGACCCGCATCGGCGGCAAGGCTTGATCGTCGCGCGGACGATGCAGCAAGGCCGCCAGGCGGAGGCAGAAAATCTGACGCCAGAGCGGATCGGCGGACGGGATCAGCGGCAGCTTTTCCAGCTTGCCGCGCTGCCCGAGCACGAGCATCGACAGCCGTTCTTGATCTTTCTTGGAAAAACCCGGCATGTCGGCGCTGCCGATGATGTAAGCGCCATGCTTGTGGAATCCGGTATGGGCGATCGAGATGCCGATCTCATGTAAATCCGCCGCCCAACGCAGCACCCGTTGCTCGTTTTCATGGTGCGCCTGGCCGAGGTCGGCCAGCCGGCCGAACAGCCACAGGGCGGCTTGTTCGACGCGCTCCGCCTGCCTGCCGTCGACCTGATAGCGCCGCATGAACTGCTGCACCGTGGAATCGCGCATGT
>JAITNL010000024.1 GCA_031290495.1 Accumulibacter sp.
TGCCTTTTCACCACAATATATAGTGTTGCATGGACTGAGCAACCACCGCATATGGTATGAAAGATGGGTTGCAAAAGGGGCCGGAAATACGTCAATACTATTTGCGACTATCACCACAATTTTCCGTTCATATCGAAGTTGCAGAACATTCTCTGTCGTCATTTCCGCGCAAGCGGAAATCCATGCCGCCGTCGGGAAACCCTGAAAACCTGGATTTCCGCTTGCGCGGGAATGACGGTGCGGGGGACATGACCGCAGCAGGGTTTACAACCTCATGTCATAACCCTTTGCGGGTTATCGGGTTTTCGTGCTCAGCCCCTGGCGTTGTCCGTGTATCTGTGTTTCCGTGGGGTTCGGGGCGGACACCCTGTTTCGCCCACGCGGCTCCAGATTCGTTGTCCCGGTTTCTCACCGAGGCGTTGACGTCAGCGATAGCGGTTGATCAGTTCGCGCGTTGCGCTGGCGGCGCGGCGGGCGGCCTGGGCGTAGTTTTCGTCTTGGCCGGCGTAAAGGATGGCGCGCGAGGAATTGATCATCAATCCCGCGCCGTTTGCCGTGCGTCCGGCCTGTACCGTGGCTTCCACGTCGCCGCCCTGCGCGCCGATACCGGGTACCAGCAAGGGCAGTTCGCCGACGATCCGGCGCACGCGCGCGATTTCGTCCGGGAAAGTCGCGCCGACGACCAGCGCGCATTGTCCGCTGACGTTCCACCGCGTGGCGACGAGTTCGGCGACGTGTTCATAGAGCTTTTTGCCGCCCACGTCGAGGAATTGCAAATCGCTGCCGCCGGGGTTGGACGTGCGGCACAGCAGGATCACGCCCTTGTCCGGATAGGCCAGGTAGGGTTCGACCGAATCCTTGCCCATGTAGGGACTGGCCGTCACCGCATCGGCGCCGTAGCGTTCAAAGACTTCCTTCGCGTACTGTTCGGCGGTGCTGCCGATGTCGCCGCGCTTGGCGTCGAGGATCACCGGAATGCCTGGATGCCGCGCGTGAATGTGCGCGATCAGCGCCTTGAGCTGGTCTTCGGCGCTGTGCGCGGCGAAGTAGGCGATCTGCGGCTTGAAGCAGCAGACGAGATCGGCGGTGGCGTCGACGATCGCTTGACAGAATTGAAGGATGGCGTCCGGTCGTCCTTCGAGATACGCCGGAAATTTGGCCGGATCGGGATCGAGTCCGACGCAAAGCAGTGAATCGTTCTTTTGCCACGCGGCGGCAAGGGCTTGGGTAAAGGTCATCGCGGATTCCGTGAATGAAGTGGGGATTTGAGCGAAGAGGAATGATACGCCCGTGTCTGGTTTCATTTCTTGCCCGCCCCGGCGTTTTCACGCGCCTCACGCGGGACGCCGGGTTGATGATTCCAGCCTCGTCACAGGTCAGCGCCATCAACCTGCGTTCGATTGGAAATTTGTATCGAATTGGCGGATAATGGCGGCTTATTTTTCATCCGGAGCCACGGGACGCCACGCGGGGTTCCATACGCGCCGTCATCGGTTGTTTCAATGTCGTTTCAGTGTCCGTTTTTTTAACCAGAAAGGTGAATCATGACTATCAAAGTGGGTATCAATGGTTTTGGCCGCATCGGACGTATGGTGTTCCGCGCGGCGGTGCAAAATTTCAACGACATCGAGGTCGTTGGCATCAACGATCTGCTTGAGCCGGATTATGTGGCTTACATGCTCAAGTTCGATTCGGTGCATGGCCGTTTCAAGGGGCAGATTTCCGTCGAAGGCAACACGCTGGTGGTCAATGGCAAAAAAATCCGTCTGACCGCCATCAAGGATCCCGCCGAACTCAACTGGAAGGAAGTCGGCGCTGAAGTCGTCGTCGAATCGACCGGCCTGTTCCTGACCAAGGAAACGTGTCAGAAACACATCGACGCCGGCGCCAAAAAAGTCATCCAGAGCGCTCCGTCGAAGGACGACACCCCGATGTTCGTGTTCGGCGTCAACCACACCGCCTACGCCGGCGAGACGATCATCTCCAACGCTTCGTGCACGACCAACTGTCTGGCGCCGCTGGCCAAGGTGATCAACGACACTTTCGGCATCAAGCGCGGCCTGATGACCACCGTACACGCCACCACCAACACGCAGAAGACCGTCGACGCGCCGTCGAACAAGGATTGGCGCGGCGGGCGCGGCATTCTGGAAAACATCATCCCGTCCTCGACCGGCGCGGCCAAGGCCGTCGGCAAGGTCATTCCGGAACTGAACAAAAAGCTCACCGGCATGTCCTTGCGCGTTCCGACTTCCGACGTTTCGGTCGTTGACCTGACCTGCGAACTGAACAGACCCGCCGACTACAAGGAAATCTGCGCGGTCATGAAAAAGGCGTCGGAAGGCGCGCTGAAGGGCGTCGTCGGTTACACCGAAGAGAAGGTAGTGTCGACCGATTTTCGCGGCGAAGTCTGCACCTCGGTGTTCGACGCCGACGCCGGCATCGCGCTCGATCCGACCTTCGTCAAACTGGTCGCCTGGTACGACAACGAGTGGGGCTATTCCAACAAGGTGCTGGAAATGATCCGCGTGATGTCCGCCAAGTAACACCCCGGACGAAAGGGCGCTGCGAGGCGCCCTTTTTTGTTTTTTCAATTCCCGAATAAGCGAGTTTTGCCATGACTTTCAAACGTCTCACCGATCTCGATGTGGCCGGTAAGCGTGTTTTTATCCGCGCCGACCTGAACGTTCCCCAGGATGACCATCTGGTTATCACCGACGACACGCGCATCCGCGCCGCGCTGCCCGGTATCCGCTGCGCGCTGTCCAAAGGCGCGGCGGTGATGGTCACCTCGCATCTCGGGCGCCCCACCGAAGGCGAATTCAAAGCGGAAGACTCACTCGCCCCGGTCGCCAAACGCCTGTCCGAACTGCTCGGCCAGGAGGTTCGCCTGGTACAGAACTGGGTCGACGGCGGTTTCGCGGTCAAGCCCGGCGAGGTGGTAATGCTGGAAAACGCCCGCTGCAACAAGGGCGAAAAGAAATGCGGCGACGAACTGTCGCAGAAGATGGCCGCGCTGTGCGACGTGTGGGTAATGGACGCCTTCGGCACCGCGCACCGCGCCGAAGCCACCACCTATGGCATGGGCAAATACGCCAAAATCGCCTGCGCCGGTCCTTGCGTGGCATCCGAACTCGAAGCGCTGACCAAGGCGCTGGCCCAACCGGCGCGACCAATGGTAGCCATCGTCGGCGGTTCCAAGGTATCGACCAAACTGACGGTGCTCGAAAGCCTGTCGGCCAAGGTCGACCAACTGGTGGTTGGCGGCGGCATCGCCAACACCTTCCTGCTCGCTTCCGGCAAGAAGATCGGCAAATCGCTGGCCGAGCGCGATCTGATCGATCAGGCCAGGGCGGTAATGAGCAAGGTCAAGGTGCCGCTGCCCACCGACGTGGTTTGCGCCAAGGAGTTTTCGGCCACCGCGCCGGCGACCGTCAAGAGCGTCGACGACGTTGCCGACGACGACATGATTCTCGACATCGGCCCGCAATCTGCCAAGGCGCTCGCCGAGATCGTCGCCAAGGCGGGTACGGTGGTGTGGAACGGTCCGGTCGGCGTCTTCGAGATGGAGGCGTTCGCTAACGGCACCAAGGAATTGGCGAAGGCCGTCGCGCAATCGAAGGCATTCACGCTGGCCGGCGGCGGCGACACCGTCTCGGCGATCAACGTCTTCAGGATCCAGGACAAGGTCGGTTACATCTCGACCGCTGGCGGCGCTTTCCTGGAGTTTCTCGAAGGCAAGCGTCTGCCCGCCGTGGATATCCTCGAATCGCGTGTCGGGAACTGAAACGCCCACGGTCGACTTCAACCGTGTTAGACTGCGCGGCTTTGTTATCGAGACGATGGCAAAGCCGTGCTTAATGCGCTGTCTGGCACCCAATTCCACCATTTCCTGAAAAGACCATGACGATCAAACCGGAACTCATTGAGACTTTGCGCGAGAAGCGCAAGCAGACCATCGACCAACTCCCCCCCGAAAAACTCAAGGCTTTGCACGACAAGGGGCTGTTGTCGGCGCGCGAACGCATCGGCGGCCTTTTTGAAGAAGGCACTTTCCAGGAAATCGGGCTGCATGCCACACATCACGCCGTGCATTTCGGCATGACGGGTCGCAAACTGCCGGCCGACGGCGTGATTACCGGATCGGGCTACATCGGCAATCGGCAGACGGCAGCCTTCTGTCAGGACTTCAGCGTCATGGCGGGAGCGCTTGGCAAGATGCAGGCGCGCAAGATCACCCGCGTCATGCGTTACGCGCTCAAGGTCGGCATTCCCGTCGTGGCCTTCAAGGATTCGGGGGGGGCGCGCATCCAGGAAGGCGTCGACGCCCTGTCCGGCTACGGCGACGTGTTTTACGCCAACGTCCTGCTCTCCGGCGTGGTGCCGCAGATTGCCGTCGTCATGGGGCCGTGCGCCGGCGGCGCGGCGTATTCGCCCGCGCTGATGGATTTCGTGATCATGACGCGCAAGAACGCGCACATGTTCCTGACCGGTCCTGAAGTCATCAAGGCAGTCACCGGACGCGCGACCACCATGGACGAAATCGGCAGCGCTGAAATGCACGCCTCGGTCAGCGGCAACGCGCATTTTCTGGCCGATGACGATCGACACGCCCTCGCCATCGTAAAAAACCTGCTCAGTTATCTGCCGCAAAACAATACCGAGGATCCGCCGCACGATCTGGCGATGCCGATCGACAGCGCGATCGATCCCGGCATGGAAGAACTGGTCCCGGCAACATCGTCCGAACCGCTGGACATGAGCGCGGTGATTCGCCGTCTGGTCGACGATGGTGAACTCCTGGAAGTTCATCGCGGTTTCGCGCGTAACGCGATTGTCGGTTTTGCCCGCCTTTCCGGCGTCGTCGCCGGCATCGTCGCCAACCAGCCGATGGTGATGGCCGGCGCGCTGGACATCGACGCGTCCGACAAAATCGCGCGCTTCGTGCGCCTGTGCAACGTCTTCAACATTCCCATCGTGACACTGGTCGACGTACCCGGTTTCCTGCCCGGAATTGAGCAGGAACGCGGTGGCATCATCCGTCACGGCGCGAAAATGCTGCACGCCTTCGCCTCCTGCACCAGCCCGAAGATCACCGTGATCCTGCGCAAATCCTACGGCGGATCGTATCTGGCGATGTGCAGCCAGGAACTCGGCGCGGACATGGTTTTCGCCTGGCCGACGGCGGAAATCGCGGTAATGGGCGCCGAAGCGGCGGTCAAGATTCTCTACCGCAAGGAACTGGAAAACGCGGAAGACCGCGAGGCGGCGGCGAAAGCCTTCACCGAGAGCTATCGCCAGGAGTTTGCCTCGCCCTATGAAGCGGCGGCGAATTTCTACATCAGCAACGTCATCGAGCCGGGCGAAACGCGCGCCACGGTGGCGATTGCCTTGCGCAAGCTGCTCAGCAAGCGCGAACTGCGGCCGAGCAAGAAGCACGGCAACATGCCGCTCTAGGCGACGGAGTCCGCCATGCCAGACCTACTCAGTTTGTCCATCGTCAAGTCGCTGCAGGTTTACGCGATCGCGGCGGCGATTTCGTTTTTCGTCGCCATCCTCATCAAGGTGCTGGTCGCCGTCACCGGCCACATCGAAAAAAGGCGCACACGGGGCGTGACCGCCGCGCCGCGCCCGGTCGCCGCGCCGGTCGCCGCGCTGTCTTCCCCGGCAGCGATAGCGGACGACGTCGTCGCCGTCATCACCGCTGCCGTCGCCGTGGCGATGGGGCCGCACCGCATCCTGCACATTGGCGAAAGCAGTCACGCCTGGAAATATCAAGGCCGTTCCGCGTTGCATTCGCATCAGCCAAAACGTTAATTACGGAGTTCAACCATGGAAAGATTGTTCAAAATAACCGTCAATGGAAAAGAATACGATGTCGCCGTCCAGGAGCTTACGTCCGGCGCCGCGTTGATGCCCAACTATATCGGCGCGCCCGCTCCGGCGGCGCCCGTGGCGGCGGCGCCAGCGGCCGCGGTCCCGCGGGCGGCGGCGGTCGTCACGGCGGCGGGTTCGGGCGATCAGTGCGCGCAGATGGGCGGCGTCGTGGCAAGCATCCTGGTCAAGGAAGGCCAGAGCGTCAATGAAGGGGATCGCGTCGTCGAAATCGAGGCGATGAAAATGAAAGTTCCGGTGATGGCGTCGATGTCCGGAAAAGTATCCCGCGTACTGGTTGCCGTCGGCGATGCCGTTGCCGCCGGGCAGCCGTTGATTACGATTTCCTGACTGGCCGTTCTGTCCGGAACGGTTGTGTCCACCCGCCCTTGGTTTGGGGCGCTCATATAAAAGATGGAAATCGTATGGAAACCTATAACTTTCTCGATCTTTTTCAAGGGATCGCCACGCTGGCCGCCTCCGAACCAAAGATCATGATCGGGCGCGTTTGCCTGATGCTGCTCGGCTTTGCCCTGATCTACCTGGGTTCGCGCAATGTGCTCGAACCTTTGCTGATGATCCCGATGGGACTCGGCATGTCGTCGATCAACGCCGGCGTCATGTTTCTCGATTCCGGGAAAATGAAAATGGGAACCCTGTTCATCGACCCGTTGATGTCCGATCCCGCCGATCTCGTCAACATCATGCAGATCGACTGGCTGCAGCCGGTCTACACGCTGGCGTTCAGCAACGGTCTGATCGCCTGTCTGGTGTTCATGGGCATCGGCGTCCTGCTCGACGTCGGCTACATCATGGCCAGGCCCTTCCAGAGCATGACCATTGCCCTGTTTGCCGAACTCGGCACCTTCGCGGTCTTCCCGGTCGCCATGATGCTTGGACTGACGCCGCAGGAATCCGCCTCGGTCGCCACCATCGGCGGGGCCGACGGTCCGATGGTGCTGTTTACCTCGCTCCAGCTGGCCCGGCACCTGTTCGTTCCGATCACGGTGGTGGGCTACCTGTATCTTGGGCTGACCTACGGCGGCTATCCTTATCTGATCAAGTGGCTGATTCCGAAAAAACTGCGCGGCATCAACATGTCCGACGACCGTGGCCCGGACATCAGCCGTTCCCAGAAACTCGTCTTCGCGGTTGTCGCCTGTACGCTGCTGTGCCTGCTCTTTCCCGTTGCCGCGCCGCTTTTCTTCTCGCTTTTCGTCGGCGTCGCGGTGCGTGAAAGCGGCCTGGAGAGTTTCAGTACGCTGATCAGCGAGACCTTTCTTTACGCCGCAACCTTCTTCCTCGGACTGACCCTGGGCGTGTTGTGCGAAGCCAGTACCCTGCTCGAACCGACCGTGCTCAAACTGTTGCTGCTGGGTATCCTGGCGCTGCTGATTTCGGCCATCGGCGGCATCATCGGCGGTTACGTACTTTATTTCGTGACCAAGGGAAAATTCAACCCGATGATCGGCATCGCCGGGGTCAGCTGCGTCCCGACCACGGCCAAGATCGTGCAGAAAATCGCCACCCAGGCCAACCCGTCGGCGATCATCCTGCCCCAGGCGCTTGGCGCGAGTATCAGCGGCGTCATCACCTCGGCGATCATCGCGGCGGTATTCATCGCCACTTTGAAGTAGCCACGCTCAGGTACGCCAGGCAACAAAAAATCAGTGTCGCGAGCTTTTCAACCTGTCCGGTTTGGTCATGGCCGCACTGAAAAAGGCGGCAGGATATGTCTGCAAGAAGGAGCAACGCCACCCCATGAGTTAAGCGGAAGAAACGTTGCCATGAAGGAATCGTGAATGAAACGACTGTTTGCGGTATTGGCGCTTTTGTGCAGCGTCTGGGTTGGCAACGGCAGCGCGTCCGAATTGACCGCGCAAATTCATCCGCTGGAAAGAAATGGCGTTGCCCTGTTTCTGCACAGTCTGAGCGCCGATTCGTTTCCTTCTCCGAAAAATATTCTCTTGGTTCACGGCGTGGCGTTTTCTTCTCACGAATTTGACGTCGATTACGCGGACTATAGTTTGACCCGCTGGCTGGCCCGGCAGGGATATACGGTCTGGACGCTGGATATTGCCGGCTTTGGGCGTTCCGGCGCGGTCAGCGACGGTTTCATTCCGGATTCGGATTACGCGGCGGAAGACATCGCCGCCGCCGCTGACGCCATTCTTGCCAAAAGCGGACAACAACGCCTGGATGTATTCGGCTGGAGCTGGGGCACGGTGACGGCATCCCGCTTTTCAGCCAAACACCCTGGCAAAGTCCGCTCGCTGATCCTTTACGCCCCCATCCTCGCCGGCCTTGGAGCGCGGGAGGTAAAATCTCCTTTCGTCACCGCCGAAGCCTATCGGGACGCGTACAAGGATTTCCGCTTGCTGCCCGACGATTCGGTCGATCCGGCGATCACTGATTTGGCCGTGATCGAGCGGTACACTGCCAACGCCAAACGCTGCGACAATCATCCCATACCGAATGGAGGCCGCCGCGATCTGCTTGTTTCACGCGACGCGCGTTTGATCCCGGTACGCGATTTGACAATGCCGACACTGCTGATTCTGGGCGACCTGGACGCGTATGTCGACGCCGCTCTCGCCACAAGCGCGGCGGGCGAAATTCCTGGAAAAACCCGCCTGGAGATCATCGTCGGCGGCAGTCACGTTCTGTTCCTGGAGAAAGCGCACTATCGACAATTCCGCAATATCGTATTGGATTTTCTGCAAAACGATCATTGAGGCGTCAAGCACAAATGTGACAATTTTCAAACCGGATTTGAAGTCAGACGTAAAAGCGCTGAACAAGCGCTCCGGTCATGCGAAAATGCCGCGTTGATTTTTCCACACCCGAAGCGTTGGAGGTACAGCAGATGAGCGCCTTGAATCCGTCGTCCCAGGTCTCGCCGATCGAGGAAATCATTGTCGAATTGCGCGCCGGGCGCATGGTCATTCTGGTGGACGAGGAGGATCGGGAGAACGAGGGCGATGTGCTCATCGCCGCCGAGCACATTACGCCCGAGGCAATCAATTTCATGGTCACTCACGCGCGCGGGCTGGTCTGTCTGACGATTACCGAGGCGCGTGGCCGGCAGCTTGGCCTGACGCCGATGGCGCGCGACAACAAGAGTCCGTACAACACGGCGTTTACCGTTTCGATCGAGGCGGCCACGGGAGTGACCACCGGCATTTCCGCTCAGGATCGCGCGCGCACGGTGCAGACAGCGGTGGCGCGCGGCGCGTGTCCTGACGACATCGTTCAACCGGGGCACGTCTTCCCGATCACCGCCCGCCAGGGCGGCGTACTGGTGCGCGCCGGGCACACCGAAGCCGGCTGCGATCTGGCGCAGATCGCCGGTCTGGAACCGGCGTCGGTGATCTGCGAGGTGCTCAAGGACGACGGCACGATGGCGCGTCTTCCGGATCTGATCCAATTCGCCCAGGCGCATGGCCTCAAGATCGGCACGATCGTCGATCTCATCCACTACCGCAGCCGCAATGAAACGCTGGTCAAGCGCGGCCATTCACGCACCGTCAAGTTGGCGCATGGCGAATTTGTCCTGCACACGTTCATCGATTTAGCCTCGAACGAAGTGCATCTGGCGTTGACCAAGGGAATCATCCAGGCCGAAGCGGAAACCCTGGTGCGCGTCCATGAGCCTTTGTCGGTATTCGATTTTCTCGACCCGGCGGGCGGTCACCATACGTTCTCCCTCGACGCGTCCCTGCGCGCGCTAGCGCAGGCCGAGTCCGGCGCGATCGTGCTGCTGCGCCGTCAGGAAACGGGGCAGGATATTCTGTCGGCGCTGGCCGAATCACCCACATCCACGCATCCCGCGGCCAAGTGGGATCCACGCATTCACGGCATTGGCGCGCAGATTTTGCGCGATCTCGGCGTGCGCCGGATGAAACTCCTGGCCAGCCCGCGCCGGATGCCGAGCATGACCGGCTTTGGCCTCGAAGTCGTAGACTTCGTCACGCCGCCAGCCGAATCCGAATAACGCTGTATTTTTTCTGGAAGGTCACTTGATGTCACGTTTCAAAAATATCCACGAATATGAACGCGATCTCGACGGCGGCGGTCTGTCCATCGGCATCGTGATGAGCCGCTTCAATCCTGACGTCGTTGAAGGATTGCTGGCCGCGTGCGTCGCCGAACTGACGCGTCTGGGCGTCAGCGCGAACGCTATCGAGATTGCCACCGTCCCCGGCGCGCTGGAAATCCCGCTGGCGTTGCAGAACATGGCGCAAAGCGACCGCTTCGACGCGCTGATTGCCCTGGGCGCGGTGATCCGTGGCGAGACCTACCATTTCGAGGTAGTGTCCAACGATTCCTGCCGTGGCGTCCAGGAGGTACAACTCGATATCGGCATCCCGATTGCCAACGGCATCCTGACCTGCGAGAACGACGAGCAGGCGCACGCGCGCACGCGACAGAAAGGCGGCGATTGCGCTCAGGTGGCCGTGGAGATGGCCAACCTGCTGCGCGCCGTCGGAGATCGCGCGCAATGAACGGGACGGCGGTTACGGGAACGGGGACTGCGCGTCCGGCGGCAAAAAAAACCGTCAAATCGCCGCGCCGACGCGCCCGCGAGTTCGTCCTGCAGGGACTGTATCAGTGGCTGGTCGGCGGCAACGATGAGACCGCCATCGAGGCGCATCTGGCCGACAACGACAGTTTCGGCAAGTCCGACCGCGAATTTTTCGCCGCCCTGCTGCACGGCGTTCTGGCGCAACACGAGGCGTTGCGCGAGCGGCTGCAAACGTATCTGGACCGACCGTTCGCCGAATTGTCTCCCGTCGAGGCCGGCGTACTGCTGACTGGCGCCTACGAATTGCTCAACGATCCACAGACGCCGTATCGCGTGGTCATCAACGAAGCGATCGAACTGACCAAGGAATTTGGCGGCAGTGACGGTCACAAATACGTCAATGGCGTACTCGACAAACTGGCGGCCAAGGTTCGGTCGGTCGAGGTCGACGCCCGGCGGGCGGCCAGAGGATGACGGCGATCCCGTCAAGCGCCGCGCGCCGGCTTCTTCGCGCTGTCCGCCGGATACGTGTCTTGAACGGATTCCCATGCCTTGCGAATTTGACCTGATCGCGCGGTATTTTACGCGCGCGACGCCGCAAACGCTCCTTGGGCCGGGCGACGATTGCGCGCTGCTGAATCCCTCGCCGGGAATGGCGTTGGCGATTACCACCGACACGCTGGTCGCCGGGACGCATTTTTTCGCCGATACCGATCCCGTCCAACTGGGCTGGAAAACACTGGCGGTCAACGTCTCCGACCTGGCCGCGATGGGCGCGTTGCCGCGCTGGGCGCTGCTCGCCGGCAGTCTGCCGACAGCCGGCGCGGTCTGGATCGCCGCATTTGCGGACGGTTTTTTCGCTTGCGCCGAACGTTACGGCGTCGACCTGATCGGCGGCGATACGACGCGCGGGCCGCTCAATTTATGCGTCACCGCGCTGGGCGAAGTCCCCGCCGGAAGCGCGTTGCGCCGCGACGGCGCGCGTCCCGGCGACGACCTCTGGGTATCGGGGCGGCCTGGGCTGGCGGCGCTGGGGCTGGCGCATTTGCGGCGCCGGATCGTCTTGCCTGACGATCTGGGGACGCAATGCGTCGGTCTGCTGCAAAGGCCGGTTCCGCGCGTCGAATTAGGGCTGGCCTTGCGGCGGCGCGCGCTGGCGCGTTCGGCAATCGACGTTTCGGACGGTCTGCTGGCCGACATCGGGCACATCGCCGAACGCTCGGCGTGCGCCGCTGAAATTTTCATCGCGCAATTACCCGATCTGCCGGAAAACGTCGATGCCGAATTGGCGCGTCAATGCCAACTGACTGGCGGAGACGATTACGAACTGGCGTTTTCGGCAGCGCCAAAAGAACGTGAGCCATTGTCCGTCCTGTCGTCCGAACTCGATCTTCCGCTGTGGCGCATCGGCAGAATCGTCGAAGCCGAGGGCACGGGAAAAGTTCGCCTGATCGGCGAGCGTGGCGAACCGATAACGGTTAACCGGAAAGGATTCGATCATTTTGACCAAGACGACCAAGCCCCCAAGTAAAGCGCCGCCGCCGCGCTTTCTTTTCTCGCATCCAGCGCACTTCGTAGCCTGCGGCTTCGGCAGCGGTTTATCGCCGTTCGCGCCGGGAACTGTCGGCACGCTTCTCGCGTGGGCGTCTTATTCCTCGCTGCGCGGCGTGATGGACGATCCCGAACTGCTGGTTTTCCTGCTGGTTTGCTACGTCATCGGCATCTTCGCCGCGCAGCGTACCGGCGACGATCTTGGCGAACCCGATCACGGCAGCATCGTCTGGGACGAGATCGTACCGTTCTGGATGGTCCTTTTCGTCTGCCCGGAGGGTTGGCTCTGGCAGACGGCGGCGTTTCTGGCCTTCCGCTTCTTCGACATCGTCAAGCCCCAACCGGCGCGCTTTATCGACGAGCGGATGAAAAACGGTTTCGGCGTCATGGCCGACGATTTCGTCGCGGGTCTTTACACCGTCCTGACGCTGGCGGTGTTGCGTGAAATCATGACCTGGTTTTGACCTGTGGAAACCACGAACAAATATGGCGACAGCCAAAATAAATGTTGAATCAAAACGCCATATTCGATCAGACCGTGGCATCGAGGTGGCGTGGTTCGGTTTTCAGCAGATGTTTTTTTGCCTCTGCTCCCAGTGTGGCAAGCTCTGCCGCCAGCATGAACGCCGATTGGCGCATGAAGGCTTCTGGCGAATTTTCGTCCTGCTCCAGATTTTGCACGGCGGACAGCAATTCCTGCAAGGCATAACTGCTATCTGGCAGCACCGCGTCAATCGCTGTAATCCGGCGCGGCCCCAGACGGCGGGCAGCGCGCCTTTTATCGACAACGATGGACGCCAGACCGCGCGAAAGTTGTTCGATTTTCATGATGCCCCTCCTTTTATTCCTCCTTTCATGGGTTAGCGGCAAAAAAGTGAAAGTCTTGAGGAAACATTTTTGCCCGCGTGAGCCACGTGTCATATTTTTCCGGATCAGCGCTTCCGCACAAGCACGGCACGAAAATCGTTTGTCTTTGGGTATTCCGGCAAATTTTTGCTTTTGCCAGCGGCGACTTTTCGCCGAACCGCAGCCAAAGGCCGGGATGTCGCCTGGTTTTCGCTGGTGTTGCACGGCGAAACGCCAGCGAACCCTGGCGAAATTTGTGGTGATGGTCAAAATAATGGTAGAAAACCCGAGGATAAGATAGAACAGCGGAGGTCATCCATCAGGCGGTTTTGGAAGCACGAAGTAGATGAGCACCCTTGCGCGGCCACCTCATCCGCCCATGTTGTGGCACCAACAGGCGGAGCAGATGCTCCGCCTCCTGCGTGACACCCCATCATCCGCCCCTGCCGGGGCACCTTCTCCCGCAAGGGGAGAAGGGAAAGCTGCCGCAGAAGGAAAATTGAGG
>JAITNL010000069.1 GCA_031290495.1 Accumulibacter sp.
GCGGCCATCTTCGATTATGTGGCGGCGACTGACGGCGATAAGCTGCTCGATGACGGACTTTGTCTCGGCTTTGGCTTGAAGGCGATCGAATCCTATCTTGGAAAGACCGTCACGCTGGACAGTACAGCCAGCGTCGCCGTCGGCGGTCCCTTGTTGAACGCCCAATTGACCGGCGCGGGAAGTTTTGTGTTCTCCGGTTCACAGGCGGCCAAGGCCGGGAACGCGGGAAGCGATTATTCCGGGGCGACGACAGTCGACGGGCTGGAGCTGACGGCGATTGCCAACAACGTCTTCGGAAATACGTCTTCGCTTTCGCTGGTAAATGACGCCAGCGTCGATTTTCAGGGAAACAGTCAGACCGTCGGCGCGTTGAACGGTGAGAGCGGCACTTCGCTGGCGCTCGGTTCGGGCAGCGTGCTTTCCGTCGGCGGTACAGTTCACGATGGCAGCGGAACTTTTGCCGGCGTCATCTCCGGCGCCGGTTCCTTGACCAAACTCGGCGCGGGAATACTCACCCTGACCGGCGACAACATCTACGAAGGCGGCACCACGATTTTCGCCGGTGCCTTGCAACTCGGCGGCGGCGGCGAGACGGGCAGCGTTACCGGCGACATCGTCGACAACGCCGCGCTGATCTTCAACCGCTCCGACGACCTCGCCTACGAAGGCGTCATCAGCGGTTCCGGTTCAATGACCAAACTCGGCGCGGGAACGCTGACCCTGAGCGGAACCAACACCTACGAAGGCGGCACCACGATTTCCGCCGGCACACTGCAACTCGGCGGCGGCGGCGAGACGGGCAGCGTTATCGGCAACATCGTCGACAACGCCGCGCTGATCTTCAACCGCTCCGACGACATCGCCTACGAAGGCGTCATCAGCGGTTCCGGTTCAATGACCAAACTCGGCGCGGGAATACTCACCCTGAGCGGAACCAACACCTACGAAGGCGGCACCACGATTTCCGCCGGCACACTGCAAATCGGCAGCGGCGGCACAGTGGGCAGCGTTGCCGGCAACATCGCTATCGCCGAAAACGCCGCGCTGATCTTCAACCGCTCAGACGAGATCGCCTACGACGGCGAAATTTCCGGCGCCGGTTCGCTGACCAAGGTCGGTGCCGAAACGCTGACCCTGACCGGCGACAGTTCGAGCTTTGGTGGCGATGTGACGGTGGCAAACGGCGCGCTTGACCTCTCCGGCAAACTTACCGCCCAGAACATCACCATCGAGAGCGGCGCTTTCTTCAACATCACCGGGACAGAGCTGAACGTCATCGGGCAGCTCAATATCCTGTCGGGCGGCACACTCGATATTGTTAATCACCCCGAACGGCTGCTCAATCTTGGCGCAACCTCCGAATTGAACAACAACGGCTTGATTGTCCTGAACCATGAAGCCAATTTCAATTTCGGCCTCGGCAGCAACATCCTGAAAGCTGGAACACTCTCCGGCACCGGCGACATCCAGATGTATGTCAACATCGCCAATAACATCGGCGACATGCTCGTCTTCACCGGAATCGCGACAGATACTCGCGAGCTGCTCCTCACCAATCTGGGCGCCGACCCGACGGGCAGCGAACCCGCCCTCTTGCTGGCGCAAACAGGAGGCGGATCGACGTCCACCTTCACCGGCGGTCTTTGTATCGCCGGCACGTCCCTGTGCTACCAGGTGCAGGACGGCAGCCAAGTGGATGGGAACACCAACAACTGGTATCTCGTCCTCAGCGACCTCTACACCCCCATCATCGGCCGCGACCCGCCGCCGCCACCCGCGCCACCCGGCATCGTCAACTACATCGGCGCCCAGCGGATCAACACCGAAACCGGCTTCCTGCAACTCGCCAATCTGAGTCAACGCGTCGGCGAACATCGCAGCCTGCCGACGACGGAACGTCAATCCTGGGCCAGAACGTATCGCAGTCAGGGTTCCGAAGACGGCAAACGCGGTTTCGGCTACGACCAGGACACCACCGGCGTACAGGTCGGCCAGGAAGTCCTCGTCAAGTCCACCGGGAACGGCGGCACCCTGCGCGCCGCGCTGGCCTTCGACTATGCCCGCACCGACGCCGATTTCGACGACCGCACAGGCACCAAGCGCGACACCGGCTCGATGAAGGCCGAAAGCTACGCGCTGGGCGGCTATCTCACCCACACCACGGCCAACGGCGCGTATCTCGATCTCGTCGTCCAGACCGCCAAGCTCCATAACGACTTCACCATCAAGGACGGGGAAGCCCGCGACAAAGCCACCCAAAAAGGCTGGCGCGCTGGTCTTTCCGTCGAAGGCGGCTGCCCCCTGTGGAAAATCGACAACGCCTGGCTGCTCGAAGGTCAGGCGCAGTTGAGTTATCAATACACGAAGTACCAGAGTTTCAAGGACAACAAGTCCAAAGTCGACGCCTACGACGCCGACACTCTGCGCGGTCGTCTTGGCGCAAGGCTCGTTCGGGAACTGACGACCGCCGAAAACAAGCCTTTGAAGCTCTACGGGCTGGTCAACGTGTACCGTGACTTCCTCAAGCCCGAAAGCGTCACCTTCGTCAACAAGAGCAATGGGGTTTCCACCAACGTTTCCGAACGCTACGGCAAATCCTGGGGCGAAGTCGGCTTGGGTGTTCAGGGCTGGGTGAACAAATCCACGTCAGTCTTCGGCGATGTCAGCTATCAGCGCGGATTCTCCTCGCCAGACAAGGGGAGTGCCAGAGAAGGCGGAGCGGTGAATATCGGCGTGCGGTTCAATTTCTAAGCGTCGGCGGGCAGCCTTGTCTGCCCCCTGCCCGCCGTGCCGCCAAAAACTCTTCCAGGCTCTCCGATGTGGTCAGCCGGTCATCTTGCAAGGTCATCATCTCCTGATGACCGACGGTTTCGGCTGCCGCTTGTCCAGACTTATCTCATGCTGGAGAAGACTCCGGGTTTCCCGTTCAGTCGGTTTGGATTAAGATAGCGCCCGGTTTTCAATCTTTGTTTACTTGATTTTTCTACCAGACCAGGCCGCCAATTGATCCGCCCATCGAGTTGCCTTTCCTTTGTTTCGTGTTTTCTCCGCCGGATCGTCAGGCCGATTTTTCCGATGTCGATCCTGACGGGAAGCGTACCCGCGTGGGCCGCGGCGCAAACGGGAGCGATTCCTGAAACCCCCGCCGTGCCCGGCGGCGCGATGCTGCAGATGCTGTTCGGTCTGGCGCTGATCGTCGGCTTGCTGTTTCTCGGCGCTTATCTGCTGCGCCGCTTCAACGGCGGCGGCACCTTCGGCAATACCGGCCCCTTGCGCGTGGTGGGCCGATTGGCGCTCAGTCCGCGCGAACGCATCGTGCTCATCGAGGTCGGCGACAGCTGGATCGTCGTCGGCATCGTCCCCGGACAGATCGAAACGCTGCACACCCTGCCCAAGGGCGAATTGCCGGTCGGCAAGGAGACCGAAAACCGTTTTGGCCTCTGGCTCAAACATGTCGCCGAGCGCAAAAATGACGCCGTCTAGGTGCGCGCGCTGGCTGCCGCTGCTGATTCCGCTGACGCTCTTCACACCGTTGGCCGCGTGGGCGCAGGCGAGCGGCGGAATGCCGGCGCTGACCAGTACGCCGGGCGCTGGCGGCAGTCAGACTTACGCGGTGACGATCGAGACGCTGATCACGCTCACGGCGCTGGCCTTCATTCCCGCGATGTTGTTGATGATGACCAGTTTCACGCGCCTGATCATCGTCCTGTCGATCCTGCGCCACGCGCTCGGTACGCAAACCAGCCCGCCCAACCAGGTCATGCTCGGACTGGCGCTGTTTCTGACCTTCTTCATCATGTCGCCGATCCTGGAGCAAATCCATACCGACGCCTACGTGCCTTTGTCCGAGAACCGGATCACCTTCGTCGAGGCCGTCGAGCGCGGCGTCGTGCCGTTGCGCGGCGTCATGCTCAAACAGACCCGCCAATCGGACATCGGCCTGTTCGCGCGCCTCGGCAACATCCCCGAGGTCGGATCACCCGAAGAGTTGCCCATGCGCGTCCTCATTCCGTCATTCGTGACCAGCGAATTGAAAACCGCCTTCCAGATCGGCTTCGTCATTTACATTCCCTTTCTGATCATCGACATGGTGGTGGCCAGCATCCTCATGTCGATGGGCATGATGATGATGTCGCCGGTGATGGTTTCCCTTCCCTTCACGCTGATGCTCTTCGTGCTCGTCGATGGCTGGCACCTGATGCTCGGCTCTCTCGTGATGAGTTTT
>JAITNL010000093.1 GCA_031290495.1 Accumulibacter sp.
CCATCAACAAGGTTCACGTTTCCGAACGCTATGGCAAGTCCTGGGGCGAGCTGGGCGTCGGGATTCAGGGCTGGACGAACAAATCCACGTCGGTTTTTGGCGATCTTCGCTACCAACACGGCTTCTCCTCGCCAGACAAGGGAGACGCCAGAGAAGGCGGATCGGTGAATATCGGCGCGCGGTTCAGTTTCTAAGCGCCGACGGGCGACCGGGACGGTCGCCCCCTACAAAACTCGTGACACAGCGCGTAAACGGGCTTACCCCCGATTGTTTCACGTGAAACAATCGGGGGTATCGTAAAACCAACTCAGATCTAAAACCACCCCCTTTTGGGGCACCCTTGCCGCCGCTGCCCCCCCCCCACACAAAAGGGGAATCAAACCAGGAGCGCGTCGGGTTTAATTTCCCCTGAAGGGTGTCACGGTTGGGGTGAGAGAAAGGATGGCAAGGTTTTACGCATAAAGTGTTCATGCGATTGCCCTGCCCAGATTGTTTCACGTGAAACAATCTGGAAAACGTGGTTCAATTTGGTGACAGTCAAAAAATCGGTTGAATTTGCGAAACCCGTCCCACACTCTCCCGCAAAAGGGGACATGTCGTTCACCGGACTGTTTTGGAAGCACGAAATAAATAAACGCCCTTGCGTGGCACCCATTCATTCCCCCCTGTCATGGCACCAACAGACGGAGCAGACGCTCCGCCTGTTTTACGTGGCCACCCTCATCCGCCCCTGCCGGGGCACCTTCTCCCGCAAGGGGAGAAGGGAAGGCTGACGCAGAAGGAAAATTGAGGGTGTGTGCGCGTTTGGACAAGCCACGCGGCGGCGTCATCTGGCTTATCCGCGGTTTTCTGCCACTATTTAACTACCACCTTCATTTTTGAATTTTGAGCGTACCGAGAGGCGGCGCGTCCAGAATTGCCGCGTGCAAAATATCGATCACCTGTGGCCGAGGGAAAGTCACCCGCCAGGCCAACCCGACCCGCCGCGTCGGCTGCGGCGCGGAGAATCGGCGTATTTGCAGCAGATTCGAGCCTTGCGGCCACGATTTCGCAGCCGATATTGGGACGACCGAAATTCCAGCGCCGCTGGCAACCATATAGCGGACGGTCTCCAGCGAACTCCCTTCAAGCGCGCCTTCCATTCCACCCGGTTCCGAGAGCTTGGGACACGCTTCAATTACCTGATCGCGAAAACAATTTCCTTTTCCCAGCAACAGCAGGTTTTCAGCGGCTACCTGCGCGCTCGATATCGTCTTGTTGGACGTCAATGGATGATTGTTGGGCAAAACCACACAGAACGGCTCGTCATACACCGATCGAACGACGATTCCAGGTTCCTCGAAAGGAAGCGCAACGATGATGACGTCCAACTCGCCGCGCCGCAGCTGTTCGCTCAGATTAACCGTGAAATTCTCGCTGATGAACAGGGGGATTTGCGGCGCGTGAACGTGCAAGGCAGGAATAAGCCGAGGAAGAAGATAAGGCGCTATCGTGTAAATAACCCCCACACGCAACGGCCCAACCAGCGGATTCCTGCCCTGTCCGGCGATGTCCTTGAGGCGTTCGGCCTCCAACAGCACCCGCCCGGCCTGTACCGCGATCCGCTCGCCGATTGGCGTCAGGCGAACGTCGGCGGGAGTTCTTTCAAACAGCGTAATGCCAAAACGCGACTCGACTTTTTTCAGCGCCACCGAAAGCGTCGGCTGACTGACGTGGCATTTCTCCGCCGCGCGCCCAAAATGACGCTCACGCGCCAAACTTACGATGTAGCGAAGTTCGGTCAGTGTCATGTAACGACTCAGCCCGACGCGCGCCGGGTCGTTGCGGTAAAGAGATCAGACATCGATATTGCGGGCCGCGAGCGCGTTACTTTCGATGAAATTGCGGCGCGGTTCGACCAATTCGCCCATCAGGGTCGTCAAAATTTCGTCGGCGTCGATTGCGTCTTCGATCTGTACCCTGAGCAGACGGCGAACTTTGGGATCCATCGTCGTTTCCCAAAGCTGTTCCGGGTTCATTTCCCCAAGTCCTTTGTAACGCTGCTTGGTGAGTCCCTTTTCTACCTCGTTCAGCAGCCAGGCGATCGCTTCGCCGAAACTGGCGATGGATTGCTTTTTTTCTCCACGGGTCACGCAGGCGCCCGATCCGAAAAGATTCAACAGCATCGCCGCCATCTTGCGCAATTGCGCATAATCGCCGCTGCCGACAAAATCCTCGTCGATCACGCAAACCCGAAGATTGCCGTGATGTATCTTTTCCAGACGCAGCTGCCAGCACTCTTTCGCATCGTCGAAGCGGGCGAAGATTTGGAAATCGGCCTTGTCGCCAATGGCCGCCTTGAACGCTCTGGCACACGCTTCGGTGGAATTTTGATCCGACAGATCGACCTCAAGATTGAAATTGACCAGCGCGCGCAAAACGTCCGAATCGATCAAATGCGTCAGCCGATTAATGACCGCCTCGGCCAGCAGGTACTCGCGCGCCAGTTCTTCGAGCGCGGCTCCGGAAATTCCCGGCGCTTCTGACCGGGGAACCAGCAGCGCGTTTTCGAGCGCCGCCGCCAGCAGGAACTGATTGAGCGCCTGATCGTCCTTGAGGTAACGTTCGCTTTTGCCATGCTTGATCTTGTACAGCGGCGGCTGGGCGATATAAATATGCCCGCCTTCGACCAACTCCGGCATTTGCCGGTAGAAGAAGGTCAACAGCAGGGTGCGAATGTGCGCGCCGTCGACGTCGGCGTCGGTCATGATGATCAAGCGGTGATAACGCAGTTTCTCCGGCTTGTATTCATCGTTGCCGATTCCGGTGCCGAGCGCGGTAATCAGCGTGGCGATTTCCGGCGATGAAATCAGCCTGTCGAAACGCGCTTTTTCGACGTTGAGTATTTTGCCCTTGAGCGGCAAAATCGCCTGGAACTTCCGGTCGCGCCCTTGCTTGGCCGAACCGCCCGCCGAATCGCCCTCGACCAGGTAAAGTTCGCACAACGCCGGATCTTTCTCCTGACAATCCGCCAGCTTTCCAGGCAAACCGACGCCGTCGAGCAAGCTCTTGCGCCGCGTCATTTCGCGTGCCTTGCGGGCGGCGTCGCGCGCCCGGGCCGCTTCCACGATTTTTCCGGTAATCACCTTCGCGTCCTGCGGATGTTCTTCCAGAAATTCGGTCAGCTTGGCCGCGACCACTTCCTCTACCGCCGGACGCGCTTCCGATGAAACGAGCTTCATCTTGGTCTGCGAAGCGAACTTCGGATCCGGCATTTTTATCGACAGCACACACGCCAAGCCTTCGCGCATGTCGTCGCCGGTAATGTCCACCTTGGCCTTTTTGGCGATTTCGTTTTCTTCGATATATTTGTTGATGACCCGCGTCATGGCCGCGCGCAGACCCGTTAAATGCGTACCGCCGTCGGCTTGCGGAATATTGTTGGTAAAGCACAACACCTGCTCGACGTAGGTATCGTTCCATTGCATGGCGACTTCGACGCCAACCGCGCCGCTGGGCAGGGCGGATTCGCCGGCGGCGTTGAAAACGCTCGGATGCAGCACCGCCTTGGAACGGTTGATGTATTCAACAAATCCCTTCACTCCGCCCAGGAAAGCAAAATCCTCTTCCTTGCCACTGCGTTGATCGATCATCCGTATCTTGACGCCGTTATTGAGAAACGACAGCTCGCGCAAGCGTTTGGCGATGATTTCGTAATGAAACTCGACTTGGCCGAAGATTTCGTCATCGGCCATGAAATGCACTTCGGTGCCCCTTTTTTCGGTACTTCCAAGTACCTTGATCGGCGAAACCTCGACGCCATCCTGAATTTCGATCTGGCGATCGGCCAGACTGCCCCGGTCAAAATCGAGCTGGTATTTTTTCCCATCACGCCGGATCGTCAGGCGCAACCACTTTGAAAGCGCGTTGACGCACGAAACGCCGACGCCGTGCAGTCCGCCGGACACCTTGTAGGAATTTTGATTGAACTTTCCTCCGGCATGCAGCACGCACATCACGATCTCAGCGGCCGAGCGCTTCGGCTCGTGCTTGTCGTCGAACTTGACGCCGATGGGTATTCCGCGCCCGTTATCGGTTACGGAAATCGAGTTGTCGGTATGGATCGTGATGACGATATCGTCACAATACCCAGCCAACGCCTCATCGATCGCGTTATCGACAACTTCGAATACCATGTGATGCAAGCCGGTGCCGTCAGAGGTATCGCCGATATACATTCCTGGCCGCTTGCGCACCGCTTCCAGACCTTCAAGCTGCTGAATACTGGATTCGTCATAGGCTTCCTGGCCGTTGTCTTCAATCATTCAATCTTTCCTGTTTTCAATTTATGTTTCACGTGAAACAAAAAGCTCGTCGATGCTTCAGATTCGCATCGGCATTACGACATACTTGAAGGATTCGTTGCCCGGCAAGGTCAGCAACGCACTCGAATTGGCGTCGTTGAACCCCCATTCAACGACTTCTGTTGTCGCGTTATTGAGCACGTCGAGCAGATAGCCAACATTGAATCCCACGTCAACCGCATCACCGGAATAATCGATTTCGATCTCTTCCTGCGCTTCCTCGTGCTCGGCGTTCGCCGCGACGATCTTCAAACTGCCCGGAGTCAAAATCAGACGCACTCCCCGGAACTTCTCGTTGGTCAAAATCGCGGCTCGCACCAGTGACTGCAACAACGCGGCCCGGTTCAAAATCACCAGATTCTTGAGACTGGCGGGGATAACCCGCTCGTAATCCGGAAACTTTCCATCGATCAATTTGGAAACCAGAACGATATTTCCAAACTGGAAATGAATCTGGTTCGAGGTTATCTCAATGTTCAAGGGATCGTCGCTATCGACGAGCAAGCGGCTCAGCTCAAGCACCGTCTTGCGCGGCAGAATCAGTTCCTGTTTGGATAAGGCAGCGTTTTCACCTAGCGTCATGCAGGCGTATGCCATCCGATGCCCATCGGTTGCCACCGCGCGCAACTCACGACCATCGGCCAACAGGAGAAGCCCGTTCAAATAATAGCGAACGTCCTGCAACGCCATCGAGAATTGCGTCTGCGCCAGCAGATGGCGGAATTGTTTCTGGCTCACCTCGATTTTTTCCGGCCCGGTTTCCACAATCGTCATGCGCGGAAAATCCTCGGCCGGCAGGGTCTGTAAATTGAAACGGCTCTTGCCCGCCTTGACCTGCAAGCGTTTGTCTTCAAGACTCAGGGTAATATCGGAACCTTCCTGCAGCGAACGCAAAATGTCCTGCAGCTTTTTCGCGCTGACCGTCATTGCTCCATCACCTTCGGCATCGGTTACTTCCGCCGATGTGGTGATCTGGATTTCAAGGTCCGAGGCGAGAAAAGTCAGCCGATTGCCCTTTTTTTCCAGGAGCACGTTGGACAGGATCGGCAGGGTGCTTCGCTTTTCCACGATACCGGAAACCGACTGGAGAGGCGCGAGAAGTGAATCGCGGGGGGTTTTTACAAGAATCATCTTTATATAAATCCTATAAAAATAATATTCGGAACAACTCTGTTGATATCTTCAAATTATACTTATTTTTCAACGTATTAAAACAAACAATCACGGATGTAGAAGCGTTGTATCGTACTGTGAATGAAACTTGATAACTTGTTCATGACACTGAATTTCAGACTTTGTCTACTTTTCAACCACAGCCTTTTCCCCAGTTATACACAGCTTTCATCGCGACTCCCCTTTCAGTACCTGCAACAATACATGAACAGCATGATTCAGCTCGTTGTCTCTTTCGCGCAAGCTGTCGATTTTCCGCACCGCGTACAAGACCGTCGTGTGATCGCGTCCGCCAAAAGCTTCACCAATCGACGGATAGCTCAGAGACGTTAAATTTTTGCTCAGCCACATGGCGACCTGACGGGGGCGCGCTATCGAGCGTGAGCGCCTTCCGGAAAACAGGTCCGCGATCTTGATCTTGAAATAATCGGCGACCGTTTTTTGGATGCTTTCGACGGTAATCTGACGATTCACGGCACCGACCAGGTCTTTCAGCGCTTCCTTTGCCGCTTCAAGGTCAATTTTACGTTCGTGGAAGTTGGCGAAAGCAAAAACTTTCTTCAGCGCGCCTTCAAGCTCGCGCACATTGGAACGAAGATGCTTGGCGATGTAGAACGCGACGTCGTTGTCGAGCGCGACACCTTCGATTTCCGCTTTTTTTATCAGGATGGCGATGCGCATTTCAGTTTCCGGAGGTTCAATCTGTACCGTAAGTCCCCAGTCGAAACGCGTGATCAGTCTGTCCTGAAGTCCGGAAATATCCTTGGGGTAGGTATCGCAACTGATCACGATTTGTTTTTTTGTTTCGATCAAGGTATTGAAAACAAAGAAAAATTCTTCCTGTGACCGTTCCTTCCCGGTGAAAAACTGAGCGTCGTCAAGCAAGAGAACATCGAGCGAACGAAAGTAACGCTTGAAAGCGTCAAGCGAACCTGTCTGGTAAGCGCGAACGACTTCGCGAAAATAGTCGTCGGTATGGATGTAACGGGTCATCTTTTCCGGATTCTGCCCCACGATATGATTGCCGATGGCGTGGATGAGGTGAGTTTTTCCGAGTCCGACTCCGCCGTAAATAAACAATGGGTTGTAGGTGTTTTTTCCCGGATTGGCGGCCACCTGGATCGACGCGGCGCGCGCCAGGTCGTTGGCTTTGCCGACGATCAGGTTATCGAAAGTGAAATCTGGAATGAGGTGAGTTTTCTCATACGCGGAAATCGCGGATGCTCTGGAAATGGATGTACTGGGTATGCCCGACGCGCCGGAACGGTTGACCAGAAGCGGCTGAACCGCGCTGGCGGGCAAGGGCGTCTCGCGGATTTCAAGGGACAGTGAGATGTTGACCGGAGCGGAAAAGTATTGTTTGCCAAGTTCCCCGATACGTCCAAGATGGTTGTCTTTCACCCATTTCAGGATGAAACCGTTTGGCGCCACGAGGCGCAGCCCCCGATCCGGAATATCCTCGCCCTCCAGACGCAAGGGACGAAGCCAGACGTTGACTTGCTGGGGGGTAAGTTCCTGTTCGAACTGACTCAGACAAAAATTCCAGAAGCTGCTCATTGCTTGCGTTTCAACAAAACTCAAAAAAGAAGGGCGGATTGTGCGAATCGTACTGGTTGTACGGACTATGCGGTTTATGCGTACTGCCGCCCCACCGCGCGATGCCCGACGATGCTCAATGACTACGCGATCCTCGAAGCGGCAGCCATGTTAACCCCATCGCCGTGAAAATAAAGGACTCTTTCGCCACGATGCTGGCTGGCAAGAACATCGCTGTCGGAAACGCCTTCGGGGTCCGTGATTTTAACTCGCCGGGAAGCACTTATCCACAACGTCCTAAAAAATAAAGGTTGTCGAAGAATAAAAATTCGACAGGATTGATTTTTTCAAGATACAATTCGCGGCTCAATTTGAAATGACTTCAAGGTCTTGTCATGAAACGTACTTATCAACCGTCGGTCGTTCGCCGCAAGCGCACTCATGGTTTTCTTGTCCGTATGGCTGCCCGTGGAGGCCGCGCCGTGATTCGCGCCCGCCGCGCCAAGGGTCGGCATCGCCTGGCCGTTTGAGCGCCATCCCGTCCGGGCAGGAAAGCCGGAAGCTCCCAGCCGGATTCCCCAGACGCTGTCGCCTGACTGAAACGGATGATTTTTCATCCGTTTTTGGTTTCAGAAAGGCCATCAGGAGCGCGAATTTCCTGCTACATTATTGCCCTCGCGAAGGCGAGCAAATCGATGGCGCGCGGTTGGGACTGGTAATCGCAAAGCGCCATCTGCGCCGTTCGGTCGACCGCAATCTGGTAAAGCGGCTGATTCGCGAAACTTTTCGTACCCGGCGTCGTGAATTGCCATCCTGCGATCTGATCGTTCGTCTGGCGGTCAAGCCGAATCTGCCTATCGACAGACGGGTTTTGGCCGGGGAAATCCAGAACCTGTTGAAAAAATGCGCACTATTGGATCTTTGGCCATGAAACTGCTTCTGGTACTGATTCGTTGCTACAAATACGCGATCAGCCCGTTGCTGGGGCAGAACTGCCGCTTTTTTCCGAGTTGTTCCGATTACACCGCTCAGGCGATTGAAAAACACGGCGCGCGCAAGGGTGTGTGTCTTGGGCTGAAACGCGTTATCCGCTGTCATCCCTGGAATCCGGGTGGTTTCGATCCCGTTCCTTAAAATCCTCATTCACCAAGCAGATTGTTCATGGACATTCGACGCCTCATCCTGTTGTTTATTTTTATCTTCTCGCTGGTCATGCTGTGGGATGCCTGGCAGCAATACAACAAACCCACGGACGCGGTGCCGACGGCGTCCTCCGCGGCGTCGTCCTCGGCGTCGGAAATTCCGACCGCGCCGGTGCCGTCCGTGGGTACGCCAACGCCAACCGTGGATGTGCCGATTCCGTCGGCGGCAATCGCGGCGGTCCCGGCGGCGGAAGCGTCCAGAGACGAAATCGTCGAGATCAAAACCGACCTCTTCATCGCCAGAATATCCACGCGCGGAGGCGATCTGGTCGGACTTGAACTGCTCAATTACAAGGCCACCGACGACAAATCCAAAAATTTCACCTTGTTCGATTCCGAACATCGTTACGCCGCGCAGAGCGGCCTGATCGGCGACGGCTTGCCCAATCACAAGACCTTGTTGGCCTTGCTTCCCGGCAAGCGGGAACTCTCCGACGGCGAGGAAACCCTCCAGTTGAGGCTTGAAGCGCCTGTTATAAACGGCGTCAAAGTGGCCAAAATTTACACCTTCAGGCGCAACAGCTACCTGATCGACGCCGCTTATGAAATCGACAACGGCAGCCAGAATCCAATCGTTGCGTACGCGTATTACCAATTGCAGCGCGACACGCGAGCGCCGGCTGGCGAAAGCAGCATGGTCAGCACCTTCACCGGGCCAGCGCAATACACCGAGCAGGGCAAATTCAAGAAAATCGATTTCAGCGACATCGAAAAGGGCAGCGCCAAATTCGAGCAGAAAGCCGATAACGGCTGGATGGCGATGATCCAGCATTACTTCGTTTCCGCCTGGATACCGCGGGAGAATCTGCAACGCGAATTTTATGCGCGCAGCCTTGAAAGCGGAGTGGCCGCCGCCGGCCTGGTCGTCCCGGTACCGGCGATCGCTCCCGGCGCCAGACTCGGCTATACCGCCTCGCTTTTCGCCGGCCCGCAGATTCAGTCGATACTCAATCAATTGTCCAAGCCATTGGCCGAAGGCGGTATCGGCGCGCAGGGATTGCCGTTGGTCGTCGATTACGGCTGGCTGACCATCGTCGCCGCGCCGATCTTCTGGCTGCTCGACGCCATTCACGCGTTTATCGGCAATTGGGGCTGGTCCATCGTGCTTCTGACCGTTCTCATCAAGGCGTTGTTTTTCCCGCTATCCGCGGCAAGCTACAAGTCGATGGCCAAGATGCGCGCGCTCTCGCCACAGCTAAAAGCGCTCAGGGAACGTTGCGGCGACGACAAGCAGAAGCTCAACATGGAAATGATGAATCTCTACAAGACGAAGAAAATCAATCCGCTCGGCGGTTGTCTGCCGATTGCGGTTCAGATTCCCGTCTTCATCGCTCTTTATTGGGCGCTGCTGGGCGCCGTGGAGATGCGCAACGCCCCCTGGATTCTCTGGATTCACGATCTGTCGTCGCAAGACCCCTACTTCGTGCTGCCGGTCGTCATGATGGCCACCATGTTGATCCAGACCAGGCTCAACCCGACGCCGCCCGATCCGATTCAGGCCAAAGTCACCATGATCATGCCGTTTGCCTTTGGCATCATGTTCTTCTTTTTCCCGGCTGGTCTGGTGCTCTACTGGGTGGTTAACAACGTCCTGTCGATTGCCCAGCAATGGCAGATCACGCGGATGATCGAGCGTGGCGGAAAAGCCGCCAACGACGCCAAAGCCTGACACGATCGCCGTCATCGCCACGGCGCCCGGTCGTGGCGGCATTGGTATCGTGCGCGTCTCGGGCAGCGATTTGGCGGCTTTCGCCGCCGCGCTCACCGGCAAAACACCCCGCCCACGCCTCGCCGCCCTCGCTGTCTTCAAATCCGCCGACGCCAGTGCCATCGACAGCGGCATTGCCCTCTACTTTCCCGCCCCCGCCTCCTTCACCGGCGAGGACGTGCTGGAACTGCACGGCCACGGCGGCCCGGTGGTGATGAACCTGCTCCTCGCCCGCTGCCTCGAACTCGGCGCGCGGCTGGCCGAACCCGGCGAATTTACCCGCCGCGCCTTCATGAACGGCAAGCTCGATCTCGCCCAGGCCGAAGCCGTCGCCGACCTGATCGACGCCTCCACCGCCGCCGCCGCGAAAAGCGCCGTGCGCTCGCTGCAAGGCGAGTTTTCCCGCGCCATCCACGCGCTGGTCGAAGAACTCACCGGCTTGCGCCTGCTGGTCGAAGCCACGCTCGACTTTCCCGAGGAAGAAATCGACTATCTCCGGCAGGCCGACGCCTTGGGCCGCGTCGCGCGTCTCGACGAGCGCCTGGGTGAAGTGCGCGCCCGCGCGCGACAGGGCCAACTTCTCCAGGCCGGTTTGCAGGTGGCGCTCATCGGCCGGCCCAACGTCGGCAAATCCTCGCTGCTGAACCGTCTGGCCGGCGACGATCTGGCCATCGTCACCCCCTATCCCGGCACCACCCGCGACGCGCTCAAGTCCTCGATCCAGATTCACGGCATTCCGCTGCACATCATCGACACCGCCGGTCTGCGGGAAACCGGGGACGAAGTCGAAAAAATCGGCATCGAACGCACCTGGAAAGCCATCCGCGAGGCCGATCTCGCCCTGTTGCTGGTCGACGCCCGCAGCGGGCTGGCCGCCGAGGATCGAGACATTCTGACCAGGCTTCCCGAACGGTTGCCGCGGCTCATCGTCCGCAACAAGATCGACCTCACTGGCGAAACGCCGCAAAAACAGACGCCAGGCGCGGCCGGCGCGGCAGCCGCGACCCTTTCCCTCTCCGCCAAAACCGGGCAGGGCCTGGAACTACTGGAGGCGGCGTTGCTGGAAATCGCTGGCTGGCGCGACAGCGAAGACGTTTTCATCGCCCGCGCCCGTCACCTGCAAGCCATCGAAGCGGGCGCGGCCCATCTGACCGCCGCCCGAGGCGAACTCGAAACCGCCCCCCCGGCCCTGGAACTGTTCGCCGAAAACCTGCGTCTGGCGCAAAACGCCTTGTCGGAAATCACCGGCGA
>JAITNL010000104.1 GCA_031290495.1 Accumulibacter sp.
GGCAGGCCGCGCCATTGGCAACCGTGCTCGGTGATGTAAAGAATGGCATTGAGTACCTGAAGATTCGGCAGGCTGACGTTGCCACGCTGCCGTGGCAAACAGTCTTCGATCAGGTGATACTGGGCTTCGGTGATTTCCATTTCCAAAGTATATCATCGTTTTTACTTTAGTGTGAACAGTCCCTAATCCAATGCCGCCGCCAACTCGTCGCGCGTAACCACCGCCGTACCCAGCTTGCCGACTACGATTCCCGCCGCGACGTTGGCGACGTGAATCGCCCGCGCCCAGTCGGCGCCGTGCGCGAGCATTACCGCCAGCGTGGCAATGACCGTGTCGCCCGCGCCGGACACGTCGAACACTTCGCGCGCCACGGATTTTTCGTGAATCGCCCGTTCGGGCAGGAACAGCGACATGCCTTCTTCGCTGCGCGTGACCAACAGCGCCGCCAGATTCAGACGGTTGCGCAGTTCAGCCGCCTTGCGTTCCAGCTCCGCGTCGTCCTTCCAGCGCCCGACCACTTCACGCATTTCCGAGAGGTTCGGGGTAATCAGCGTCGCGCCGGCGTAGGCGGAATAGTCGTCGCCTTTTGGATCGACCAGCACGGTTTTTCCGGCGGCGCGCGCGAGCCGGATCATTTCGTCGATGTGCGTCAGGCCGCCCTTGCCATAGTCGGAAAAAACGACCGCGTCGCAGTCGGACACGCGCCGGGTGAAGTCGCCCAGTTTGGCGCGCAATACCTCGCGCGAGGGACGATCCTCGAAGTCGATGCGCAGTAATTGCTGTTGGCGGCCAAGCACGCGCAGCTTGACGGTGGTCGATACCGTGGCGTCGACGTGCAGACTGGCGTCGATGCCGCCGTCGCGCAGCAGACAGGCCAGACTCTCGCCGGCTTCGTCCTGACCGACCAGTGAAAGTAACGCCACGCGCGCGCCAAGCGCCGCCGCGTTGCGCGCCACGTTGGCCGCTCCGCCGGGACGCTCTTCGCAACGCTCGATTTTGACGACCGGCACCGGCGCTTCGGGTGAGATGCGCGTGACATCGCCAAACCAGTAACGATCCAGCATCACGTCGCCGACGATCAGCAGCCGGACAGAGGAAAAATCGGTCAGCGCCATGAAAATCCTAGGATATCAGGTCAAATTCTTCGCTGCGTTTCGGCGAGTAGGTTTCCCAACCGCCGCACGCCGGACAGCGCCAGTAGAACTGACGCGCTTTGAAACCGCAACTATCGCATCGGTAACGCGCCAGACGGCGCGTGTAGCTTTGCACGATGCTTTTGGACAGGTCGAGATCGGCGCGGTACTCGGGCGGCGAAATCAACAGTTGCGCCTCGATCAGCTTGTCGAAGCCGAGCAGTGTCGGATTCCGCCGGAGTTCGTCGCGCACCAAGCCATAGGCCGCTTGCGCGCCTTGCGCTTCGAGCACCAACTGGAAAACGACATCGAGCAGATCGAGCGACGGGTAGCGTTCGAGATAGCCGCGCAACAGGAGCAGTCCTTCCTCGCGCCGCGCCAGCTTGCGGAACGCTTCCAACAGACGTTTCGCTGCCAGCGCGAGGTAGACCGGGTCTTGCTGTTCGATGCGCAGCCAGCAGGCGATGGCTTCTTCGGGATTTTCCCGCTGCGCGGCGATGTCGCCTTGCAACAGACTGGCGCGCACGCATTTGCGGTTGCGTTCGATCGCGGATTTGAGGTGTTCGAGCGCCACTTCGGGACGCGCGCGGATCATCTCGGCCGCCGCCAGTTCGCAATGGTATTCGGCGATTTCCTTCTGCGAGGCAAAATCCGGCAGCTCGGTGGCGATGGCGATGGCCTTGGCCCAATCCTTCTCCAATTGATAAATCGCCAGCAGATTACGCTTGGCGTCCTCGGCGCCGGGCGAATCGCGCAGTTTGTCGAAGATTTCCTCGGCGCGGTCGAGCAAGCCGGCCTTCAGATAGTCCTGGCCGAGTTCGGACAGCGCCTGTATTTTGAGTTCCTGCGGCAGATTCTCGCGCTCGATCAGGCTTTGGTGCATGCGGATGGCGCGTTCGGTTTCGCCGCGCCGGCGAAACAGGCTGCCCAGCGTGAAGTGCAGTTCGACCGTTTCGGGATCGACTTTGACGGCTTCGACAAAGGCTTCGATCGCCCGGTCGGGCTGTTCGTTGAGCAGGAAGTTGAGTCCCCGGAAGTACGAGCGCGGCAAGGCGCGCGATTCGCGCACCAGGTGCCGGATGTCGATACGCGCCGCCGCCCAGCCCAAACCAAAGAAGAGCGGAAAAAAAAGAAGCTGCCAGTATTCGAGTTCGATCATTTTTTAGCGTGTCCGGTCAAGCCAACGCCACCGGCGGACAAACGGTTTCCAGTTTCAAAGATCCGTCGTGTCGACGATGCCTTCCCTGGCTTCGGCGGTTTTGCCGCCCCGCTTCAAGCGCGAGATTTCGCGCCGCAAGCCGAAAACCGTACCGCACAGGGCCAACACGCCGAGCGCCATGCCGGCGGCGAAAAAAGCCAGCGCGACGATAATCAGCGGCGCTTGCCACGAGGTATCGAAGAAAAACCGGATACTGACAGGGGCACTATTTTTTACCGCGAAAGCCAGTAAAAACAGGAAGATGAATATCCGGCAACACCACAAGATAACGCGCATCGTCTCCGACCTCCCGAAAGAAACGGGCGGCAAAACCCGTTGCCGCCCGTTTGTTTATGCGAATACGTTTGCCATTCAAGCCGTTTTTATCGGCTTGTCGACGCATCCACGCAATTCCTTGCCGGCCTTGAAATGCGGCACCCATTTGGCCGGAACGAGAACCTTGTCGCCGGATTTTGGATTGCGGCCGACGCGCGGTGGCCGGTGGTTCAGCGAAAAACTGCCGAACCCCCGAATCTCGATGCGGTCGCCCTTGACCATTGCTTCGAACAAGGCGTCAAGAATTACCTTGACCGCAAAATCGGCGTCCTTCGAGATCAGCTGCGGAAAACGCCCGGCCAGCCGCGCGATTAACTCTGACTTGGTCATGCGTCAACCTTATTGCTGGCCGGTCAACTTGGCCTTCAGCAAGGAGCCAAGGTTGGTTGTGCCCGAGCTGACGTTGCTCTCGGCGGACAATTTCTGCAAGGCATCGTGCTGTTCGGCCTGATCCTTGGCCTTGATCGACAGGTTGATGGAACGCGTCTTGCGGTCGATGTTGATGATCATCGCCTCGATCTCGTCGCCTTCCTTGTAGAACTTGGTCAGATCGTCGATCCGGTCGCGAGACGCTTCCGACGCGCGCAGATAGCCTTCCATCTCGCCTTCCAGCGAAATTACCGCGCCGCGGACATCGACCGATTTGACGGTGCCCTTGACGATGGCGTTTTTCTCGTGCGTGGCGATGAAGCTGGTGTAGGGATCGCCGTCGAGCTGCTTGACGCCCAGCGAGATGCGCTCCTTCTCGGTGTCGATGGCCAGCACCACGGCTTCCACCTCGTCGCCTTTCTTGAAGTTGCGGATAGCTTCCTCGCCGGGGGCGGACCACGACAGATCGGACAGATGCACCAGACCGTCAATGCCGCCCGACAGACCGATGAATACGCCAAAGTCGGTGATCGACTTGATCGCGCCTTTCACCTTGTCGCCCTTCTTGTGGTTCATCGCGAAATCGTCCCACGGATTGGGCACGCACTGCTTCATGCCCAAGGAAATGCGGCGGCGCTCCTCGTCGATTTCGAGGATCATCACTTCGACTTCGTCGCCGAGTTGGACGACTTTCGACGGATGTACGTTCTTGTTGGTCCAATCCATTTCCGAAACGTGCACCAGACCTTCGATGCCCTGTTCGATTTCGACAAAAGCGCCGTAGTCGGTCAGGTTGGTGACCTTGCCGAACAGCCGGGTGCCTTGCGGATAACGACGCGCAATGCCGACCCACGGATCTTCGTCGAGCTGTTTGAGTCCCAGCGAGACGCGGTTCTTTTCCTGATCGAACTTGAGAATCTTGGCCTGCACTTCGTCGCCAACGGTCAGCACTTCGGACGGATGACGAACGCGGCGCCAGGCCAGATCGGTGATGTGCAACAGACCGTCGATGCCGCCGAGGTCGACAAAAGCGCCGTAATCGGTGATGTTCTTGACCACGCCCTTGACGACGCTGCCTTCCTGGAGGTTGGCCAGCAACGCTTCGCGCTCCTCGCCTACCGAGGCTTCGAGTACGGCGCGGCGCGAAACGACAACGTTGTTGCGCTTGCGGTCGAGCTTGATGACCTTGAACTCGAAGGTCTTGCCCTCGTATGGCGCGGTGTCCTTGACCGGGCGCATATCGACCAGGGAACCCGGCAGAAAGGCGCGCACGCCGTTGGTCATGACGGTGAGACCGCCCTTGACCTTGCCGGTGATCGTCCCCATCACCAGAGAACCGTCGTTGAGCGCCAGTTCCAGCGCGTTCCAGGCGGCGACGCGCTTGGCGCGTTCGCGGGAGAGACGGGTTTCACCAAAACCGTTCTCCAGTTGTTCGATGGCGACCGGAACAAAATCGCCGATCGCGACTTCGATTCCACCGGCGTCGTCAAGAAATTCTCCCCGATCGATATAGCTCTCGGATTTCAGACCGGCGTTGACCACCACGAAATTCTGGTCGATGCGCACGACCTGCGCGGTGATGACTTCGCCTTGACGCATTTCCTGACGATTGAGGCTGGCCTCGAAGAGGTCAGCAAAACTTTCCTGCGTAGTAGTGGGATTGGTTGACATAAGAGAAATTGATTGTGAGTTGCCGCGCGAGGCGGATGGGTTTAAGTTGAACTACGTCGCGGAGCGGGGGAAAACCGTTCCGACGACACCAAAACGGGCCGGCAAAAACAACAGCTTCGTCAATGACATCGCGCTGACGCCGCGCCGTACCCGGTACTACCGGACCGCCTTGCTCCACGTCAGAACCAGCGCCACGGCTTGGGCGATGGACAGGTTCGTCGTATCGAGCAGATAAGCCCCTTCACTTTGCCGCAACGGCGCTGTGCCGCGTTGACTATCCCGCAGATCGCGTTCGCGCAGGTCCTGTGAAAGAAGTGGGATGTTAGCAGTGATTCCTTTTTCGATCAACTGCTTATAGCGTCTTTGCGCGCGTACTTCGACGCTGGCGGTAAGAAAAACCTGGGTTTGCGCGTCGCTAAAGACGACTGACGCCATGTCCCGACCGTCGGCCACCAGACCTGGCGCGCGGCGGAACAGGCGCTGCCGGAAAAGCAGCGCCCGGCGTACCTCCGGCAACGCGGCAACGCGCGAAGCCCCGGCGGAAATGGCCTCGTAACGGATGGCGTCGCCGACCTCCTCGCCCGCCAGACGAATCGAATCGCCGACGAATTGGGCGTTCAGTTCGGCGGCAATTTTCGCCACGCCGGCTTCGTCGTCCCAGGCAATTCCCGCCCGCTGGGCGGCCAGCGCGGTCAATCGGTAGATCGCGCCGGAATCCAGATAATGCCAGCCCAGCGCGGCGGCCACCTGGGCCGCGACGGTGCCCTTGCCCGACGCCGATGGGCCGTCGATGGCGATCACCGGCACGGTCCGCGCGACTTCGGCAAAACGCGCGAAATATTCGGAAAACGTCTTGCCCACGCACGCCGGATCGTTGATGCGTACCGGCACGCCGCGCGCGGCGAGCGAAAAACACATCGCCAAACGATGATCGTCGTGGGTGTCGATTCCCTGGGGCGGCGAAACGAGCACGGCGGGAGGCGTCACCCGCAGCCAATCCTCGCCCGCCTCCACCGTCGCGCCGAGTTTCCTCAGTTCGGTCGTCATCGCGGCGATGCGGTCGGTCTCTTTTACGCGCCAACTGGCGATGTTCTTCAGCGTCGTCGGTCCATCGGCGAACAGGGCCGCCGCCGCCAGCGTCATCGCCGCGTCGGGAATCGCGTTGCAGTCGAGTTCGATGCCGCGCAGCGCGCCGCTTTCGGGCGCGCCGGCCTCGATCCAGTCCGGCCCCATCGTGACGCGCGCGCCCATTTGCGCCAGCGCGTCGGCAAAACGCACGTCGCCCTGAAGCGAATTTTCCCCGACGCCATCGACGCGCAACGGCCCGCCGCCAATCGCCCCGAGCGCCAGAAAGTACGACGCCGACGAGGCGTCGCCTTCGACCTGAACGATTTCGGGCGAGCGGTAAGCGCTTCCCGCCGGCACGACGAAGCGCTGTCCGCCTTGACGTTCAACCCGCACCCCAAAACGCGCCATCATCGCCAGCGTGATCTCGACGTAGGGCCGGGAAATCAGTTCGCCGACAAGCTCGACCGCCGTTTCGACGCCGGTCAGCGGCAGCGCCAGCAACAGGCCGCTCAGAAATTGGCTCGACACGTCGCCGCGAATGCGCACCACGCCGCCCGCACGGATTGCCGCCGGGCAGATGGCAAGCGGCGGATACCCGTCTTCGCCCAGATACGCGATTTCAGCGCCCAATTGGCGCAAGGCGTCGACCAGGTCGCCAATCGGCCGCTCGTGCATCCGCGCCACGCCGGACAAGCGATAGTCGCCGCCGCCAAGGGCCAGCGCGGCGGTCAGCGAGCGGAACGCCGTCCCGGCGTTGCCGAGAAAAAGATTGGCACGCTTGACCGGGAAAACACCGCCGACACCTTTCACCCGCCAAGCGCCGCCGTCGAGCGGCGTTATTTCCACGCCCAACTGACACAGCGCCTCGCGCATCCGCGCCGTATCGTCGGATTCGAGCAAGTCGTGAATCACGGTATTTCCATCGGCCAGCGCGGCCAGCAGTAAAACCCGGTTGGAAACGCTCTTCGAGCCGGGCAGACGAACGTTTCCCCGCGCGGACAGGAGTTCCGGCAGGTCGATGAATTTCGATGTGTTCATTCTGGGGAAAGGTCGGTCAATCCAAATCGGTGGCGGCCAGCACGTTCTTCGCCAAAATCAGCCGCGAAACGGCGCGCTCCGGTCTTCAACATCACAAGCATGGCGGCGCGGATTATAAACGATCGTTTTTCCCCCGTCATTCCCGTGCCAGCGGGAATCCATAAAGCTGTCGGAAAATCCTGAAAAACCGGATTCCTGCTTGCGCAGGAATAACGGGCAGGGGTGGCGGCGCGGGAAAGCGCCGTTTCGGGCGGCATTGCGCAAACGGATGAAACGGATATTCCTCGCCGAAAGTCACGTCAAGCAATCCATGCCAAGTTTCGGAAATCAGTGAACGATGACCAAAATTCATGCGCGAACACTGTCATGGTTTCCGTTTTTGCTTTTTGTTACCCACATTGTGGTTAAATGGCTTTTCCAACTTCACGTCGGCCTCACTATGAATACCCTGCTGGAACGCCTTGACCATTATGAAAAATTGATGCGGCTGGACAAGCCGATCGGCATTTTGCTGTTGCTGTGGCCGACTTTGTGGGCGCTCTGGCTGTCCTCGTGGGGAACGCCGAACTGGGCGGCGGTATGGATCTTCGGGCTGGGGACAGTGGTGATGCGTTCGGCGGGATGCGTGCTCAACGATGTGGCCGACCGCAAGTTCGATCCGCATGTCGAACGTACCAAAAACCGACCAATAGCCGCCGGCAAGGTCTCGGTCAAGGAGGCGTTGTACCTGTTCGCCGCGCTGGTCCTTTGCGCTTTTTGTCTGGTGCTGACGCTGGAAAACCGGTATGTCGTCGCCCTGTCGGTGCCGGCGCTGCTGCTGACCGTCAGTTATCCGTTCACCAAGCGTTTTTTTGCCGTGCCACAGGCTTATCTGGGGCTGGCCTACGGGTTTGGCATTCCGATGGCGTATGCCGTGCAGTTCGACACGATTCCGCTGACGGCCTGGACGCTGCTGCTCGCCAACGTGTTCTGGGCGATGGCCTACGATACGGAATACGCGATGGTCGACCGCGCCGACGATCTCAGGATCGGCATCAGGACTTCGGCGATTGCCTTTGGCCGTTTCGATGTGGCCGCGGTGATGTTCTGCTACGCCGCGGCGTTCGCGTTGATTGCCTGGGTGGGCTGCGAGATGCGGGCGCACTGGGAGTTTTACGCCGGGCTGGGCGTCGCGGCGGCGCTGGCCGTTTATCACTATTTCCTGATCCGCCGCCGCGAACCGGCACGCTGTTTCAAGGCTTTCCTGCACAACAACTGGATCGGCGCGAGCATCTTTGCCGGCATCGTCGTCGATTTCATGGCGCGCGGCACGCATTGAAGGAACGCCAACGGCGTTTCACAACAAAACCCAGTGTTGCGCGAACGCGCTGCCTTGGGGCGTTGTTCATACGTTATCCCCACAAACTTCCATGAACTATCGCGATCTGCGCGGTTTCATCGCGCAACTGGAGACACTGGGCGAACTCAAGCGCGTCCAGGCCGAAATCGATACCCATCTGGAAATAACCGAGATTTGCGACCGGGTGCTGCGCGCCGGCGGTCCGGCCATCGTGTTCGAGAAACCCAAGGGGCATTCGATGCCGGTGCTCGCCAATCTGTTCGGCACACCGCGCCGCGTGGCGCTGGGCATGGGGCAGGAATCGATCGCAGCGCTGCGCGAAGTCGGCAAGCTGCTCGCCTATCTCAAGGAACCGGAGCCGCCGAAAGACTTGAAGGACGCCTGGGACAAATTCCCGGTGTTCAGGCAGGCGCTCAACATGTCGCCGAAAATCGTGTCCTCCGCGCCGTGCCACGAAATTGTCTGGGAGGGGAACGACGTCGATCTCGCGCGCTTGCCGATCCAGCACTGCTGGCCGGGCGATGTCGCGCCGCTGATTACCTGGGGACTGACGGTGACGCGCGGGCCGGCCAAGCCGCGCCAGAATCTCGCCATCTACCGGCAACAGGTGATCGGGCGCAACAAGGTGATCATGCGCTGGCTGGCGCATCGCGGCGGCGCGCTCGATTTCCGGGATCATTGTTTGCAGCATCCCGGCCAGCCTTTTCCGGTGGCCGTGGCGCTCGGCTGCGATCCGGCGACGATCATCGGCGCGGTGACGCCGGTGCCCGACAATCTGTCCGAATACCAGTTCGCCGGTCTGCTGCGGGGCGCGAAAACCGAGCTGGTGAAATGTCTGGGAGAGCTTCAGGCCAAAGCGGATTTGCAGGTGCCGGCCAGGGCGGAAATCGTGCTCGAAGGCCGCATCGATCCGGGCGAGACGGCGCTCGAAGGCCCTTACGGCGATCACACGGGTTACTACAACGAACGGGCTTCCTTTCCCGTATTTACCATCGAGCGCATCTCCATGCGCCGGAATCCGATCTACCACAGCACCTACACCGGCAAACCACCCGACGAGCCGGCGATGCTGGCGGTGGCGCTCAATGAAGTCTTCGTGCCGCTGTTGCAGAAGCAATACCCGGAAATCGTCGATTTTTACCTGCCGCCGGAAGGCTGTTCGTATCGTCTGGCGGTAGTGAGTATTCGCAAACAGTACCCCGGACACGCCCGGCGCGTGATGTTCGGGATCTGGAGTTTCCTGCGCCAGTTCATGTATACCAAGTTCATCATCGTGGTCGACGACGACGTGGACGCGCGTGACTGGAAAGAAGTGATCTGGGCGCTGACCACGCGCGTGGACGCGGCGCGCGACACGCTGATCGCCGAAAATACGCCAATCGACTACCTCGATTTCGCCAGCCCGGTGGCCGGTCTCGGCAGCAAGATGGGCATCGACGCCACCCGCAAGGGGGCGGGGGAAACGACGCGGGAATGGGGACGGCCGATCGTCATGGACGCGGCGGTGAAAAGAAGAATCGACGCCCTGTGGCAAGAGCTTGGGCTGTAATGACTCAAGGCGTTTGGGGCATTCGACTTGCCGCCTCCAGGAATGGCGAACTCACGCCAATCGCCCTGAATGAAATTGACCCCGCCATGCCTTCGGCGGTACGATTGCAGACTCGATCAACAACGATTGGAAATGAAAACCATGACTACCTCCCAGGTGAAATCGGGCGTTATTACCGGCGACGATTTGCAAGCTCTTTTTGCTTTCGCCAAAGCCAACAAGTTCGCGCTGCCGGCTGTCAACGTCATCAATACCAGCACGGTCAACGCCGTTATGGAGACCGCCGCAGAAATCAAGTCGCCGGCGATCCTCCAGTTTTCCAACGGCGGTGCCCAGTTCTACGCCGGCAAGGCGCTGAACAATGACGGACAGCGCGCCGCGGTCGCCGGCGGCGTCTCCGGCGCAAAGCACGTGCACGCGCTGGCCGAAATGTACGGTGCCAGCGTCGTCCTGCACACCGATCACGCGGCCAAGAAGCTGCTGCCCTGGATCGACGGTCTGCTCGATGCCGGCGAAAAATACTACAAAGCCCACGGCAAGCCGCTGTTCAGCTCGCACATGCTCGACCTCTCGGAAGAACCGCTGACCGAGAACATCGAAATCTGCCAGCGTTATCTCGAACGCATGAGCAAAATCGGGATGACCCTCGAAATCGAACTCGGCGTCACCGGCGGCGAGGAAGACGGCGTCGACAACAGCGGCGTGGACAGCACCCGGCTCTACACTCAGCCAGAGGACGTGGCTTACGCCTACGAAAAGCTGTTGCAAATCAGCAAGCGCTTCACCATCGCCGCGTCGTTCGGTAATGTGCATGGCGTATACAAACCCGGCAACGTCAAATTGCAGCCGATCATCCTGAAAAATTCGCAGGAATACGTGCAGAAGAAATTCGGCACGGCCAGCGGCCATCCGGTCGATTTCGTCTTCCACGGCGGTTCGGGTTCGACAATCGAGGAAATCCGCGCGGCCATCTCCTACGGGGTAATCAAGATGAACATCGACACCGATACGCAATGGGCGTTCTGGGACGGCGTGCGCGGTTTCTACAAGAAAAACGAAGGCTATCTGCAAGCCCAGATCGGCAATCCCGAAGGCGAAGACAAGCCCAACAAGAAGTTCTACGACCCGCGCGCTTGGCTGCGCAAGGGCGAGGAATCGTTCAAGGCGCGTTTGAGACAGGCGTTTTCCGATCTGAACAATATCGGTACGCTCGGCTGACCTTTTCCCGATTCGCTCATCATCGACGCCGGCTCCTCAGTGGCCGGCGTTTTCGTTTGCGCGTTCCGTTGGCATACGCCGATTGCTCCCTGTTCCCCGTTGTCCCGCAAGAGATCGCGATCCGCTTCGTCAAACCGGACAGATTGAAGCTCGCAACGTCAACGGCCTTGTTTTTGACGCCAACCGGATGGATCGCTATAATGCGAAACTTTATTGGCCAGTTAGCTCAGTTGGTAGAGCAGCGGACTGAAAATCCGCGTGTCCGTGGTTCAATTCCGCGACTGGCCACCAATAAAATAAAAGGCTTGCAATGGGTTTAACCATGCAAGCCTTTTTGCTTTATGCAATTCCTGTGTAATCGTGCCGGGAAAACGACGGTTCAGGATGCGAGCTTGAGGCGGTTTTGCAGTCTGTCCATTGCCCCTTCGATGTGCGCGCCGTTCCGGTGGGGGAGCGTTCCACCATTGCCAAAGTCCGGTGTCCGCTGATTCGCCTCACTGCTGGAAGGTCAACCCCGGTCTGTACCAGATGCGCGATTCCGCCATGCGGCGGGCAAACTGCATGATTTTGTACTGCATCGGAATACAATATATTGCGTTGGACATAATTCAGAATTTCAGGTTTCCATTGGTTGTTTTAGCCTTGAAAGGATTACGTCATGTTGAAATCGTATCGCGCGCATGTTGTCGAACGGGCTGCCCTGGGTATCCCGCCGCTGCCGTTGAACGCCACACAGACTCAGGAATTGATCGGCCTGCTGAAGAATCCGCCCAAGGAGGAAAAACAGACCTTGGCCGAGCTGCTCAGTTTCCGCGTTCCCGCCGGAGTGGACGACGCCGCCAGGGTCAAGGTCGAATTTCTGGACAAGGTCGCCAAGGGGCAGGAATCCTGTACGCTGATTTCCCGCGTCAAGGCGACCGAACTGCTCGGCACGATGCTCGGCGGCTACAACGTCAAACCGCTGATCGACGTGCTTGGCGACGCCGAGGTCGGCGCGGCGGCGGCCGAGGCGCTGAAAAAGACGCTGCTCATCTTCGATTATTTCACCGAGGTCAAGACGCTGGCCGATCAGGGCAACGCCAACGCCAGAGCGGTGCTCCAATCCTGGGCCGACGCCGAGTGGTTTACGTCGCGTCCGGAAGTCCCCGCCCGCCGGAAGCTGACCGTGTTCAAGGTCACTGGCGAGACCAACACCGACGATCTTTCTCCCGCGCCCGACGCCACGACGCGCCCGGACATTCCGCTACATGCCCTGGCGATGCTGAAGAACCCGCGTCCGGGGATCGAACCGGAACAGCCCGGCGTGCGCGGCCCGATCAAACAGCTTGAAGCGCTGGCGAAGAAGGGGAATCTGATCGCCTACGTCGGCGACGTGGTCGGCACCGGTTCCTCGCGCAAATCGGCGGTCAACTCAGTGCTGTGGTTTACCGGCGAAGACATCCCCTTCGTGCCGAACAAGCGTTTCGGCGGCGTCTGCCTGGGTGGCAAGATCGCGCCGATTTTCTTCAACACCCTGGAAGACGCCGGCGCGTTGCCGATCGAGATCGACGTCACCCAAATGAACATGGGCGACGAGATCGAGCTTGCCGTCGATACCGCGACGTCCAGGGTTGTCGCGCGCAAGAACGGGCGTGTCATCGCCGGAACGCAGCTGAAAACGCCGGTGGTGCTCGACGAAGTCCGCGCCGGCGGGCGCATCCCGCTGATCATTGGCCGCGCCCTGACTTCGCGCGCGCGAGAGGCGCTGGGTCTGCCGCCCTCGACGCTGTTCCGCAAGCCGCTGGAACCCGCCGACACCGGCAAGGGGTACACCCTGGCGCAGAAAATCGTTGGCCGCGCCTGCGGTCTGCCGGAAGCAAACGGGAAACAGCGCGGCATCCGCCCGAACGCTTACTGCGAACCGAAGATGACCACCGTCGGCTCGCAGGACACCACCGGCCCGATGACCCGCGACGAACTCAAGGATCTGGCCTGCCTCGGTTTCTCGGCGGATCTGGTCATGCAGTCGTTCTGCCACACCGCGGCGTATCCGAAACTGGTCGACATCAAAACCCATCGTACGCTGGGCGGCTTCTTCACCACTCGCGGCGGCGTTGCGTTGCACCCCGGCGACGGCGTCGTGCATAGCTGGATGAATCGCATGTGTCTGCCGGATACGGCGGGTACCGGCGGCGACTCGCACACGCGTTTCCCGATCGGCCTGTCCTTCCCTGCCGGTTCCGGTCTGGTCGCCTTCGCCGCCGCCACCGGCGCCATGCCGCTGGACATGCCCGAATCGGTGCTGGTGCGCTTCAATGGCAAGATGCAGGATGGCATCACGCTGCGCGACCTGGTCAATGCCATTCCGTACGTCGCGATCAAGCAGGGTCTGCTGACCGTCGAGAAGAAGGGCAAGAAGAACGTCTTCAATGGCCGCGTCGTCGAAATCGAAGGACTGCCGGAGCTCAAGGTCGAACAGGCTTTCGAGCTGACCGACGCCTCGGCCGAGCGTTCCGCCGCCGCCTGCACGGTGCAACTCAACAAGGAACCAATCGTCGAGTACCTGCGTTCCAACGTCACGCTGTTGAAATGGCTGATCGCCAACGGCTACCAGGACGCCAAAACGCTGGCGCGGCGCGTCAAGGCGATGGAAGAGTGGCTGGACAATCCGCGCTTGCTGAAGGCCGACGCCGACGCCGAATACGCCGCAGTGATCGAGATCGACCTCGCCGACATCAAGGAGCCGATCCTCGCCTGCCCGAACGACCCGGACGACGTGAAACTCCTGTCCGAAGTCGCCGGCACGCCGATTGACGAAGTATTCATCGGAAGCTGCATGACCAACATCGGCCACTTCCGCGCCGCCGGCAAGATTCTCGACGGCCAGAGCGATCTCCCGACCCGTCTGTGGATGGCGCCGCCGACCAAGATGGATGCCATGGTGCTGACCGAGGAAGGCTATTACAGCGTACTCGGCAAGAGCGGCGCGCGCATGGAAATGCCGGGCTGTTCGCTGTGCATGGGCAACCAGGCGCAGATCAGGAAAGGCAGCACCGCGATCTCGACCTCGACGCGCAACTTCCCGAACCGTCTGGGCATCGACACCCAGGTCTACCTCGGCTCGGCCGAACTGGCCGCGACCTGCGCGCTGCTCGGCAGGATTCCGACCGTCGCCGAGTACATGGAGCGAATCCAGGCGGTCAACGCCAAGGC
>JAITNL010000175.1 GCA_031290495.1 Accumulibacter sp.
TTAAATTCAACAACGCAACGGCAAGAGTTTCAGGCTGATTTGTCTAAGACTGTCTAAGAATTTCTCGCCCTGTTCGGGGTGGCAACCTTGATTTCTTTGTCGCGCAGGTAGCGGTTATGGCTGCTCTCCGTGGTGTGGCCGAGCAGGGTTTTACTGTCGAGGCCTTGGGCTTTGGCGTCGGTTGCCGCCGCTGCCCGGATGTCGTGGAAATGGGCGTCTTCCACCTGGGCGGCTTGGCAGGCTTTCGTCCACTGGTGGTACAGCGTGATATAGCGGATCGGCGAACCGTCGCGTCGGTGAAATAATGTCATGCCTTTTATCGACTGATGTAGCGCCCTCGCCCGCGCAATGACGTTGGACAGATCGGGCGTCATGGCGATCAGTACGCGGGCTTTGGTTTTTTCCTGCCTGACGAAAATCCCGGCGTCGCTGATGTCAGAATATCTGATATGCAGGCAATCGCCAATCCGCTGGCCGGTAATGTAGGCGATGTCCATGACGCACGCCAGCGTCGGCGTAGCGTTGTCATGGATGCGTTTGTATTCGTCGGCGGTGATATAGCGGTCGCGCTTCGGTGTTTTGAACTGCTCGATGTCGCGTACTGGATTGGTTTCGACGATCCCCCAGCGCACGGCCCGCTTGAACATACTCTGCAGAAACGATCGCAGCGTGTTGGCCCCGCTGGGCGTCACCTTGTAGTCGTCGAGGAAACGGGCGACGTGGTAGGGTTTGATCTGTTTCGGGGTAAATTCGGCGAAGGCTTCGAGCACCCGGCGGGAACATGCCATGTACATTTTGAAGGTGCTTTCAGCCACGATCGGTTTCATGTCGGCCAGGGTTTTGCTGACCAGTTCGCCGAGCGCGCCTTCCTCCGGGCCGGCGGTCAGCCGGGCGTATTCGATCAGCGCGTCATGCAGGTTTCTACCAAGATGGAGCCAAGTATTGTTGCGCACGAGGTAATAGGCGCCATGCTTTTGATGCATCCAACTGGGGAGGCTTCTAGCCATTGCGTAACCTCAATTGTGGTTCGGGCGCCGTGGGCCTGGCTTGCCCGCCCAGGCGCGCCATGATGATAACGTGCAATACCCGCGGCCAGCCATCCGCGCCGACCATGAACGGGATTTGTTCACGCGTCAGGAAGCGTTTTATTGCCGCCGGGCGCTTCAGTCCGGTCAGCCGCTTCAGGTCTTCGTGGGATGCGGTTTCGAGTGGCATTACGCGCGTCTATTGGGCTTCATGAAGCAAAGCCAGTGCGTTTTCTGTTTTTGGGGCTTTTTGTTGCCGAACAACGGCGGTATATCGACAATCAGAAGAATCTCGCGTAATGGAATTTGTGTTTCATTCCATTTGAAAACCAAAACGCCGGCCTCTTTCAGGACGCGAAAACATTCCCGGAAACCCTGTTGGAGGACTTCTTGCCAAGTCTTGCCAAGTTTGCCGTATTTTTTTGCCATCCAGCTTTGCGGGCCGGCGTTGACAAGGTGCGGCGGGTCAAACACGACCAATGAAAACCGTTCATCCGGGAACGGCAGGGCGCGAAAATCCATACGCGAATCCGGCGCGATGAAAATCGTCCGACCATCACAAAGCGTGTGCTGCTCTTCGCGGATGTCGCCGAAAATCACCTCTGGATTCGTCTTGTCGAACCAGAACATGCGCGAGCCGCAGCAGGGATCAAGAACGCGGCAATCGCCGAGGTGACAGTGGTCAAGCGTCATGCCGCCGCTTCCATATAGGCCATCACGATTCATTACCGCCTCATTTCCGCCCGCAATTTCGCGAAGTCGATACCGTGTTTCGCGCACAGCGCCTTCATTGATTTCGGCGCCCTTTCAAAGGGCGACAAAGGCAATGCCATTGACAACGCATCCCGATCAATTGACAGTCCGAGTTCTTCGGCGTAATCCGTGATAATCCCGACAACTTCCGGGTCTGTTTCTTGATCTTTTCGGTAGACACAGCCAATAACCAAGTCTCCTTTTCGGACGCACCCAACCGACCGATAAATTCCAACCAAATCTCCGTGCAAACTGCCAACGGTGACGATATTCGGATCGATCTCAATCAGCTTCAACAGCGTGCTCTTCTTCATTATTCCGCTATCTCCATATAAGCCCTCACGACTTCCGCCGCGACGTGCGGGACGATGGCATTGCCGTAGGCGCGCAAGCGTCCCATTCTTGCGGGAATCCCATGATCCAGCGGGAATGTGCCGGGTTCAACGGGCCGCCATTTCCCATCCCGGCAGAAGAGCCAATCCGCATCTCGCCAGAAGCCGTCAAGCGAGCCGGTTGCGTTTTCTGGAAGCCAATAGGCGCCTGTGACGCCAGCCCCATGTCCACCTTGCGTCCGCTCGGATGCCGAACGGTCATCGTCGTCTCCGGGTGCGGACGTTTCCCGCCGTTCCCGTCTGATGACGCCGGCGTGTTCCAAGCCGCCAGCATCACTAGGTCGTTCAGATTCGCCATACCGTAACCCTGCGCTTTCTTGGCCGCGATGTATTGCAGTGAGTGCGCCGGGAAACGGTCGTGCGCCTGGGGCGTCGGCCACGCGGCAAGTTGAGCTTGTCTCGGCAGTTGATCCAGACGCTTCCGGCCATCCTTGCCCGTCGTCGCCATGCCCGGCGAATCCTTCCGGTCCCGCGCCGAGGGCGTCACCCATGACGCAAGGTTCACCGCACCGGGGAGCCTGTCCGTTCCCTGATTCGGGCCGCCATGAGGCCCGTCCTGCTGGCAGGGCGTCGGCCAACTCGCCAGCGCTACCGTTCTGCGACTGCTG
>JAITNL010000202.1 GCA_031290495.1 Accumulibacter sp.
ATTGATCGTCTGGTCAAAGTCGTTCAGATCGAACGTTCCGTCGACCGTTACCGCGCTGCTGTCCTTAATCGTATCGGCGACGCCGGCTTGCAGTGTGCCGGCGGAGATCGTGGTCGCGCAGGTGTAGGTGTTCTCCTTGCTGAGAATCAGCGTTCCCGCGCCGGTTTTGGTGAGCGACGATTGATCCCATCCGAAATACGTTCCCGCGCCGGATATGGCGTTGTCTTCGAGAACGGTGTCCAGGTCAAAACTGCCGTCGGCGATATAGAACGTTCCGTGAGCGTGGTCGGATTCGTACCAGACGAGGAGCAGGTCGATCAGCAGGTCGTTATCCGTCTTCAGGTTGCTGCTCGCCTTTTGGGTGACGACGGTCATGAAGGTATCGAGGTCGGGGACGGGGTTGACCACGGTTCCGGCAACCTTGATCGTGGCGAAGTCGCCGACGATGGTGTTATTGGTGTGAATCAGCGTCTTCGGGAGATCGGTGTAGCCGGTGAGGTTGAGGATGGCGCCGGAGGCGTTGATCGTGGCGCTGTTGGCTTTGATTACCGGGGTATTGCCGGGGGTCAGGCTGACGGTCGCGCCGTCGGCGACGGTGAGTGTGCCGCTGGTGGCGTCCGCGCTGGTGATCAAGCAGTCCGTGCCGCTGGTGGTAAAGCAGCCCGTGCTGGCGATTTCCAGTATGCCGCCGTTGGCGACGGTGACGCTGGGCACGTTCAGGGTGCTTGTGCCCTCAATGTAAAGGGTGGCGTTGTTGTTGACCTTCACGGCGTGGTTGGAAGCGGTCAGTACAAAACCGGGGAGTAGGGTGGTTTTGCCGGCGTTCAGGGTGATCGCGCCGGTTGCGCTGGTGATGCTATTCGTCGTACCACCCCAGAGAAAATCGCCTGCGCCGTTTACGTTCATGTTGAAGGTCTGGCTGTTGTTCAGATCAACCTTGATCGGATCGTAGAGATCCACCGTGCCGTCGGACGCGGCGTCGATGTTCAGGACGGCTTTAGTGGCGAAAGTGTTGGGGGTGGTGGGATTGGGGGTGTAGAGATTGACGAAAGCCAGCGAATTGTTCGTCGAGGTGTTGGCGACGTTGTTCTGGAAGAGGGTCGTGCCCCCGTTTGTAGCGGCGAGGGTGACGGTGTGGGTGTTCTCGTCACCGCTGATTGTTCCCTTCTTGCTGACATCGATGCTCACCGTACCGCCAAAAGTGGTGCCAGAGGTAAAGGTGTTATCGGTAAAAGTGGAGTTGAGAATGTTCAGGTCGTCAGCGGTATAAATCAGACCGCCCCAGAGAACGCTGGAGGTCGCCTTGATGATGTTGCGGGTGAAGAAACTCTCTGAAATATCCCCGACGTGGGCGGTGGTGGTACCGTACGCCCCCACCACCCCGCCGCCATAGAGGTTGTTGCTCGCCGTGACCGTATTGTCGCTGAAGACGCTTTTCGAGATAGCTCCAACGCTGGCGGTGCTGCCGTACGTCCCCGCTACCCCGCCGCCATAGATGCTGCTGATCGTGACCTTGTTACCGCTGAAGATGCTCTTTGAGATAGCACCCATGACGGCGGTAGTTGCGGCTCTCAGACCGACGATGCCCCCGCCTCGTATATCCGACGTGCTTACCGTATTGTTGCTGAAGATGCTGGTTGAGATGTCCGCCAAGGTGAGCCAGGAAGTGTTGGTGTTCAACCCAACCACCCCGCCGCCCCAGATGAGGTTTGCCGCCGTGATTGTGTTGCCGCTGAAGATGCTGGCTGAGATAGCCCCAACAGCGGCGGCACTGCTATAGCCGAAAGCCCCCACTATCCCGCCGCCGCCGATGTGGTCGCTTGACGTGACCCTGTTATTGTTGAAGACGCTGTTTGAAATAGCCGCGACGGAGGCACCACCGGTTTGGCTGAAAGCCCCCACCAACCCGCCGCCATAGATATGTCTGAGTGTTCCCCCCGTAGTCGTGACCACGTTATCGCGGAAGATACTGTTTGAAATAGTCCCGACAGAGGCGTAAATGCTGGATTCATTGGAGGCACCCACCATCCCAGTAATTCTGGCGTTGCTGGTTCTGGTAAACCCTGTGAATTGCAAACCTTCATAACTCACCGCCGATCCATTCACCGATCCATTGCGGGCATCACTTATGACCGCGTTGGCTCTGGCAGCACCGCTCATGGTGATAATGGTGGAGGTGGAAGCGTTGACGGCCTCATTTACCAGCGTTTGAAAAGCGCCGCCAGCAGCGAAATAACCGGGCGTATTTTTATTGTCCCAGGCGGGGTTGCCGGGGTTGCCGGGGTTGCCGGGGTTGTAGATGGCGCTGACGTCAACAGCGCTACCGTTGCCTTGCAGAAAAATAGCGCCGGAGACTGATGGACTGATTACGGCGCTGTTGGTCAAAGTAACCATCACACCATTGGCGAAGGTCACGGTACCGGTAGCGGTGGTCAGCTCAGTGCGCAATGTGCTTTCGTCGGTAACTACAGCCGCCGGTGCCGCGAGCGCGAAACAGGAGAGAACTCCGGCAATGGCGCAAAAAAGCGGCGAACGCCGGAAAGGCGAAGGAAAATCGGCGTCTGGAGATGTCCGCGCCCGAAAGGAGACGGCAGGAGATCGGAGAAGGGAAGAAAGAATGGATGGGAGAAAAAAACCGCCGCCAAGCTGGCGAGCGGGAAAACCGGGAAATTCAGGCTTTAGCTTGCTTGCTTGCTTGCTTGCTTGCTTGCTTGCTTGCTAAAAATTATCAGCGCTGTTTTGGAAAAGTCAATACCCATTGCCTTTCTTTCACGCCTTTTTTGTAACAGTTTGTGAGAGTGTCATTTTCTACGATTCAATAAAAAAGTCAATCCAGTGCTGGGTATGAAAACTTGTTGGCGATCATAGTGTTGTGACACAAAGTTGTCAACCACGCTGAAGTTTCATGTCACGAGTGTTTGTCATGTTTTTTTGCGGAGCCGTTGCCGGACGGACGGGACAACTCTTTTGAGCGTTCTCGCGCCGCCACTGCGCGCGGCGACGTTGCATACCGAGTGCGCGAAGCGGGGCGGCGGTATTCAACGCAGCGCCTTCGACGCTTCGCTTCTGTCGCTCCACGGCGCGTCCATGACCGGCCAAGCGCTGTGATAAACTCAAGCCCCTTTTCGGAGGATCGCCGCCATGCCCGACCCCAGAATCTTTGAAGAATTCAGCGCTCGCCTGAGCGCGCTGATCGCCGCCAGTCCCGCCGCCGACATTGAGAAAAACGCGCGCGCCCTGCTTGCCGGATTCTTTGCCAAACTCGACCTGATCAACCGGGAAGAATTCGACATCCAGGCGCGCGTCCTGCAACGCACGCGCGAAAAACTCGACGCGCTGGAAGAACGCGTCGCGCGCCTGGAAAATCCCGCCGAATCGAACAACGCCGCGCCCAGCGCCGAGGAACTCCCTGAGTAATTCTTTTCTCCGACCGCCCCGCCATGCCGCTTGCCATCGTCAATAGCCGGGGTCTCGACGGCCTGGGCGCGCCGCCGGTCGCCGTCGAAGTGCATCTGTCCGGCGGCTTGCCCAGAATCACGCTGGTCGGCCTGCCGGATACGGAAGTCAAGGAGGCGGGCGACCGGGTTCGGGCGGCGTTGCAAAATTCAGGATTTGAATTTCCCGCCCGGCGCATCACCGTCAATCTGGCCCCCGCCGACCTGCCCAAGGAATCCGGACGTTTCGACCTGCCCATCGCGCTCGGCATTCTCGCCGCCTCGAATCAGATACCGGCCAAAGCGCTCGACGCCTGCGAGTTCGCCGGCGAACTCTCCCTCTCCGGCCAACTGCGGCCAATCCGCGGCGCGCTGGCCATGGTGTTGGCCGCCGGCAAACGCGATGTCGAATTCGTGCTGCCGCGCGAGAGCGCCAAGGAAGCGGCGCTGGCGCATAACGCGCGCATCCTGGCCGCCGACACGCTGCTCGAGGTGTGCGCCCATCTGACCGGCCAGGGCACACTGGCAAGCTGTACAGCGGCGGATCGCGCAGACTGCCCGGTCGTCCCGCCGCCCGATCTCGCCGAGGTGCGCGGTCAGGCGCAAGCCAAACGGGCGCTGGAAATCGCCGCCGCCGGAAATCATTCGCTCCTGCTCGCCGGTCCGCCCGGCACCGGCAAGTCGATGCTCGCCAGCCGCCTCCCCGGCCTGTTGCCGCCGATGACGCAGGAAGCCGCGCTGGAGTCGGCGGCGGTGCTGTCATTGACCGGCCAATTCAGGCCGGAACGATTCGGTTGTCACCCTTATCGTTCGCCGCATCACACGGCGTCCACCGCCGCGCTGGTCGGCGGCGGCAGCATTCCGCGTCCCGGCGAAATCTCGCTGGCGCATCGTGGCGTACTGTTTCTCGACGAGTTTCCGGAATTTGACCGGCGCGTACTCGAAGCCTTGCGCGAGCCGATGGAAAGTGGCCGGATACATATCTCCCGCGCCGCGCGGCAGGCCGATTTTCCGGCGCAATTTCAACTGATCGCCGCGATGAACCCGTGTCCGTGCGGACATCTCGGCGACCCGCGTGGCCGTTGCCGCTGCACGCCCGATCAGATTGCCCGTTACCGGGGAAAAATCTCCGGCCCCCTGCTCGATCGCATCGACCTGCAAATCGAAGTTCCGGCGCTCCCGCCCGAAGCGCTGCAAGGCGCGCCTTCCGGTGAACCGTCCGCCGTGGTGCGCGCGCGTGTCGTCGCGGCATTCAACCGCCAGCTTGAGCGGCAGGGCAAGCCGAACGCCTGGCTGGAGCCGCGCGAAACCGACGCCCATTGCCTGCCCGACGCAAACGGAGCGGCGCTGCTGAAGAACGCCGTGACCCGCCTCAACCTTTCCGCGCGCGCCTACCACCGGGTCTTGCGCGTCGCGCGCAGCATCGCCGATCTGGCCGGCAGCGACGCCGTGCGTTCCGCGCACATCGCCGAAGCCATCCAATATCGCCGTTTCACCAAGGATTAGAAATGCCGTCCGCAACAAAGCAAACGGCCAGAAAAGCCGAGTGGAAAATCATTTGCCTGATCGCCGCCCTGGGCACCATCGGCTCTTTCGCCGTCGACACCTATCTGCCGGCGGTACATGACATCGCCGACACGTTTCATGCCTCGGCGGCAGAAGTTCAGCAGACGCTGACCTCGTATCTGTTCATGTTCTCGATCATGTCGCTGTGGTATGGCGCGATCTCGGACGCGCTCGGCCGCCGCAAGATCATCCTGGTGACGCTGGCGCTTTATACCTTGTCCTCGCTCGGCTGCGCGCTCGCCGCGAGCATCGGGGATCTCTGGCTGCTGCGCGGTTTGCAGGGCTTCGCGGCCTGCGCCAGTGTCGTCGTCGGCCGGGCCATCATCCGCGACGTATTTCACGGGGCGCAGGCGCAGCGCATCATGTCGCACACCGCCATGCTGTTTGCCGTCGCCCCCACGCTCGCTCCGGTCGTTGGCGGCCAATTGCAGAACCTGTTCGGCTGGCGTTCGATCTTCGTGCTCATGGTCCTGCTGGGCATCGCGCTGTCCGCCAGCTGCTGGAAATGGCTGCCGGAAACCCTCCCGGTGGCGCGACGCCAGTCATTACGCCCGGTCTATCTGGGCAAAACGTACTGGAAAGTCCTGACTTCGCCGATCTTCATGGCCGCCTGCGGCAGTACGGCCTTCAGTTTTGCCGGCTACCTCCTCTACATCATGTCGGCGCCGATGTTCCTGATGCGCCATCTCGGCGTCGCGGAAACCGGCTTCCTGTGGTTGTTCGGTCCGGGGATGCTCGGTCTGCTGATCGGGGCCTGGTGGTCGGGACGGCTGGCCGGCAAACTCTCGCCGCAACGGACGATTCTGCGCGGCTATCAATTGATGGGCCTCGCGGTGCTCGGCAACCTCGCGCTCAATCTGCTCGCCCCGCCCAGTCTGCCTTGGGCCGTGCTGCACATTCTGCTCTACAACATCGGCAATTCGCTGGCAATGCCCAGCCTGACGCTGCTCGCGCTCGACGAATTTCCGGAACAGCGCGGCATGGCCGCGTCGTGCCAGATGTTCCTGCAATCGATGTGCAACGTTGTGCTCACCGGGGTGATCGCCCCGCTGGCCTGGGGTTCGGCCTTGACGCTGTCGATCGGCATGGCCTGCCTGTCGGCGGTCGGCGCGGCGTGCGCCTGGCAGCATTACCGGCTGTCCGCGAGACGGGCGGCCAGGCTGGCGTTGTAAACCGCGTTATTTTCCGCAAAAGCGCGCCCCTGGCCCTTACATGTGCTTGTGGGAGAGCAAGGTTTCATTATCTGCATTGTCATGTGTATAATTCAAGCGATGCGCTGCACATGGGACGAAACCAAACGCCACGCCAATCTGGTAAAACACGGGCTGGATTTCGCTGACGCGGAACGGGTTTTCGTCAGCCCGATGGTGTTGATGGAGGACGCCCGGAAAGACTATGGCGAGCAGCGCATGATCGGCATCGGCCTGCTGGATTTCCTGGTCGTGCTGATCGTTCATGTCGAATCGGACGAGGAAATCCGCGTTATTTCGATGCGTCAGGCGGACAGCGATGAAACAGACCTCTACTACCAAAATGCCGGATATTTCTGACGACGACGCGCCTCGGCTCACGCCCGCCGATTTTGAGCGCGCCCGGTATCGGGTGGGCTTGAAGGAAGTCAGCCGCGCCGATTGGCAGACGGCGGTGCGCGCCCGCGTCGGCAAGCGGCGCATCAACATCATGCTCGACGCTCCGATTGTCGAGCATTTCAAGACGCTGGCCGGTAAACGCGGATACCAGACGCTGATCAACGACACTTTGCGTCGGGTGATTGAAACCGGGCGGCTGGAAGCCGATCTGCGGCGCGTGATCCGCGAGGAATTGCATTCGGTTTGAGCGCCTCGGAGCAGATGGATGTAAAGAAATCTACAGGCATATGGCAGCAGCAAGGAACAGATGTTAAAAATCCGAAAGCGTCGCTTATATGGACACCATGAGCCAGTTGCCGGAATTCGTCGAACAGGATGACAGCCCTCCGGATTCTCAACGGCTTTGACGATCCAAAGTTTGTTTTTATTGACCCGATGAAATGCCACATCCCGTCGAACCGCATTTCGCGAATGCCCTCGGCCAGCTTCGCCGCCGTCGGCGTGTGGTGAAAATGGACGTTCGGACACGTTTGCTCATTCACGTCGTGTAAACTTCGTTTTTTCTCCATTTCCGCTTTGTCCCGGCATGGCTCGTCTGGAGCGTCAGCAGACGCCGATTCGGTGCCCCATTTTTTGAAAGATTCCAACGTGCGCTTCAAAATCTCCGAAAATTCACTGTTCGCCATTCTGCTGCGTTCCCATTGGTGGATCAGTTTTGCCGTCGCGGCCGCCTTGCTGCTGCTCGTCCAGCTCTTTGTTCCCGCTGCCTATGTCATTCACGCCTCGTCGCTCGCACTGCCGTTCCTCGTCATCGGCGGCTGCGTCGTGTGGAAACAAGCCAAACTTCCTGGCGCAGGCCGCGTGGCGGCGACCGTCGATGCCATCAGGGCGATGTCCTGGCGGGAATTTTCCGCACTGATGGAACAGGCGTATCGGCGCGAGGGCTGCTCGGTAACACGCCTTACCGGAGCGGCGGATTTCAAATTGGTCAAGATGGGCAAAATCACGCTGCTCTGCTGCAAGCGCTGGAAAGCGGCCAGTCACGGCATCGAGCCGTTGCGCGAGCTGGATAAACAGCGCGACGCGGAAAACGCCCATGACGCCATCTATGTCGCGCTCGACGGCGTGACCGACAACGCGCGCGGCTATATCGGAAAGCACCGTGTCCGTCTGCTCGAAGGGCGGGAACTGACGAGTCTGTTGCGTTTGCCAGGACGCGCCAGAACGCGGAACTGATTTCGGGCCGGAAATTGACATCCCGCCTGCCTGAAGGCAGGGGATTCCTAAGGCGTCTGAACGGGTTTTACCCGTCCAGATCGCTGCGGTGGGTTCCTGCTTCACCGAGACGCCTGACCGCGCGTTCTCTCCACAGGCCAAGACGCGGTGCCCCAGCGAAGCGGCGCGCCGTCCGCGCTATTCATTCCCGCCATGCAGGACGGGGCTTTTCGCGCACATGGTAAAATGAACCAGCAACAGGAGAAGCAATATGAAACGCCGTGATTTTGTACTGTTTGGAATTTTGGGAATGGCACTCGCCGCCTGTGGAAAACGCCAAAAGTTCAGCGCGTTTTCGTCGGGCAGCCGGGTTTTGGCTTTTGGCGACAGCGTTACGTATGGCACTGGCGCGAGCGCCGGAGAGGATTGGCCAACGCTGCTCGGCGGTTTGACCGGCTGGCAAATCGTCAATGCCGGCGTGCCGGGCGATACTGCCGAAGCGGGCAGAGCACGTATCGGGACGCTGCTCGATGAACACCAGCCAGAGCTGGTCATCATCGAGATTGGTGGCAATGATTTTTTGCGTCGGCGTCCGCCGGACGCCGTAAAACAGGATTTGAAAGCCCTTGTTGCCGCCGCGCGTTCCGCTGGCGCGCAGGTGGTCCTGGTCGGCGTTCCGGAGTTATCGCTGCTGGCCTCGCTGGCCGGGAAAGCGAGTGATTCCGCGATCTATGGCGAACTCGGCAAGGAAGAAGGCGTTCCTGTCATTGCCGACGTTTTTTCCGATATTTTGTCGCGGCCAGAACTGTGCGCCGACAAGATTCACCCCAACGCGGCCGGTTATCGGCAAATGGCGGCCGGGATTCACGCCACCTTGAAGCGATTGGGGCTGGCGCGTTGATTTTTCCACATTTCCATGACGGATGAAAAAATACAAAATCTTATTTGTTTGCATGGGCAATGTATGCCGTTCGCCAGCCGCCGAAGCCATTGTCCGATCCCAGGCGGAGAAAGCGGGACTATCGCGCTTTCTGGAAGTCGATTCGGCTGGCACTCATGTTTATGACAACGGAGAACGTCCGGATCCACGGATGCGCAAGGCGGCGGCGAGACGCGCCTATAATCTTGACGGTTTGCGCTCCAGACGGCTGATCGAAGAGGATTTCATTCGCTTCGACCGGATTCTGGCGATGGACCACCAGAACCTCAAATTTCTGCGTCATGAATGCCAATCCCATTTGCATGACAAGCTGGGGCTTTTCATCGACTTCGCACCGAAGACCGGAGAAGAAGAAATTCCCGATCCGTACTACGGCAACGCGGCCGGATTCGAGCGCGTGCTGGACATGTGCGAAGCCGCCGGCAGAGGATTGGTTGGCGCGGTTGAGGCACTGCTCAAGATCGGTTCTTGAGCGCTTGCATTATCTGGAGTGATTTTTTTGACAGGTCGAAAAAAACCGTCCGGCAGGAACCGGACGGTTTTTTTATTCAATGCGTCTGTTCAGCGGCGGCGACGCGATAAACCCAAGCCCAGCAGACCAATAGCAAAAAGCGCCAGCGACATGGGTTCAGGCACCGCCAAGTTCTTCACCCACGCGTCACCGGAACCTGCTTGTGAAAAGTTACTGAACGCAACACCCGTGCCATTGTCCGTGATAGCCGATAAAACCCCCGTTACATCAAGTTCCAGAATGAATGGCTTGGGGTCAATGAAAAACTTTTCACCATCGGCGGTGGCGATGAGTTCCAAAATGACATGGTAATCCCCTTTCGATTTACTGTCAGGTGTCATATTTGTGTCGCCAAACAATAAGCTCGCATTCCCAAGAACAATATCGCCAATACCGTCGCCATCAAGATCAAGCGCAAGAGTGAGGTTGAAACTGGAGAATTTCGCATTGACTCCAGGCCCGTCTGGGCCTACAAACAATCCCGACAAACCTTCTGCTTCGAAGGTTCCGATAATTCCATACAAATTGTTGATGCCAGTTCCCCATACCGGTTTGTTATTCAAGTCAAAAGAGGTCACGTAAAAACTTCCAACCTCTTTGAACGTATCGCCAGCGCTGTAATCCAGTATGCCGTCCGAGTTCTGTGCAGCCGTCGCGTTCCACTGAAAATTGAACGAATCAGCGGTGAAAGTATCGGCGGGCAAGTTGAAAATTGTGCCCTCGTCCACCTTGAAATCAATACCGTCTCCAGCCGCCACGACAGAACCGGAGAACAAAGCGGCGGCAACCGCTGTCATGAATATTTTGGAAAGTTTCATTGTAATTCTCCTCTCTGAATTGCCGTTGCGGTAATGATGCGGCGATCATCGTGACGCACGAACCAAGCATATTTCATGCCAATCTGCGTGAAATTTTTCTAAGCCGTTATTTATAAATTTTAATTTTCAGAAAACCAGAGCTTTCGGGGAGAATCCACAAACCCGAAATGTAAAAATATTCGACACGCTGAAAGATCGCGTCGGTGTGGCGAAACCCAAGGATAAATGTCCGGCTTGGGACACGCTTGTCAGCGGTTTTCAATGCCGAAATCATTTGGCGAGAACGACGGAAACGTAAGAACCGACGGGATTGACGGAAATCCGCCCATGCGGAAACCTTCTCAACCCTTGGGTTGAACAGGTTTCCAATTTTTCACTTCCGCGCGGGCAGCCCCCGTTATTTACTCCCTGTTTTTCAAGGCAGCCCTAGCGCATCATGGACATCGGGTTGAATGGCTTGTCATTGACCCGCAGTTTGCCTTCACTGAACACGATTCGGCTGGCGAGGATGCCGTTGTTGTCGGTGACATAGCCTTGTTGGACGAGACGGGCGATCAAGGCTTCGGTGGCCGCGTCGCGCCCCGCGCCTTCCTCATCTTCATACTCTTCATCCTCGTCGCCGCCGATTCGGGACAGCGTTTTTATCAGCGAGACCGGTATGGAAAGTTCGGCGGTGGCGTCGAGTTTTCCGAGCAGGATCAGGTTCGCCAACGGATTGGTGAAATCCCCGGTCTTGGCATCGACCAGTCTGAGACTGAGATTGAGCTTCGCGTCTCCATCGGGCAGACGAAAAGCGATACGGTCAATCGACAAAACCGGATCGTCGAGCAACAAGGCGATGAATTTGCCCTTCATCGGCGCCAGCGCCCGCAACAGCCGTTTGGTATCCTGCAATACTTCCGGCTTCGCGTACAGCGCCATGATTTCGCGGTTGAGCGCCGTCAGCTCGCGGGCGCGCAGGTGCTTCATGGAAAAGTCGTAAGCGACCGGGCCGTAGTCCTGTTCGCCGACCAGAAGTCCGGTCGCGCCGGTTTGCGCGATCATGTCGATGAACTCGCCGGACGCCAGCGTCCGCACGTCGTACCTGATTTCCTTGAGCGACACTTTGGGCGGCTTCGGCTGTTCCGCGCTGCTCTGGTCCGGATCGATTTCCATTCTGGCGACCGAAATTTTTTGCGCGCCGACGTAAAACATCGGCTCGTCGGAAAACAGGCGTTCCGCGTCGGCTTCGACGTTGAGCTTGGTCAGCGTCACCCTTGGGCCGTCAGACTGGGTCAGTTCAAAGCGCGGGAGGATGCCGCGCAACGAATATCTGGCCAAGCCCTTGGTGAACTCGACGGCCATTTCCAGCCCTTCGCCCGACAGCGTAATCGGAGCGTCCTCCGTTGCGCCGGGGGCAGGCAGCGTGGTTTTGAACGCCGGACTGGTCATCGTGGAACGCCCGCCGCCGTCAAAATCGTACACCGTGCGTATCTCGGCGGGCGGTTTGCCGCCGAAGGCTTCCAGCACTTTTTGCTGGATCGCTTCGTTGAACTCGATGACGCTCGTACCGCTGGCGGCGGCAAAAGCGCCGTCCAGCCAAGGACCGTGCCGGATGGCGGTCTTGAGGGTCAGACGCAAGGGCACGGACGCCGCCGCCGGTTCTTGCCGTGCTTCTTCCGGGGATTCCGCCGTTTTCGGCGGGGCGCGGTGGAACAGCGCGGCGGAAATCTCGAGGTCGATTGTTTCGTCGGCACCAAACACGCCGCGCCGGTAATCGTGGCGAACCAGTTTGACGAAAGGCAGCGCCGCCAATTTCTCGTCGAGTTTTCCGTGCGCCGCCTCGACCCGTTGGCCGAGAAACCAGGACGATACCGGATATCCGGCGGCCAGCACGGCCACCACCACCACGACGGCGGGAATGATGTATTTCTTGTTCAACGCGTTCTCCTGACAGGTTGGTAACGGCAATTCTCAAGAATGATGACAGAGGATTGAATAACGGCAACGGACATTCAACAGCTTCGACATAAAAACAAGAGCTTACGAAAAGGAAAGTATTTCAATGCACCGATTTTGACGTTTCCGGGGTGTGGCTGAACAGTTGGTCGATGTCCTGCGCGGTGAAGCGATATTCGTGATTGCTCAATTCGTCATGCACGACGATGACGCTGTTTTCCCTGAGATTGGCGTAAACATCCTCGCGTCCAAGGGTCAGCAACATGGTGCGCACCTTGTCCGGGGCGGGCGGGTAGTCGTTACTGACCGCGCGGGCGTCGAATACACGCACGGTTTCCTGGTGAAACAGGCGAGTCAGCAATTCATCATCGGTCAGGCCGAGCTGTTCTTCGCGCGTGACGGTCGCGGCCAAAGCCTCGACGCGCGTCCAGCCGTCCTGATCGCGCTGGTCGGTGGAGGGCATTTTCTGCACATACAGACCCACGGCGGAAGCAGGCGACGCGGCGAGAAAAAAGCGCGACGCCAGTTGCTCGGAGCTTTGCAGATAATGTTCAAAGATTTCGGCGATTGTCTCGCCTTCGAACGGCACGACGCTCTGATAAGGCTCGCGCCGCTCGGCCGTATCCAGCGCCAGTTGCAGCTGGCCTCGCCCGAGCAGACCCACCGTCGGCATCGAGGCAATTCTTTCGGCGTGATGCGCCATGCAGCGCAGGTTCAATTGCTCGTTGCAATCGATCACCAACTGCGACACCGGCCCGCTGCCACGCGCCTGGACGGTCAGCCGGCCTGGCTGTTTGAGATTGTCGGCCAGCAACACGGTCGTCGCGGTCATCTGCCCCAGCAGATCGACGACCGGCGCGGGATAAGCGCGCCCGGCCATCAGCTTTTGCCAGACAGCGTCGAGGCGCACCACGGCACCGCGAATATCGAGATCGTCGAACAGAAAGCGCCGCACGGTATCGCTCACGACGTCCGCTCCCCGGCGTGGCGTGCGGCGCCGAAACCGATTGACGCGCTGTACGGTATCAAGCGCCGGACGATACTCTGGGTTTTGTCGCTGCCGGAGTTGAGTTTTTCATTCATGTTGTGGAACCGCGCGCGGAAATGGAATTTCTCAAAGGATCCATCAAGCCGCAATAATCATGAAACAGTCCCTCATTCTAAACCAAAATATTTTGCGGCCTGCGAAATCAGAGAATTTTTTACTCCAGTGAAGGCGTCGAATCAGTTCGCGTATCTGTCACGTCGTGTATGGCGTGTTCTGGAAGGGGTTGGCATCCTATCTCAAAACGCCCCCCCCCCGGACTTCAGGACTGTATTTCAACCAGCCTGTCGCCGTTCGCGCCGGGGCGACGCTGTATGCACAGAGAACCGGACGAGCGCGGTAGCTTCCGTTTCAGGGGATAATCACGGCGCGCGCCGGTCATGTTGATGGCGCGCTTTCAATAACCACATCAAGGAGTCTGTCATGATGTTAGGCCGCATTTCCGATGCAGCGGCGCAGCGGAGCCTTTTGCCTGACGCGGTTGTTCGGGCGCTGGAAGCGCTGCAAAAGGTCGACCTTGGCGCGATGGCACCAGGCCGCTACGCGATCGAAGGCGATACGCTGTTCTATTCGATCCAGGAGGTCGAACTGCTGACGCTGGCGGAAACCCGCGCCGAGGCGCATCTGAAGTACGCCGACATTCAAATCCCGGTCAGTGCCGGCGAACGCTTTGGCTTCGCTCTGCCGCAGCCCGACCTGGCGCCCACGCAAGACCAATACGCGACCGACGATGTGGCTTTCTATCCGCCTCCCGCCGGCGAGTGTTTCATCGACGCCGCGCCTGGCGATTACCTGGTGTTCCTGCCCAGGGAACTGCATCGTCCCCGGCTGGCCGTCAAGGAGAAGGGAACGATCCGCAAAGTTGTGATCAAAGTACATGCCAAACTGCTCGGACTGTAAAACCAGCCCCGGCTCGCCGGGGAACTTTCTTTAACAGGCGCTGAACCGCATGAGGAAACTGCCGATCTTCGCCGTGTGCGCGCTGGCGTTTCTGCTCGCCGCTTGCGGCATCGTCCCCACGGCACCGAAACCCGAACCGGCGGCGGCGAGGCGTCCGCCGGCTTCCGGGTTGGGGCGGGAGATCATTTTGTACGCCCTGGGGCTGATCGACGTAGGTTATCGGTTCGGCGGCAAAAATCCCGAAGCTGGTCTCGATTGCAGTGGCATGGTGACTTACGTTTTCAAACAGGCCGCCGGAATGAAACTCGACGGCAGCGCGGCGACCATCGCGCGGCGGGGCCGCTCGATCAACCGCAAGGAGCTGCGTCCTGGCGACCTGGTGTTTTTCAATACGCGCAACGCGCCTTTTTCTCACGTCGGCATCTACATCGGCGACGACCGCTTCATTCACGCGCCATCGACCAACGGACGCGTGCGCATCGAGTCGATGAAGTCACGCTATTTCGCCCAACGCTTCCACGCCGCGCGCGCTTACTTCGATTGAGCGGCGCATCCAGCCAATAAAAAAGAATGTCACTGTGCGGGGACTTTTTTGGTGATAGTCTCAAAAAGTATTGATATCAACACTTTTATCAATACGTTGCCTTTTCACCACAATATATAGTGTTGCATGGACTGAGCAACCACCGCATATGGTATGAAAGAT
>JAITNL010000008.1 GCA_031290495.1 Accumulibacter sp.
CAGGCGTAATCCTCGACCGCGTATTCCTTGAGGGTGCCGTCGGCCATGCGTTTTTTCCGGCTGTAGGTCCAGGAGAAGGGCGGTTCGATGCCGTTGCTGGCGTTGTCGGCGAAGGCCAGTGAGATGGTGCCGGTCGGCGCGATGGACAGCAGGTGTGAGTTACGGATGCCGTGCTGGCGAATCTCCGCCTTGATCCCGGACGGCAGGCGCGAGGCGAAGTTGCCGCCGGACAGGTACAGCTCGGCGTTGAACAGGGGAAAAGCGCCGCGCTCCCTGGCCAGTTCGACCGAGGCGAGGTAGGCGGCGTCGCGCATGCGCTCGGAAATTTGGGCAGCCATCGCGGCGGCTTCCGGTCTGTCGTAACGCAGGCCGAGCATGCACAGCGCGTCGCCGAGGCCGGTGAAACCCAAGCCCACGCGCCGCTTGTTGGCGGCTTCCTCGCGCTGGCGTTCGAGCGGCCAGGCGGTCACGTCGAGCACATTGTCGAGCATGCGCTGGGAGACCTTGACCACCTCGCCGAAAGCGGCAAAGTCAAATTCGGCCTGGTTGGAAAAGGCATGGCGCACGAACAGCGTCAGGTTGATCGAACCGAGACAGCAGCAGCCATACGGCGGTAGCGGTTGTTCGGCGCAGGGGTTGGTGGCCTCGATGACTTCGCAGTAGTAAAGATTGTTGTCCTTGTTCATGCGGTCGAGGAACAGGATGCCCGGCTCGGCGTGGTCGTAGGTCGATTTCATCACCTGATCCCACAGCTCGCGCGCGCGCATCTTGCGGTAGACCCACAAACCATCGTCGCGCTGATATGCGCCGCCAAGCCTCATCTCCGCGTTGGGTTCGGCACGATGGATCAGCTCGACTTCGCCGTCGCCATCCACCGCTCTCATGAAATCGTCGGTGACGGCGATGGAAATGTTGAAGTTGGAGAGATCGCCCCGGTCCTTGGCGTGGATGAACAGTTCTATGTCCGGATGGTCGCAGCGCAACACGCCCATCTGCGCGCCCCGGCGCGCCCCGGCGGATTCGACCGTTTCGCAGGAGCGATCGAATACGCGCATGTACGAGACCGGCCCCGAAGCGCGCGACTGCGTTCCCTTGACCTGCGCGCCGTGCGGGCGGATCGAGGAAAAGTCGTAACCCACGCCGCCGCCGCGCCGCATGGTCTCGGCCGCCTCCGCCAAGGCGCTGTAAATCCCCGGTCGGCCATCGACGATTTCGACGATGGAATCGCCCACCGGCTGCACGAAACAGTTGATCAGCGTGGCCGACAAGGTAGTGCCGGCGGCGGAATTGATCCGGCCGGCCGGAACGAAGCCGTTTTCCTGCGCCCACAGAAAACGCTCTTCCCATTTCGCGCGATGTTTTTCGTCCTCGCCCACGGCCAGCGCCCGGGCGACGCGGCGGCGCACATCGTGCACGTTGGTTTCCGGCCCCTTGGCGTATTTTTCGAGGAGGACTTCGGTGGAAATTTCCTGTCCCGCCAACGGCGCGATTTCGGGAACTTCCGCGATAGCGTCCAGGGAAAGCTGCTGTGTGTTCTGACTCATGGATGGCCTTTCTTGTTGCTCAAGCGAGAAATCGGGAAAACGCCAAAGCTACTACATTTAGTGGTATAGCGCAAGAAAAACGCTAAATGTAGTTGTTTTTTTACCTTGCCGATCCCAAAAAACGCTATTGAATCATGCCATTGCCGCGCGATTGGAGCAAGGTCTCGCGTTTCCCGCTTGCGTCGATCCTTCTCGATGATATACGATTCATATATATTCATTGGAGGACGACCGTATGAGCCGAATCCTGATTGACCTGCCCGATACCCAGGTGGAGGAACTGGCGGCGCTGGCGGAAGTCGAGCGGCGGTCGCGCGCGGCGGTTATCCGTCAGGCCATCGAGGCATACGTTGCCCAGCGCAGACAGGTGCCCGGAACCCAGGTTTTTGGTCTGTGGAAAGACCGGAAAATCGACGGCCTGGAGTATCAGCGGGAGATTCGTTCCGAATGGTAAAGACGCTCTTCGACACGAACATTCTGATCGACTATCTGGGCGGAATCGATGCGGCGGACAAAGAGCTGTCCCGCTACGCGCGGCGGGCCATCAGCACAATCACCTGGATGGAAATTCTGGCAGGCGCCAAGCCGGGGGAAGAGGTGGCGTTGAGAACGTGGCTGCGTACCTTCGAAGCGATCGGGTTGGATGACGCCGTTGCCGAACGCGCCGTCGCGATCAGAAGGGAGAGGCGCATTCGACTGCCCGACGCGATTATCTGGTCGACGGCCCAAGTCCACTCTTTGCTGCTGGTCTCGCGCAACACCCGGGATTTTCCGGAAGACGAGCCGGGCGTCCGGATTCCGTATCTGTTGCCGGAGGGCGTCCGCCGCTAAAACCGGACAATCCGCGACAACATCACAAGAGAGAAACTCATGCCAAACAGCCTGTATTACGGCGACAATCTCGATGTGCTGCGCGAGCACGTCAAGGATGAATCCGTCGATCTGATTTACCTCGACCCGCCGTTCAACAGCGATCGGGATTACAACATCCTCTTCGATTCGCCCAAGGGCGAGCAAAGCGAAGCGCAGATTGTCGCCTTCAAGGATTCCTGGCAGTGGGGAGATCAAGCGGAAAGCGAGTTTGACGACATCGTGCGCGGGCAGAACGTGGGCGTTGCCGAAATGATCCAGTCGATGCGCCGTTTTCTGGGCGAGAACGACATGATGGCCTATCTTGTCATGATGGCCGGGCGTCTGCTGGAGTTGCGGCGCGTGTTGAAACCGACCGGGAGTCTCTATCTGCACTGCGACTCGACAGCCTCGCATTATTTGAAGATCGTGCTGGACGCCGTGTTTGGAAAGGAAAATTACCGGAATGAAATTATCTGGAAAAGATCGAATCCGAAAAGTCACATCAGCAGAAATTTCCCAACGTGCACCGATACGTTATTGCGCTATACCAAAACCAATGACTACTTCTATCGTCAGCCATACGAAACGCATGACCCGGTATATGTGGAATCTGCCTATCGTTACACTGACGAGAACGGCCAATACCGTTTGCTGCCGTTATTGAATCCCAATGACAATCGCCCAAATCTGACTTACGAGTTCTTGGGAATCACCCGCGTATGGCGCTGGACAAAAGAAAGAATGGAAAAAGCGTATCGAGAAGGGATTGTTGTTCAAGCAAAACCCGGCGCTGTTCCTCAGTATAAAAAGTATTTGAGCGAATCAAAAGGAAAAACCGTAACCAATTGCTGGACGGACATACAACAAGCTTCGGGTAAAGAATCGATGGGCTATCCCACGCAAAAACCCGTTGCTCTGCTGGAGCGCATCATCCAGGCTTCCAGCAACGCAGGCGATATCGTTCTCGATCCCTTCTGCGGCTGCGGCACGGCGGTTTATGCCGCGCAAAAACTCGGGCGCGGCTGGATCGGCATCGACATCACGCATCTTGCCATCGCATTGATCGAAAAACGCCTGAAAGACGCTTTTCCCGGCATCGGTTTCGATGTACACGGCACACCCAAGGACTTGTCCGGCGCGCGCGATCTGGCGGCGCGCGACAAATATCAATTCCAGTGGTGGGCGTGCTCGCTGGTCAACGCGCAACCCTGGCAAGGACACAAAAAGGGCGCGGACGGCGGCATCGACGGCCTGATCTATTTTCAGGACGAACCGAAAGCGCACAAGAAAATCGTGGTTTCGGTCAAGGGCGGCGGCAACGTCAATGTGGCGATGGTGCGCGATCTCGCGCATGTCGTTGAACGCGAGAAAGCCGCCATCGGTCTGTTCGTCACGCTGACCGAGCCGACCGGGCCGATGCTCAAGGAAGCGGCCAGCGCCGGTTTTTACGCAAGCGCGGCGAACGGCAAAAAATACCGGAAACTCCAGATTCTGACGGTCTCCGGTTTATTGGACGGCACGGAACGTCCGGAATACCTGGATTTGTCCATCGGAATCACCTTCAAGAAAGCGGCGCGGGAAAACAAGAAATCGGAGCAGTCGCCCTTATTCTGAAAAAATTAGTAACGATTGAAGGGGGCAATGTCGTTTCACTTTTTCCTTGCCATGCTTTCATGTAATTCTTTCTTCCGTTCAAAACATAAACGTCGCTGCCCCTTTTTATTTTCGCAAGAGAGACTGCCCATGCAAAACAGCCTGTATTACGGCGACAATCTCGACGTGCTACGTAAGCATGTCGGGAACGAATCCGTCGATCTGATCTATCTCGATCCGCCCTTCAATAGCGACCGGGATTACAACATCATTTTCGCTTCGCCCAAGGGTGAGCAAAGCGAAGCACAGATCACCGCTTTCAAGGATTCATGGCATTGGGGGGATCAGGCGGAAGTGGAGTTTGACGAAATCGTGCGCGGACAGAACGTCAAGGTCGCCGAAATGATCCAGTCCATGCGCCGTTTTCTGGGCGAGAACGACATGATGGCCTATCTCGTCATGATAGCGAATCGTCTGCTGGAATTGCATCGCGTTTTAAAGCCCACCGGGAGTCTCTATCTGCACTGCGACCCAACAGCCAGCCATTATTTGAAAATCGTGCTGGACGCAGTGTTTGGCAAGGAAAATTACCGGAATGAAATTTCATGGCTCCGGTCGCAGCCGAAAAGTCATAGCACCGTCAATTTTCCAAATTGCCGGGACATCATCCTGCGTTTCAGCAAATCCGAAAACGCCAGATTCTTCAAGGTCTATGGCGAATATGACCCAGAATACATCGCCAAATTTTATCGTTATGAGGATGAATCCGGGAGACGTTTTCGTCTGGGCGACATTACCAACCCTAACAAAAACCGTCCCAATCTGACCTATGAATTCCTTGGCGTAACAAGGGTTTGGCGCTGGACAAAGGAAAGAATGGAAAAGGCATACGCTGAAGGAAAAATCTATCAATCCAAACCGGGAACAGTACCCCAGGAAAAACGCTTCCTTGATGAAATGCAGGGGCAACCTGTCACGGATGACTGGAAAGATATTGAGCACCTGCACGGCAGTCATACCGAATACCTCGGCTACCCTACGCAAAAACCGCTCGCTCTGCTGGAGCGTATCGTTCAGGCTTCCAGTAGCGAAGGCGACGTAGTTCTCGATCCTTTCTGCGGTTGCGGCACGGCTGTACACGCCGCGCAAAAACTCGGGCGCGGCTGGATTGGCATCGATATCACGCATCTCGCTATTTCGCTGATCGAAAATCGCTTGAAAAACGCCTTCCCCGGCATTGAACTGGAAGTCAACGGTACGCCCAAGGATTTATCCGGCGCGCGCGATCTGGCGGCGCGAGACAAATATCAATTCCAGTGGTGGGCGTGCTCGCTGGTCAACGCGCAACCCTGGCAAGGACACAAAAAGGGTGCGGACGGCGGCATCGACGGCCTGATCTATTTTCAGGACGAACCGAAAGCGCACAAGAAAATCGTGGTTTCGGTCAAGGGCGGCGGCAGCGTCAGCGTGGCGATGGTGCGCGATCTCGCGCACGTCGTTGAACGCGAGAAAGCGGCCATCGGCCTGTTCGTCACGCTGGCGGAACCGACTGGGCCGATGCTGAAGGAAGCAGCCGGGGCCGGTTTTTACGAATGCGCAGCCAACGGCAAACAATTCCGAAAACTCCAGATTCTGACGGTCTCCGGTTTATTGGACGGTACGGAACGTCCGGAATACCTGGATTTGTCCGCCGGAATCACCTTCAGGAAAGCGGCGCGGGAAGACAGGAAATCGGAGCAGTCGCACTTGTTCTGAAGTACGGAGTGAGGTTTGTCGCAGGGGGCAGGTAAACTCACATCCGCAGTCTGCCGCATCCCGGCAGGAGCGGACGCCAAGGCGGTCCGGACAGATGTAAGTCGCCGCCGCCGGATATTTTCTCTGAAATACACGCGACGGCCTGAAAATCCACAAGGCCGATTCACGGTAATTGTCGCGGAGGCTGGCGCGAAAAACGCGCAAATATCTCTTTCCGATCACCGACGGCGTCAAAAAACGCCCAATTCATCGCGTTCGCGGCGATAATAACGTTTATCGCCAAGCGCGTTGTCTTGGTCATTTCAGGGAGTAAATAATGTTTGTCTTCGTATTGAATTGCGGCAGTTCATCGTTCAAGTATCAGTTGCTCGACATGTCCAATGAGCGCCGTGTGGCGGCGGGCTTGGTAGAGCGTATCGGCATCAAGGACGCGGTTCTGGTCTACGAGCCCGCCAACGGCGAAAAAGTCAAGGAAACGACCGATATCGCCAATCATGAAGCGGCGATCAAAAGAGTCCTGAACAAATTGGTCGACCCGCAAATCGGGGTCATCAAATCCCTGTCGGACATCGCCGCCATCGGACACCGCGTGGTGCATGGCGCGGAAAAATTTTCCGGTTCGGTGCTGATCACGGAAGCGGTGATCGCTGCGCTGAAGGAAAATATTCCGCTCGCGCCGCTGCACAATCCGCCCAACATTACCGGCATCGAGGCCATGCAAAAAGCCTTGCCCGGCGTCCCCAACGTCGGCGTGTTCGACACCTCGTTCCACGCCACCATGCCGCCGGAATCCTACATCTACGCGCTGCCCTACGAGTGGTACGAAAAACACCACGTGCGCCGTTACGGCTTCCATGGTACGTCGCATCGCTTCGTCGCCGAGCGCGCGGCGCAGATTCTCGGAATCGCCGGTGACCGCTTCAACTGCATCACCTGCCACATGGGTAACGGCTCATCATTTACCGCGGTGAAGAACGGCAAATCGTTCGATACCAGCATGGGCATGACCCCGCTCGAGGGCATCGTCATGGGCACGCGCAGCGGCGACGTCGATGCCGGCATCCCGACCTATCTCGCGGCCAACTTCAATATGTCGTTTGCCGACATCGACAACGCGCTGAACAAAAAATCCGGCCTGCAAGGCATTTCCGGCGTGGGTTCAGACATGCGCGATCTGCACCAGGCCGCAGCCGAAGGAAACGCCCGCGCCAAGCTGGCGATCGACGTGCTGCGTCACCGCGCGCTCAAATACATCGGCGCTTACGCGATGGAATTGGGGCGTGTCGACGCCATCGTGTTCACCGGCGGCATCGGGGAAAATGACCTCGTCTTCCGGGCTTCAGTCGTCGAGCGGCTGACCCTGCTCGGCGTCAAGCTGGATGCCGAAGCCAACAAGGCGCGCGGCGCGGAAGTCGTGATTTCCACCGCCGATTCGCCGGTCAAGGTGCTGGTCGTGCCGACCAACGAGGAATTGGTTATCGCGCGCGACACCCGCGATATTCTCGCCAAACGGTAAGCGCGTATCGATTCTTCCCGGAGAGGCGGGAATGCGAAAAACGAAAAAGGCGGTGAAAACCGCCTTTTTTCGTCGTGCGCTGAGCGCGTGATTTCACCCTCAACCGATCCCGTATTCGATCGTCACCACCACCACGCGCGCTTTTTTGGCGCTGGTGCTTTTATTATTAACCCGGCAACAAAATACCTGACATTCATGCGGCGTAGCGGATGGATTCATGTTGGAAGTAAGATTGGATGCGTGCAGGTTGTTTTGCGAGTGAATGCAAATGGCTGAGTAAC
>JAITNL010000086.1 GCA_031290495.1 Accumulibacter sp.
GGAGTCGAGCAGGTCACGCTTACCCTTCATGTCCGGGTCGTGGTCGATGTGCTGGCGAATGGTTTTGACCAACGTCTTGATCTGCTCATCGAGCCAGTCGAGGTGCTGGGCAATCCCGCCGCGAACCGCCTCGCGGGAGACCTCAAGCCGGTTACTCTCCTGAGTACGCATGGCGTGCAGGGCATCCAGACGCAGCACCAACGCCTTCAGGGTCAATTCGCTGGCCGAAGGGGCTGTCCAGGGTTCAGGCTGGCGTTCGGCGCAGAAGCGGGCGATGAGTTGGGCATCGACCGCATCGGTCTTGCTGCGGCTCAGACAGGACTGGGCGAAGGACTTGATTTGAAAAGGATTGACCACGCTGACCCGATGTCCGGCAACCGCCAGATGTTCGGCGACGGCTTCCCAGTAGATGCCGGTGGCTTCCATGCAGACGTGAAGCGTTTCCGCCCCCTGTTGGCCAAGCCAGCGATCAAGCTCGTCAAAGCCTTTTGGGGTGTTGGGCAGACACTTGCCGCGGAACTTGCCGTTGGGCAAGCGCAAGGCGCAGTCCAGTTTGGCTTTGGCGATGTCGATACCGAGATGAAAGAACGTCATGTAAATGCTCCTGAAAAGTTGGCTTCTGAAAAATACGGCAACAACGGGTTTCCGAAAGATCTACCTTGTGAATGCGGGCTACCGGCCAGGCCGGGCCAAAGAGACTGTCCGATCTTGCTTCGGAAAAAGAGCGGCGGTTGCATCATCTACATAACGGGTTCACGACCCAAGGGGCACGTCGGCATCCCACCGCTCCGTCTCAAGGTGCCCCTTGAGACGGATACATCATACAAGGGGCACGGCATGCCGTGCCCAAGCTTACGATGTGAAAGGAAAAATTTTGCCTTTCCGGCGCGGGACCGCCCCAGGCCGGAAACTCTCTTTGAGGGAATGGACTTTTTCGCAGCCCGACGGCAAAAGAAGGCACGTCATGCCGTGTCCCTACGGGAGAATACGTGGGAGCACGTACCCGATTGCGACAACCCCAACCCGCCGTGTTTCAAACGTCCGATTTTCCGTCGAACAGGCCGAGTTCGCGTCCCGCTTGCGCGAAGGCGGCGAGCGCGGTATCGAGCTGTTCGCGGGTGTGCGCGGCGGAGAGCTGCACGCGCACGCGGGCTTGTCCCATCGGCACCACTGGATAGAAGAAGCCGGTCACCAGTACCCCCAGTTCGTAGAGACGGCGGGCGAAATGCTGCGCCAGCGGGGCGTCGAAGAGCATTACCGGGACGATGGGATGCGTGCCCGGCTTGATGGTGAAGCCCATCGCCTCGATCGCGCGCCGGAAATGAGCGGTATTGGCGTGCAAGCGGTCGCGCAGTTCGGTGGAAGACGCGAGGCGTTGCAATACGGCCAGCGATGTGCCGGCGATGGCCGGCGCGAGACTGTTGGAAAACAGGTAGGGACGCGATTTCTGGCGCAGCATGTCGACGATTTCCCGGCGCGCCGCGGTGAAACCGCCCATCGCGCCGCCGAGCGCCTTGCCGAGGGTGCCGGTGATGATGTCGACGCGACCCATCACACCGTGGTGTTCGTGCGTACCGCGCCCGGTCGCGCCCATGCAGCCTGTGGCGTGAGAATCGTCGACCATCACCAGCGCGCCGTGGCGGTCGGCGAGATCGCAGATCGTGTCGAGCTGGGCAATCGTGCCATCCATCGAAAACACGCCATCGGTGACGATGAGTTTGTGGCGCTTGCCGGCGGCCTGTCGCAGTTGCGCTTCAAGCTCGGCCATGTCGTTGTTCGCGTAGCGGTAACGCGCCGCCTTGCACAAACGGATGCCGTCGATGATCGATGCGTGGTTCAGCGCGTCCGAGATGATCGCGTCGTTCTCGTCGAACAGCGGCTCGAACACGCCGCCGTTGGCGTCGAAAGCCGCCGCGTAGAGGATGGCGTCTTCCATGCCGAGGAAATCGGCAATCGCCCGCTCAAGTTGTTTGTGCACCGTCTGCGTGCCGCAGATGAAGCGCACCGACGACAGGCCATAGCCATAGCGCGCGAGGGCTTCCGTCGCCGCATCGAGCAGCGATTCGTTACCGGAAAGGCCGAGATAGTTGTTGGCACAGAGATTGATCAGTTGCCGCCCGTCGTCGCAAGTGACCGTACTGCCCTGGCGCGACGCCAGCACGCGCTCTTCTTTGTATAGCCCCTGCGCGCGCAGTTCGTCGAGATTTTGCCGCAGACCGGCGTAAAAGGCGTCTTGCATCCTGTCGTGCGTCACGGGGTCTATATCGTGTAATCCTGGCCCATGATGATCCGTTCGTCGAAATCGAACTCTTCCACCTTGAATCCACGGCGTTCCACGCGAACCCGCCGCTCCTGCATTTCCGGCGCCGGGCCTTCGTCCACGACCCTTTTATCCAGGAAACCACGGCGATCTTGTACTTGCAATACGATAGTGCGCCAGAATTTCATGATTCAATCCTCGTTTGCATCTTTATGCGCCTTGCTTGGCAGGAAGCCCGCATTATCCTATA
>JAITNL010000089.1 GCA_031290495.1 Accumulibacter sp.
CCTCCGATTCGGCTCCGGCTTTGGCCAACGCCGATAATCAGGCTTTCAATTACTCCCTCGGCAACGGCAACGATGCCCTTAACCTGGCGATCTCGGCCTCCAACCTCGCCGCCGCCGGCACCGGCACCCGCGAAGACTTCGTCCTGAATATCAACGCGGGAATAGGCGATGATGTGATCTCGACCGCGATCGTCAATGATAGCGGGGCCAATGGGCAAAATGCGACTCTGGCCGCAGGGGTCGACACTACACCGTGGTATGTCAACAGCACCTTGAACGCCAATCTGAACATCAATGCCGGGTCGGGGAACGATACCGTCAATACCTTGGGCTCCGGAAACTGGAAGATCACCCTCGGTGACGGGAATGATACCTACTACGCCGATAACACCGCTGGCAAGGCGCAATGGGTGTTCAATACCGCCGATCAGACGACGCCTAATGGTGTTGAAACCGAACGGGCTATCGACAATCTTGTTTCCGACACCAGCAATCGCTACATCTCCGTCAACGACGCCAATTTTGGAGGCGGGCTGGGCAGAGGGGCTGACGAATATTCCGGTCTCTACGGTCTGAAGCTGCGCGTGGCGTTCTCGGATGTGTCGACGACGACGCCAGGCACCTACTTCAGCGGGGTGATCGATGTGCCGACGGCGAGTGACAAGTTCGTTGTCACTGACCTCAACATCAATCAGGCGATCAAGAAGGCGATCAATGAGGACCCGGTGCTCTCCAAACTGCTCAAGGCGACCGATGGCCCCGCCAATACCTTGGTGGTGACTTCGCTCTCCGATGGCCGGCATGTCAATGCCAGCGATCTGCAGGTGGAATTCGCCATCCCGACCACTGCCGATGCGGGCGATGTCAACGCCTGGAGGGCCGCCATCGGCGCGAGCGATACATGGGATGCTAACGCCTTGCAGCAAGGCCGGCTCGCCGCTTTCAACCAGTTGATCGACAAGGCCTCGGGTTATGCCACCTCAATCACGGCCGCAGCCAGCGCGTTCGACACCGCCGGTCCCAACCCCGGGACGGGTTATAGCGCTTGGTATACCAGCAACACCACCACCAACGGCGGTGACTACCGGGCGGCGTTCGCCAACGATGGGTCGACGGCAATCGCAGGCAACAACTCCACTGCTGTCTCGGACAACACCATCGACGCGGGAGCGGGCACCGATGTCATCGTGCTGTCCACCGGCGGTCAGTCCAACGACACCATCAAGTGGACCGGCTTCGGCAACGGCGTCGATACCATCGTGAACTTCGATACGAGCACAGCGGCGGCCACACTGACCGCAGCAAAGTATTCGCTGACAGTCACGCAAACTACAGCGGTTGATGGGGTAACTGAGAGTGGTGACTTTGTAGTTACCCTGCCCGGTCTGGGAGCTCCTTTTACATTGAGCTACACCGTCCCGACCTGGACAACGGATATACAGGCGGCAACCAGCATCACTACAGATCTTCAAGCAGCGCTGAACGCGCAGTTTGGCGTGGGGGTCTGGACTGTTGATAATACTGGTGGTACTTCTGCGACCATCACGGTCACGCAGGTTACCCCGGCCTACGTTCCCGGCATCGGCGATGCGTCGCTGAGCGAAACTTTCAACGTTGATGGTGACTATGGTTACACACTCATCACCAGCATCCAGGCCAGCAGCAACTTCCTGGGTGATGACTGGCTGGACTTCACCAGCTACGGCGCGAAGTGGCTCGGCGCGGCGACGCTGGATACGGATGGCACCGGGTTTGTCCTCAACGATTGGAGTGTCGCCAATGATCGAGTGGGTGCGCATACGAACGTTTTAAGTGCTGCCTCCCAGAACCTCTCTGGCGTCGTAGTAGTCAACACCACTCCCCTCCTCAAGGGCGATGGGCACCTGCACACGGGTGACCAGTACATCACGCTGACCCGTCCGGCGGCGACGTCTACCACGGATCTCAACTCCCACTCGACGACGCAATACAAGATCGAGTTGTGGACGGTCAACGGCGATGTTGCCGATGCCTATCTGAAAACCACCACCGACGCCCGCGATACGGCGGTACTGATCGGTTATGTCGATGTCGGCCAGGCCATTGATGGCGCGGCGTCCACCCAGGGCGTTCTGGCGCACATCGACTACATCGTGTAAGTCTGGCCCCCCAACGCCCCCCTCAAGGGGCGTCAAGGGGCGGGCGGCTTGCCGATTCACCGGGAAGCCCCCACCTTCCAAAACCCCGCTTCGGCGGGGTTTTTTTATGGGCGGGACGCCGTAGGGGCGCACCTATGTGTGCGCCCTGGGCCTCCGATGCGTCCAGGGGCCTCCGCAACGTCCTGGCAAGGGCAGACACATAGGTTTCACGTGCCGCGCCAGGGGATTCCGGGCGCATGCAATGCGCCCCTACATTTTGTTCTCCACTGAACCTCACGCCGCGTTTTTTTTCTGACCCCCTGGTTTTCCTATATGAAATTCCGTACAATCCGGTTCCTATATGAAAAACCACATCCTGTCCGTCCAGTTGCAAGTCAATGAAGGCGAGCGCGCGCGGCTGATCGCCTTGCAGCACACCTTCGCGGAGCTGTGCAACGCGCTGGTGCCCGTGGTGCGGCAAAATCACTGCTGGAACCGCGTTGGACTGCATCATCTCGCTTACCACGCCCTGCGCGCCCGCTTTCCGCGCATGGGGTCGCAAATGGTCTGCAATGCGATCTATTCGGTCTCGCGGGCCTACCGGATGGCGCCCAAGGCCTCGGAAGAACCCCTGCCCTTTCTCAAGTTTCTGCCGGGCGCGCCGGTGTTTTTCGACCGCCACACGGTGAGCATCCGGGACAACCAGCTTTCCATGTATACCCTGGATGGCCGCGTCCGCTTCGGCTTCGCCATGCCGCTCGAAATCCTGCGCGTCTTCGCCAGCGAGCGCCTGGGCGAAATCGTCTTGCATCGGCGCAACGAAATTTTTTCTCTTTCCTTTTGTATGCAGGGAAACCCGGTCGCCGCCACGCCGTCGGGCGAGCTTCCCGAATACCTGGTGCTGTTGCCCGACGCGCCGGTGGACCTCTCCGCCGTGGCCCCGGCACAGCCCTTGTCCGAGCCTTTGGAGGCGTAAATACCCATGAGCAACGAAAAAAACCCGGAAGTCATGCGGGCACTGTGGGCGCAAAAACCCTTTTTCCGGCGCGCCGTCGCCTTCAGCGTCGCCATCGGCGCGCTGATGTTGGCCCCGTCCTTCTACATGCTGGAAGTCTACGACCGGGTGGTCAACAGCCAGAGCCTGATGACGCTCTCCATGTTGACGCTCCTGCTCGCGCTCGCTTTTTTCGTGCTGGAATTCCTGCAATGGGCGCGCATGGGCACCCTGCGCCGCGCCGCCGAAGAATTCGACCGCTCGTTGAACACGCGGGTTTATGAAGCGGTTTTTTATGCCAACCTCTCCGGCGCGCGGGCGCTGGGGATGCGCGGACTGCGGGATTTCGCCAGCGTGCGGGATTTCGTGTGCAGCATCGCCGCCACCGCGCTGCTGGACATTCCCATGGCGCTGGCGCTGGTGGGCGTCATTTTCTGGATCGACACCACCCTCGGCTGGTTCAGCCTGGTCAGCGCCTGCCTTCAGGCCGGTATCGCCTCGCTCAACAAACGCGCCTCCGGCCCGCCGCTGGCCAAGGCCAACAACGCCAGTTCCCAGGCGCAAAACTTCATCCAGGCGGCGCTCAGAAACGGCGAGGCCGTACAGGCGATGGGCATGGCCAGCGGCTTGCGCCAGCACTGGCTCACCTTGCAGGAAGAGATGCTGATGAACCAGGCGCAAGCCTCCGACCAGGGTTCGGTGTACAGCACGCTCTCCAAATACGTGCAGCTCATTTCCAGTTCCCTGATGCTCGGCATCGGAAGCTGGCTCATCATTTCCGGCTCCTTTGCCGGCAGTTCCGGGCTGATGCTGATGGCCTCGATCATCGCCGGCCGGGCGCTCGCGCCGCTGGTGCAGGTCATCACCGGCTGGCGCAACGTCGCCAACACCCAGGAAGCGCTGGAACGCCTCGAAGCCCTGCTCGCCAAAATTCCGGCCCGGCCGCCCGGCCTGCCCCTGCCGCCGCCCACCGGCCTGCTGCAAGTGGAACAGGTCGCGGCCACCGCGCCGGGCGCCGCCGTCACCCTGCTGCACAATATTTCCTTCGCCATCCCGTCCGGCAAGACGCTGGCCGTCGTCGGCCCCTCGGCGTCCGGCAAGACCAGCCTGGCGCATCTGCTGGTCGGCGTCTGGCCTTGCGCCACCGGCAAGGTGCGCCTGGACGGCGTCGATGTGTTCACCTGGAACAAACAGGAACTCGGCCCCTATCTTGGCTATCTGCCGCAAGACGTCGCCCTCTTTGAAGGCAGCATCGCCGAAAATATCGCCCGCTTTGGCCCACCCGACCCGGAAAAGGTCGAGCAAGCCGCCCGCCGCGCCGGTCTGCACGATTACCTGCTCTCGTTGCCGCAAGGCTATGAAACGGAGGTCGGCGCGGAAGGCGTGGTGCTCTCCGGCGGCACGCGCCAGCGCGTCGGACTGGCGCGCGCGCTCTATGGCAATCCAAGATTTGTCGTACTCGACGAACCCAACGCCAGCCTGGACGACGCGGGCGAAGCCGCGCTGCTGCGCACGCTGACGGATTTGCGCGCGGCGGGCGTCACCGTGGTGCTGATCACCCACCGCACCAGCCTCCTGGGCCTCGCCGACCTGATGCTGGTATTGATCGAGGGCGAAGCCAAGCTCTTTGGCCCCCGAAACGAAGTGCTGGCCGCGCTGCAAGGACAAGCCGCCCCGGCCCGTCCGGCCGCGCCCCCGGCCGCGCCGGTCGCCCTGCGCGCCTGATCCCCCAAGAGACCCCGCCATGAATCCAGCCCAACTCGAGACCCCCGGCCGCCCGGCCGCCCGGCGCAAATTTTCGGAACGCAGCGAACTGAACCGCTTTATCTGGTCGTTCCGGCGCGAATTCGCCTATGCCTTCTATTTCACGGCGCTCATCAACCTGCTGATGCTGACCCCCACCGTGTACATGCTCCAGATGTTCGACCGCGTGCTGGTCAGCCAGAGCGAATTCTCCCTCTACGCCATCACCCTCATGTTGTTCTTTTTTCTGGGCGTGATGAGTTTTTCCGAATGGGTGCGCGCGCGCCTGCTGGTGCGTCTGGGGGTGCGGCTCGACGTGCGCCTGAACGCGCGCGTCTTCGCCACCGCCTTCGCGCTGCAAAACGAAGGCAGCGACCAGGAAGCCGCGCAACTCTTTGGCGATCTGTCCAAGGTGCGCCAGTTCCTCACCGGGATGGGGCTGTTCGCCCTGCTGGACGCGCCGTGGACGCCGATTTACATCGTGGTGCTGTATTTGCTGCATCCCTTCCTCGGCGCGCTGTCGATCGTCTTTTGCATCCTGCTGGTCATCATCGCCTGGATCTCCAGCCAGGTCATGAAAGAACCGCTGGAAGCCGCCGGCGAAGCCCGGCAAAAGGAAGCCGCCTATCTGGACGGCAAGTTGCGCCACGCGCCCGTCGTCGAAGCGATGGGCATGCTGGGCAACATGCGCAACACCTGGATGCAAAAGCACCAGGACGCGCTGGCGCGGGGACGGCGCGGGCTGGACGCGCAAACGCGGATGCAGTCGATCACCCGCTTTGTGCGCGTCTTCCAGCAATCCCTCTGTCTGGGCGCGGGCGCGATGCTGGTGATTTTTGGTCAGATTTCCCCCGGCGCGATGATCGCCGCCAACGCCCTGATGGGCCGCGCCACGCACCCGGTCGACGCCCTGATGAACGCCTGGAAAGACCTGCTCGCCGCCAAAAAATCCTATGCCACCCTGGAAACCGCGCTGGAAACGCATCCGCCCCGGGAAACCGTGCTCGTCACCGACACCGCTCCCGGCGCCCGGCTGACGCTGAGCGACGTCCGCGCCACGGCCAAACACCGCGCAGCGCCGATCCTGGACAAGATTTCGTTCGTCCTGCCCGCCGGTTCCGCCCTGGGCGTTCTGGGGCCGTCCGGCTCCGGAAAATCCACGCTGGCGCGGGTCATGCTCGGCATCTGGCCGGAGTTTGAAGGCGACGTCCGCTATGACGATGTATTCATCCGGGAACAGGATCGCCTCGCCCTCGGCGCGGAATTGGGCTATCTGCCGCAGGATGTGGAACTGTTCAACGGCAGCATCGCCGAAAACATCGCCCGTTTTGGCGAGGTCGATTCCAGGCAGGTCATCGCGGCCAGTCAGGCCGCCGGGGTGCACGAGATGATCCTGCGTTTTCCCCAAGGCTACGATAGCCAAATCAGCGACGGCGGACGCGTCCTCTCCGGCGGCCAGCGCCAGCGCATCGGCCTGGCGCGGGCGCTGTACGGCAATCCCCGGCTGGTGGTGCTCGACGAACCCAACGCCAATCTGGACGACGCCGGCGACCGCGCCCTGTTGCAGGCCGTCATGGCCTTGAAGCAGCGCGGCGCGACGCTGGTGTTGATTACCCACCGCCCGCAGATCGTCGCGGCGATGGATCTGGTTCTGACGCTGGCCGACGGCCGGCTCACCCAGTTCGGCAAACCCCGCATCGTCGAAGAAAAACCCGTCACCGCGGTGAGCCTGCGGCCCCAACCCGTCGCCTCCTGACCCCGCTCGGAAAACACCCACGCTCATCAATGAGGAACTGATTCATGTTATTTCGCGCCCTGATCGATTTTCTCAAACCGCGCCCGCTCGAAACCCCGGCGGAAGAAGCCAAGAGCGGCCTGCCCACCGACACCCGCGCCCCGGCCCGTCTGGGCTTCTGGGTGCTGGGCGTCGGCTTTGGCGGATTTCTGCTGTGGGCCGCCTTCGCCCCCCTGAATGAAGGCGTGCCGACTTCCGGCATGGTCACCATCGAAACCAAGCGCAAGGCCGTGCAGCACCTTTCCGGCGGCATCATCAAGGCCGTGCATGTCAAGGAAGGAGAATTCGTGCACGCGGGCGATCCGCTGCTGGAAATCGACGCCGCCGCGACCCAGGCCAATTTTGAAAGCGCCCGCCTGCGCTACTACACCCTGCAAGCCATGGAAGACCGGCTCACCGCCGAACAGACCGGCCGCAAGGCGATTAGCTTCCAGGCCGATCTACTCGCCGCCCGGCAACAGGATTTACTGGTCGACAACATGCTCCGCAATCAGGAAGGGCTGTTCCGCTCGCGGCGCATGTCGCTGGAAGCCGAAATCAACGCCATGAAAGAAGCCATGCGCGGCTATGCGGCTTCCATCGGCGGCTATCAGGGGCTGCTGCAAGCGCGGCGCGCGCAACTGACGCTGCTGAAGGAAGAATCCGATGGCTTGCGCGGCCTGGTCGACGAAGGCTACGCGCCCAGAAACGACCTGTTGGCGCTGGAACGCTCGAAGGCGGAAATCCTGGGGTCGGTCGCCGACCTGCAAGGCAACATCGAACGGACGCGCCGCGCCAGCACGGAAATGCAGCTGCGGGTCATCCAGCGCCAGCAGGATTTCAGGAAGGAAATCGACACCCAGCTCGCCGAAGTGCGCAGCCAGGCGCAAGCCGAACAGGATCGTTTTGGCTCCCTGAAAAACGATCTCGGACGCACCGTGCTGCGCGCCCCCGCCGATGGCCAGGTGGTGGGACTGGTCGCCCAGACCGTCGGCGGGGTCATCGCGCCGGGGCAGAAAATCATGGACATCGTCCCGCAAAACGAAGCCCTACTGCTGGAAACCCAGGTGCCGCCGCACCTCATCGACCGCGTCCAGCTCGGACGCGAAACCGACGTGCGTTTTTCCGCCTTCGCCCACAGCCCGCAACTGGTGGTGCCGGGCAAGGTGGAATCCATTTCCGCCGACCTCCTGACCAACGAACAAAACGGCATGAGCTACTATCTGGCGCGGATTTCCGTGACCCCGGAAGGCATGAAAATTCTCGGCAACCGCCAGATGCAGGCCGGGATGCCGGCGGAAGTCATCATCATTACCGGCGAACGCTCGATGCTGGTCTATCTGCTGCGTCCGCTGCTGAAACGCATCGCCGTTTCCATGAAGGAAGAATAAACCCGACGCCATGAAGAAAACTTTTGTTCCCCGCCTCCTTGGCGCCCTGCTCGCCGGCGCCGTCCCGTTTTCCGCCGGCGCGGACGACCTGCTCAGCCTTTACCGCGAAGCGCTGGTCGCGGACGCCACCTTCCTGGCGACGCAGGCCGACATGTTGGCGCAGCGCGAAGTGCTGCCGCAGGCGCGCGCGCAGCTTCTGCCCAACCTCTCGTTTTCCGGCTCGAAAGGCAAAAACACCACGGATCAGACCAGCCAGTCCATTTTTGGCCCCACCTCCAGCGAATACGACTACGACAGCCACAATTACGTCCTGGTCCTGCGCCAACCCCTGTTCCGGCCCTATACCCTCGCCGCCTACCTGCAGTCGCGCGCGCAGGTGGAAAGCGTAGACGCCACGCTGGAATGGGCCGTGCAGGATGTCGCCGTGCGGGTCAGCAGCGCCTACTTCGACGTCTTGTTCGCGCAATCGGATGTGAACGTCAACCAGGCGCAACAGGACGCCTGTGCGGCGCAACTCGCCTACACCGAAAAAGCCTTCACCGCCGGCGCCGGGACGCGCACCGATATCGACGAGGCCCGCTCACGCCTCGATCTCATCCGGGCGCAGGCGCTCGAACTCCAGTATCGGCTCGAATACGTTCAGGACGCGCTCAAAACCCTGGTCAACCGCCCGCTGACGCCGCTGGCCCTCCTCGACCCCGAGCGCCTCGAACTGGCGCGTCCCGACCCCGGACGCCTGGAAGACTGGGTGCAGGAAGCGGAAACGGTCAATCCGCAGTTGAAATCCTTGCGCGCCAGGGTGGAAGCGGCGGAAAGCGAGGTCTGGAAAGCGCGCTCCGGGCACCTGCCCACCGTCGATCTGATCGCGCAGCGCTCGAAAAGCGAAAGCGAAAGCAACACCAGCATCGGCTCGAAATATGACACAAAAATGGTCGGCCTCCAGGTCAATATCCCGATTTTCTCGGGCGGATATGTCAATTCCACGGTGCGCCAGGCGCGCGCCGAACTGGAAAAACAGCGCCAGCAACTCGAAGCCATGCGCCGCGACATCGATCTGAAGGTGCGCAAGGAATTCGACGCGGCCACCCAGGGCGTGCGCTGGGTGGAAGCCTATGACCAGGCCGTTCGCTCCGCCGAACAAACGCTGTTTTCCACGAAAAAGGGATTCCTGGCCGGCAAACGCAATTCGCTCGACATTCTGAACGCCGAACAAAGCCTCGCCGCCGCCCGCCGGGATTTGAATCGCGGGCGCTACCAGTACGTGCTGGCGCGGCTGCAGCTGCTCGCGCTGGTCGGCCGTCTCGATGACGATGAAATGCTGCGCTTCAATGGCTGGCTGACCCGGCCCGGCAATAGCTGAACGATCCGTTTTCCAGGACAATCGCATGAAAGTTCTCAAAGGAGTAAAGACATGGCAAACAGCGTACTTCCCCACCGTATCTTTTCCCCTCGATGGCCGCTTCCCCTTCTCCCCGAGGGGAGAAGGTGCCCCGGCAGGGGCGGAAGAGGGAAAGCCATTCAGGATGGAGAAACGTTTTTTCAACGGAACCCTCTCCCTCTTCCGGCCTTCCGGCCACCTTCTCCCACACGTGGGAGAAGGGACAGCAAACGACCGGGCGAATTTTACGCACGGAGCATTCATGCGCTTGCCCCGCACCGCCCTAAAGGGCGGGGTTTCAAACCAAAGTTAGTTTTACGATGATGAATTTTCATTCCTGGACGCTTGCAACGCGGCGCGCTTCCCCGGTCCATAAAACCGCGGGGGCGCGGCCTGACGCGCCCCTTCCCAAGGCCGGGGCGATTTCCCCGGCCCGCAAGGCGGTTTCATGATGAACGCCTTGCGCGCCCTGTGGGCCTTTCGCGGATTCATCCTGGGCAGTGTGCAGCGGGAGTTCCAGTCCCACTACCGCAATTCCCTGCTCGGCATCGCCTGGATGCTGCTCAATCCCCTGGCCATGATCACGGTATACACCGTGATCTTCTCCAGGATCATGCAGACGCGCTTGCCGGCGGTGGAAGGACAATTTGCCTACAGTATCTATTTGTGCGCGGGGATTCTCTCCTGGGGGCTGTTTACCGAAATCGTCACCCGCGCCCAGAATGTCTTTCTGGACAACGCCAACCTGATCAAAAAGCTGAATTTTCCCCGCCTTTGCCTGCCGGTGATCGTTGTTCTTGGAGCGCTGCTCAATTTCGTCATTCTCTTTGCCGTTTTCCTTGGCTTTTTACTGCTCATCGGTCAGTTTCCCGGCGGGCGGTTCTGGGCGCTGTTGCCGCTGCTGGGGGTGCAGACGCTGCTGGCGATCGGTTTGGGCATCGTGTTGGCGGTATTCAACGTCTTTTTTCGGGACGTCGGGCAATTCTCCGGCATTGCCCTGTCGTTCTGGTTCTGGTGTACGCCCATCGTTTACCCGGCGAACATTCTGCCGGATTCCGTCGCCCGCTTGATGGCCTTCAATCCGATGGCCATTCTGATCGACCTGCAACAGCGCCTTTTTCTGGGTGGGGAAATGGAGCTGGCCCGTCTGGCGCCGGTACTGGTGCTGGCGCTCGTGCTCTGCGTTTTGGGCGGCGCGCTGTTCCGTCGCCACGCGGGCGAGATGGTGGATGAACTCTGATGGGCCGCATCGTCGTTGCCGGACTGGGCAAGGCTTATCGCCAATACCGTTCCCGCTGGGGACGGCTGGCGGAATGGCTGTGGCCGGGCGCTTCGCCCCGCCACACCCTGAAATGGGTGTTGCGGGACATCAGTTTTCGCGTCGAACCGGGGGAAGCCGTCGGCATCATCGGCATCAACGGCGCGGGCAAAAGCACCCTGTTGAAGCTCATCACCGGCACCGCGCAGCCGACCGCCGGGCAGCTCGAACTGAGCGGCCGGGTCACCGCCCTGCTGGAACTGGGCATGGGGTTTCATCCCGATTTCACGGGCCGTCAGAACGTCTATATGGCAGGCCAGTTGATCGGCCTGGATCGCCCGGCCCTCGATCGCCTGATGCCGGAAATCGAAGCCTTCGCCGAAATCGGCGAGTACATCGACCAGCCGGTGCGGGTGTATTCCAGCGGGATGCAGGTGCGGCTGGCCTTTTCGGTGGCCACGGCGCGGCGTCCCGAGGTGCTGATCATCGACGAGGCGCTGTCGGTGGGCGACGCCTATTTTCAGCACAAGAGTTTTGAGCGCATTCGCGCCTTCAACCGGGAAGGCACCACCCTGCTGATCGTCTCGCACGACAAGCAGGCCATCCAGGCCCTTTGCGACCGCGCCATTTTGCTCAGTGACGGCCAGCTGGTGATGGAAGGCAAGCCGGAAGCGGTCACCGACTATTACAACGCCATGCTGGCCGATCACCAGCATCAGAGCGTGGCCCAAAAAACCCTGGCCGATGACCGGGTGAGCACCGTCTCGGGCACCGGGGAAGCGACCGTGACCGACATTGCCTTGCTGGATGAAGCGGGGCGGCGCGTCGAGACGGTGCGGGTCGGGCAGGCGCTGACCTTGCGCGTCGAGGTGCAGACCCACGATCATATCGAACGCCTGGTGCTGGGCTACGGGATCAAGGACCGGCTGGGGCAAGTCGT
>JAITNL010000096.1 GCA_031290495.1 Accumulibacter sp.
AAAACGTTCGACCGCCAGTTGATCAGGTAAGCATCCGCGTAACGCCCGCCCGCGATCAGCCGGATGTAAGCGGGAACCGGCGTGTGCGCCGGACACGCCCACTGACAATCCACGACCTGTTGGTAATAGGCGTCACCCTTGGTGTTCGTCGCTTTCATCTCAAAAACCCCACGTGTTCCGTTTCCAGGCTATCGGTACAGGAAGACAAGTTACAGCGGCACAAGTTGCAATTGCCGGCGGATGAAGCGGCCGATCCGTTACAAGAATCGGATTCTATCCAAAAACAGAGCCATCACACTTGATCGGGGGCAGCATTGATCGGAGACATTGATCGGAGTCATCGCTTGACAAAAGCACGACGCCATACCTTTCCCCTACCCCGTCATTCCTGCGCAAGCAGGAATCCAGTCTTTCAGTTTCCAGCCCACATAAAGGTAAGCGCAGCGCACCCCAACAAAACCAGAGGCCATATCCCATGAAATACCGACCAAGCGTAGGGGCGACCGTCCTCGGTCGCTCGTGGGGGGCGGGCGATCGGGGACGATCGCCCCTACGGAGGAATGACGGGTAGAAATAGGGGCTATCACCTTTGATCGGAGAGTCAGCGCTTGACAAGAGCACGACGCCATACCTTTCCCCTACCCCGTCATTCCTGCGCAAGCAGGAATCCCGTCGTTCAGTTTCCAGCCCGCACAGGGGTAAGCGAAGCGCACAAAACCGACCAAGCGTAGGGGCGATCGTCCCCGATCGCCCGCCACCCACGGGCGACCGAGGACGATCGCCCCTACGGGGGAATGACGGGTAAAAATAGGGGCGGCGCAGATGGGCCAACTAAATGCGATGGCGCTGTCAAAAAATCCCACAATCGCGGGAAATCGGCTAGTCTTGCGCATTATCAATCGACCGCGAATAAACATCATGGCTTTGCGCGCACTCATTTTCGATGTCGACGGAACCCTGGCCAACACCGAACGCGACGGGCACCGTCCGGCGTTCAACACGGCGTTTGCCGAGCTGGGGCTTCCCTGGCACTGGGACGAATCGTTTTACGGCGCCCTGCTGATCCAGGGCGGCGGACGGGAACGGCTCTATTTTTACGCCGAACATTTCGATCCCGCGACGCGGGCGCGTGCGGATTTCGATGAGCTGATGCGGCGCGTGCATGAAATCAAGACGCGCAATTACCAGCGTCTGTTGGCCGCCGGCGCGATTCCGCTGCGCGCCGACATCGGCCAGTTGATCTGCGACGCCCGCACCGAAGGCGTGCGCCTGGGCATTGCTTCCAGTTCAAGGCAGGAAAACGTCATCGGCCTGCTGCGCGCCAACCTTGGCCCGAACGCCGACGCCTGGTTCGACGCCATCGTCACGGGCGAACTCGTGCAGGCCAAAAAACCGTCGCCCGACGTTTACCAGAAAGTGCTCGAACAGCTCGATCTGCCGCCGCGCGATTGCCTGGTCGTCGAAGACTCGGCGCACGGTCTGGCCGCCAGCCTGGCCGCCGGCATTCCGACGGTAATCACGCTCAGCGACTATACGCACGACGAGGATTTCGAGGGCGCGCGCATGGTTTTGCACGAAACGGATCGACTCTCGCTCGACGAGCTGCGCCTGTGGCACGCGACGGCGAGCGCGGGCTGAGCGCGATCCTGCTTGAAGACACCGTCCAGGTTCCGCAGCCGTTCTTCGTCGATCCCGGGAAAAGGAACGATTCAACGCGCCCTGTTTTATAGCGGTTTTCAGGATAATCCGGATAAATGCCGATGTCTTGGCTTGCCATCACCTTAGATACCGCCTGTCGCCACGCCGAGCCGCTGGCCGACGCGCTGCTTGGCGCGGGCGCGCTTTCCGTCAACATCGAGGACGCCGACGCGGGGACGCCGGACGAGACGCCGCAATTCGGCGAACCTGGTTCGGCGGCCACACCGGGCTGGGCGCGTTCGCGCGTGACCGCCTTGTTTAACCCCGATACCGATGTCGACGCCGTGCTCGAAGACTGCGCGGTGACAGCCGGTCTTGCCGGAGTTCCGGACCATGTGCTGGAGCGTGTCGAGGAGCGCAACTGGGTACAGCTCACCCAGGCGCAATTCGAGCCGATCCGGGTGTCGGATCGGCTGTGGATCGTTCCCTCGTGGCACACCGCGCCAGACCCCGACGCGATGGTGCTGACGCTCGATCCGGGAATGGCCTTCGGCACGGGTTCGCATCCGACGACCCGCTTGTGCCTCGAATGGCTGGAACGCAACGTGACGCCGGGCGTTTCGCTGCTCGATTACGGCTGCGGTTCGGGGATTCTGGGGATCGCCGCCGCGCGGCTCGGAGCAACTGACGTGCTGGGCGTCGACATCGATCCGCAAGCGGTTAGCGCGGCGCGCGATAACGCGGAACGCAACGGGGTCAAGGCGCGTTTCGACGATTCCGCGCGGCGCATGGACGGGCAGTTCGATCGTGTGGTCGCCAACATCCTGTCCAATCCGCTCAAGGCGCTGGCCCCGGCAATCTGCGCCCATGTCCGCCCCGGCGGACGGCTTGCGCTGTCGGGCATCCTCGCGGCGCAGGCCGAGGAATTGATCGCGGCTTACGCGCCATGGATTCAGCTCGCGGTCGCCGATACCCGCGAAGGCTGGGTCTGTCTGGCGGGAGAAAAAGCGACGCCAGACTTGCCGGCATAAGGTTTGCCGGGCAGTCCTTGCCGTATTTGTCCGCTTGGCGCCGTTCAACCGGACGGGAAAACGTCCCGCCCGGTTACTGGCGCTTTTGGTGTTGCGTTCAGCAATCGAATCCGATGACGCCGCTCTCGGTGACAACGGCGTCGAGGCGTTCGTCGTGCGGTTCGGGATGGATGCTATCCACGCGGCACAGTTCAAAACCAACGCCAATCGCCAACGGACGGGGGCGCAAATCCGCCAGTGTGCGGTCGAAGTAGCCGCCGCCATAGCCGAGTCGGAAACCGGCGGCGTCGAAGGCGGCCAGCGGGATCAGCAGCGCTTGCGGCTGTAGAAAATCGCCCGTGGACGGCGTCGGGATGCCGTAGCGATCCAACGCCATCGCCACGCCGGGACGCCAGTCGCGAAAGGCGAGCGCCGCGCCGCGATCGACGACGACCGGCAGCAGCGCGGCGAACGCCGCGTTCCCCTCGGCCAGCCACGTTTCGAGCAGGGGACGCAAATCCGGCTCATTGTTCATCGGCCAGCAGAAAGCAACCCGCCGTGCGGCGAGTTGCGGAAAATTCGCCTGGAGATGTGCGCAAACCGCCCGCGAGTATTGCGCGTAATCCGCCTGACTCAAGGCCGCGCGGCGCGCGATGGCATTACGCCGCAGCGTGGCTCGGCAGGCGGAATCGCCGCCAGAATCGCTGCGCTGTCCGGAGTTCGGATCGGTTCGCATGTGATATGCTGAAACGTAGTATTCAAGGGGTTTCCAGCTTATCATGAAGTTTCGTTTCAGCGTTTCCACATTTCTGTTCCTCATCCTGTGTTGTTTGCGTCCGGCGCTGGCCGAACCTTCGGACGCGCTGTTTCTGGCCGCGCGGGACGCCGCGCTGGCGGGCAATCGCGGCCAGCTCGAACGTCTGGCCGCCGATCTGCGCGGACACGAACTGGCGGCTTATGTCGACTACTGGCGATTCCAACTGGACTTGAAGAACGACCTCGATCCGGCGGCGGTGGTTGTCTTTCTGGCCAATAACGAGGGCAATTACCTCGCCGAAAAAGTGCGCGGCGAATGGCTCAGGCAATTGGGCAAGCAACAGCAATGGGCTATTTTCGACGCCGAATATACGGCGCTGAAGCAACCCGACCAGGAGCTGGTCTGTTACGCGCTGCAAAGCCGGCTGACGCGCGGCGAGCTTGGCGTGCTCGACGAGGCCGTGCCGCTTTGGCTGAATCTGATCGATCCACCGGAATCCTGCGTTCCGCTGCTCGAAACGCTGATCGTCGCCAAGCGCGTTCTGGCCGACGACGTGTGGGCGCGTATTCGCCGTCAGCTGGAAGCCAATCGTCTGACCGGCGCGCGCTACAGCATGAATTATCTGCCGCGGAGCCAGACGCCGGACGCGAAGACGGCGTTGGCGGTGACCAACACGCCGTTGCCGTGGCTGGGCAAAACCCACCTGTCGGACAGCCGTATGCACCGCGAACTGATCGCGCTGGCCATCGCGCGCGTGGCCCACAGCGATCCTCGCCTGGCCGCCGAACAGTTGGAGAAGCTGGACGCGCGTCTGCAAGCCAACGAGAAAAGCTGGGCCTGGAGCCAGATCGGCTGGCAGGCGGCGCTGCGACACATGAGCGAAGCGCTCGACTGGTATCGCCGGGCCGACGCGGCGTCGATGTCCGACGAAGCGGCGCAATGGCGCGCGCGCGCCGCGTTACGCGAGGAGGACTGGGACGCGGTGCGCGCGGCAATCGAAAAAATGCCGCCGGCGCTGGCCGGGCAGCCGGTCTGGATTTACTGGCGGGGCCGCGCCTATCGGGCGGCTGGGCGCGTCGAGGAAGCCAATCTACTGTTTGCCGGTATCGCGGGGCAAGCGAATTTTTACGGCAATCTGGCCGACGAGGAATTGGGACGGAGCGTCGCGCTGCCGCCGCCGGCACAACCGCCGACGCCAGTCGAAATGGCGAACGTCGCGGACAACGCCACGCTCCGGCGCGCGTTGTCGCTGTTTCGACTGGATCTGCGCAGCGAGGGCGTGCGCGAGTGGAACTGGGCTTTGCGTGGAATGAGCGACCGCGAACTGCTGGCCGCGTCGGCGCTGGCCGGGCAATTCGGTATTTACGACCGCGCAATTGCCGCCGCCGCGCGCACACGCGAGGAACATGATTACGCGATGCGCTATCCGTCGCCCTTTGGCGAGTGGATTCGTGCCGCCGCGCGCGAGCAGTCGTTGGACGACGCCTGGGTTTATGCCCTGATACGCCAAGAGAGCCGCTTCGTGACCCAGGCGCATTCGTCGGCGGGCGCGTCGGGACTGATGCAGTTGATGCCCGCGACCGCGCGCTGGGTGGCTGGCAAGATCGGGCTGAAGAATTTTCAGCCGGGCAGGATCGACGACGCCGAGACCAATGTTTTGCTGGGTACCAGCTACCTGCGCACGGTCATGGAGAGCCTCGGCCACCACCCCGTGCTGGCTTCGGCGGCCTATAACGCCGGGCCTGGACGGGCGCGCCGGTGGCAGGCCGATCATCAGCTGGAAGGCGCGGTCTATGCCGAGACGATTCCGTTCGACGAAACGCGCGATTACGTCAAAAAGGTCATCAGCAACGTTATTTATTATTCGGCGCTGTTCAACCATCCGCCCCGTTCGATCAAAAGCTGGCTTGGCATGATCGGGGCGCGCGGCAGCACAGGAAACGGTGAATTGCCTTAGCAACCGCGCCTGATGCTGGCTGCTGACGCGGCCCGCTTGGGCGGGCTATTTCTTCCGGCGATTCAGGTAGCTGCCGACGCACTGCTGACGCGCTTCTCCAGTTTCGCCCTTGCAGGCCGCGCGCGCTTTGCGCCTTTGTTCCTGACGCGCCACGCAGAGCTTGACATTCTTGGCTTTGGCGCAGGCGGCTGGGGTTTTGGGCGGCGCCGCCTTGCGCTTCGCTTGCTGTGCGGACGGGACGGCCGGAGGAGCGGTTACAGGCGGCGGTGGAGCGGATTCGGGTGGCTCGACGGACGGCGCCAACGCGGGCGGCGATTCCAGCCCCGGCGCTCCGGGAGCGCTATCCGGGCTGCACTTCAGCGTAAAAACCGGCAGGGCAATGAGGATGATCAGGGAGATGAAAAAAAGTGTGGTTCTCATGGGAAATGAATACCGGCGCGGAAGCGGTTACAGAACGTTGGAGTATACCGCTGATGCTGGTGCCGCGCCGACTGGTGTTGCAACGGTGGGCATCCCCGGAAGCGGCGGACGTTCCCGCGCCAGCGGAAATCCGGCTTTTCGCGGCAAGGTATCGTCTCGCGCCCCGTGCCGACGGCAAGAAACCTTGCGGACGCTTCAGTGTCCCAGTTTCCGCATCCGTTCGGACGGCGTGATGATGTCGGTGAGACGGATGCCGAACTTGTCGTTGACCACCACGACTTCGCCTTGGGCGATCAGCGTGCCGTTGACGAAGACGCTCATCGGTTCGCCGGCCATGGCGTCGAGTTCGACGACCGAACCGTGGGCGAGTTGCAGCAGGTTCTTGATGGTGATTTTCGAGCGACCGATTTCGACGGATATCTGGACCGGGATGTCCAGGATCATGTCCAGCTCGTTCATCATCGACGCTTTGCCAGCCGTATCGCTGAAAGATGGAAATATCTGCGCCGGCGGCGCTGGCGGCGTCTCCACCGCCGCCGCGTCGCTTTGCGCCTGTTCGGCCATCGCGGCCGCCCAATCGTCTTCCATGCTGGTTTCTTCAGCCGCCGTGTTGTCGGCCGCGCCTTCCATACCGCTTTCTTCCACGGTCTGGCTTTCTTCCGTGACTTTATCTTCGCTCTCGTCAGTCATGGCTAATCTCTCGGAGGCGTTATTTCGTCTTCGCCCTGGGTGATAAAACGGTTGATCTTCAGCGCGTATTGCCCGCCTTGCTGACCGTAAGCGCATTCGAGCACGGGAATGCCGTCAACGCTGGCGACGATCTGCTCTGGAATATCCAGCGGGATGATGTCGCCGACCTTGAGTTTGAGGATTTCTCCGAGCGTGATGCTGCCCGTTCCGAGCGCGGCGACGATTTCGACCTCGGCGTCCTTGAGCTGTTTGCGCAGCATCATGATCCAGTGTCTGTCCGTAGACAACTGATCGCTTTGCATCGCGCTGTAAAGCAGATCGCGGATCGGCTCGAGCATCGAGTACGGGAAGCAGATATACAAGTCCGCCACCGTTCCCCCAAATTCAACCGTGAACGTCGTCGAAACGACGATTTCGGAAGGCGTCGCGATGTTGGCGAACTGCGAGTTCATCTCCGAACGGAGGTACTCGAAAGTAATGTTGTAAACAGGATTCCAGGCGCGCGAGTATTCGGTGAAGACGATGTTCAGCAATCCCTGGATGATGCGCTGTTCGGTGCCGGTAAATTCCCTTCCCTCGACACGGGTGTGAAAACGACCGTCGCCGCCGAACATGTTGTCGACCACCAGAAACACCAGATTGGGATCGAAAACGAACAGCGACGTTCCCCGCAGCGGCTTGGCGGCGACCAGGTTGAGGTTGGTCGGGACGACGAGATTGCGGATGAACTCGGTATATTTCTGGACGCGAATCGGCCCCACGGAAACTTCCGCCGTGCGGTGCATGTAGTTGAACAGCCCGATACGAAAATAGCGGGCAAAACGCTCGTTGATGAGTTCGAGCGTCGGCATCCGCCCGCGCACGATGCGTTCCTGCGTTCCCAGGTTGTATGGACGGGTACCGCCCTGCACATCGTCGGTGACGGTGTGTTCGTCCGACTCTCCAGTGACGCCCTTGAGCAGCGCGTCGACTTCGTCTTGGGAAAGAAAATCGGAAGTCATTGGTTTATTGGATGATGAACGAAGTGAAAAGAACTTCCCTGACGGGCGCGTCCTTGGCATTAGGGGACAACACCTTATTCATCTGATCGCGGATTTCCCCGGCCAGTTGTTCCTTGCCCTCCTTGGTCAGCAGTTCGGACGCCCTCTTGGTAGACAGCAACAGCATCACGTTGTTGCGAATCTTTGGCGTGTAGGCCTTGATCTGTTCGCCCGCCTCCGCGTCTTCGATTTCCACAGAAAGAACGACCTGGACGAACTGGTCGCCCGTTTCGGAGGTGAGGTTGACGGTAAAAGCCTCCATGGCCACGTACACGGGGTTCGTGTTCTTGACGGCTTTTTTCTTGTGCTTGACTGGCTCGACGACTTCTTCGTCATCGTCGTCGGCGTCTTCGGCGCTGTGCCTGTGCATCACCAAGAACGCGCTCGCCCCGCCGATCAGAATGACGACGAGCAGCAAAATGATGACGATCAGCAGCTTTTTGCCGCCTTGCTTTGGCGGCGCTTCAACTACTTCCGATGCTTCCATGTTTCTCGCTTCCTTGGCCATGCTGTAAACCTCGCTGGTGAACTCTCATTTGGCGCGATGCCGCGCCGTGTGTTTTTACGTTTCCGCGAATCGCGGCAAACGCCGCTCAGACAAACATATCGACCAGACCGCGTCCCGCGCCGACGTTCGGGGAGACGCTTCGATCAGCCGGTGAATCAGGCGCAAGTATAGCCATATCGTTTCCCGATTGGGACACGCCGCTACGCTGATTTTGTTCGTTGCCGGGCGCTTGCCGGAACGATTCCGCGCCGACTTGCGTCTGCCCCAGCGCGATGCCGACGTTGGCGAGCATTTCACGCAGTCTCGGCATCGCGGTCTCGATGGTTTCCCGAACCTCGGCATTGCTCGAAACGAAGGTGGCGATGGCGGTCGACTTGTCGTTGTCGAGCTTGATCGATATTTCGATGCTGCCCATCGTCGGCGGATTGAGCGTCAACTCCGCGAATTGCTTGTTGTTGGTGGCGACCCAGGTCACTTTCTGCGCGAAGTCGTTGTTCCAGCCGCGATCATTCAGCGGCGTGGGAACGGCGAGCGTCGGCGCCGCGTCTTCACGGCGGGCGGGGGTGTTCGTCGCCGCGACGACGGTGGCGGCGCTGGAAAGTTCGCTGGATTCCTGGCGGCCAGCCGCGTTTTCGCCGGACATTGTGCCGGCGAATACGGCAAATTTTGCCGCTTGCCCGTTTGCCGCTTGCCCGTTGGCCGGTGACAATTTCACCTGCGGCGTCTCTTGCGCCGCGCGCTCCGACATCTGGAGGCGCTCGTTGCCGATGGCCTTGCCGGTCAGGTCCGTCGACGGCGTCGCGCTTTCCGCCAGCGCGCCATTGCGGCGTTGTTCAAGAGGTGCCTGCGTCAGCGTGGCGAGTAAATCCAAAGGATCGCCGACAGCCGTGTCTTCCTCGCCAAAATCCGGGTTTTCGGGGGCGTTGGCGGTCGCCGCAAGCGTTATTCCCAGGTTCAATCCCGCGCCCGGCTGGACGAGGGTATCCAACTGTCCAAGCAGCAGACTGGTGAAATCGAGTTCCGTGCCGAGGCTGTCCGTCCCTGCGGTGAAGTTCATCGCGGGCGGCGGTGACGATTTGGGTAACGCGGATACGATGGCGATGGTCATGGTTGGGTTCCGAAAGCGTGAGGTATTTGTTCCGACGACATTCAAGCAATATCCATGCCATTCACAATCGCGCCACCGGAAGCGGCGCTTCGGCGATCCATGAGTTTTATGCGTTGAGGGATTCGCCGGAAATCCTGGAAGGAATCGAGGCGTGGCGGCGACACCTTGAGATTCATCAGCGGTGGATGGAGCGTACTTCACAAAACCTGAATTTGTAGATACCGAAATCAGTTTTTGTACTTTTAATAACTTTCAGTGCATATGTAACCAATTGAATTTTATAAAATTATGCTGTAACATGTGTACTTCTTTGGAACGTGACTTGGTAATTATATGGCTCCCCGATTTGTTGATACTCCACTAAGAATCGTTTCTCCCAGCTTCGATTCTCCTTTGACCGATGTGATTATGGGATTGGAGAATCTCAGGCGTTTACGACTGTCTGGAGATACGCCGTCAGCTATTTTTCATCAGCTCAAAGACATTTTCACATGCTTGAAAGCTTAGGGGCGGCGCGAATAAAAGGAAATCACACGACGCTTGCGGACTATATCGAGAGCAAAATCGAATTGTCCCCCCAGCCGACAGACCAGCTTCAGGATGTTTTGAATATCGAATACGCGATGGGTTATGTGGAAAATTGATGAGAGTGTTGCTAAATATATAGTGAGCTGATAAAATCTTACCTTTTGCTGAGTAAAAAGGAAGAAGCAATGCCGAGATGCAAGAAATGTGGATCGGAACAAGCGGTTAAAAATGGGATAGTAGGGGGAAGGCAAAGGTACCGCTGTAAGGAATGTGGGTGCAATTACCGGGAAGGTGATGGACACACTAACCGATAAGATAGCGGCGAAGAAAGCGTTGTGTATCCTGCTTTATGCTCTGGGCAAGGGTCCTTTCCGGATGTTGGGCAAGATTCTTGAAATTGATCACACCCAGGTGTATCGCTGGGTTCGAGCCTTTGGGGAGAGTCTGGCTGAACCCGAGGTATCCGGGGAGATCAGCGAAATGGAATTTGACGAGATGTGGCAGCGCGTAGGTATTGGACAGACGTCCATCTTCCTGCGCGCTTTTTATGTGGCATCCCGAACTTTTGGGCAGGCGGGCGACTGGTCTTGCCAGCCTGTTTTTTGTGGATGGTTTTCCACAACTTTTGCGGCAGTAGCTATGTGGAGTGAGGAGACTACAATATGAAATCTCTGCCAATGTCCCCGGAATCAAAACGTTTCCTTTTAACGGCATCTATCATAATAGGTGGTTGCGTACTAACACCATTTCTAATAAGTGTTTTATTGCCTTATTTGAAAGTGCAATTTTTAGACGTACTTGACACAAAAGAGATATTAACTGCTTTTGCAATTATTTTATCTGGCCTCACATTAACAATAGGTCTTGCGAGTGAATCGTTCAAATATGCATATTCTGCAAAAAGACAAATTGCAATCAAAGCAAATGTTCAAAATGATATTGTAACAATTGCCTGCTCATTCGAGAACAAAAGCAAGAACAGGATTATTCCTCAACATTTCTGTTTGTTTATTGACGAAGGCAATTATAATTCGCAGACGTGCTTTTGGGAGTTTGCTGACATCTTGTGTCATGTAAATAATGATGGCCCTGACTGTGAACTCGGAAAGTTTTGTAAAGATGGAGGATCATTCAACGGAAGCTACCCTTCAAACTTAATTAAAATTGAATACACAGGCAAGTTTCATGGTTTTTATCACTTACAACATTTACATCCAAAGTCCATTACTTACATTGACCCCGGAGAATATTTTTCTGAGGATGCAACAGTAAGATTGAAGCCAGGCGTTTATAGAGCAATCCTCGTTGCGACATCAAAGAATCAAGATTGCGTGTGCGCCAACATACAATTTGTAGTAGAGCCATCAAAGATTTTCAAGGAGGATTCACAATGAAATTATTGATTATTGTAGCTGGGAGAAAAAACGGCAATTCATTTCAAACGATGACGCATTGCTTGAAATCGAACAATTTATCCGCTGTTGAGTATTCAATTGTCGATTTGTCGGAAAAGAAGATTGCTTACTGTGACGGTTGCTTGTCATGTGACGAAACAGGCAAGTGCCATATTGTTGATGACATGAACGCCATTGTACTAAATGCAAAGGATTCAGATGCCATGGCATTCTTCAGTCCTGTTCGGTGGAGTCTTCTCTCAGGCGACTTAAAAGTAATGCTAGACAGGCTAAACCCTTTAGCGGCAAGCGAGGAACTCTCTGGCAAAAAAGCGGTCGCTATTTGTATTGGTCAAACTGACGTGAAAGACGATGTGAGTATCAGCCGCGCATTGGATTCCATACGATTTTTCTGTGAAAATGCAGGAATCTCATTTATTGGCGAATGCGCCATTGGTAATTGCCTTGAATCTGGCGATGTGTGTGCGCGGGAGAGCGATTTAATTAAGGCAACAGAAACATTTAAAAAACTGTTGCAAGGCGAGGTAATCTAAAATGGAAAATACAAAAAAATATCACGTTTCGACGGCGGCTCTTCATATTACCTATTTTTGTATGCACAAATGTCCAATGTGCTATGCAAAGGGTGAAGGGCAAAGTATGCGCCATCCAAAGTTATCTGAATTAATTAAAATTGTGGACGAGCTTGCAACTGCGGGCGTTCAAGAGGTTTCGCTTGTTGGTGGCGACCCTGCGAGTTATCCCAAAATCGGAGAATTGGTAAAATATATTGCAAAAACTGGTATGAAAACATCGATATTATCAAATACCTTGAGCTTTGAAAACATTACTCCAGAAGAAATCAGCCAGTATATTTATGCGTTCGAAGGTACCATTCATAGCGACAATGCAGAATCACATGACGCCTTTTGTAAACAATCCGGGGCATATGAAAAACTTGTCGCCAATTTAAGAAAATATAAATCATTGGGCAAAAGAATAGGTGTTGCGTTAAATATACACCCTCAATCTGTCAATAAGCTGCATAGTATAGTTAAAAATCTTATCGTCGCTAATGAAACACCTTTGGACTATGTGATAATACAGCGCATAGTTCCTTTGGGACGTGCCCAAAACACTTCTGAATTTGTTCTGTTAAAAGAGCAAGTCTGTCAAGCCTTGGAGGAAATTGAACGGATTGATTCAGATTTCGGCGTTGAAATTGTCGTAGAAGACCCATTCCCGCTATGTATAATTAGCGAAAAACATTGGAAGTACATGAATCATCGATGTGCGTGGGGGTGGGATAAAGTTGCTTTAAACCCGAAGGGAGATTTGTCAAGGTGTGGTGCTGATCCGCGCTTTTTGCTTGGAAATTTATTTGAAACACCACTAAATGTAATTTGGAATGAGTCTCCCATTTTAAAATCTTTTCGTTCTTTCGAGTATCTGCCCGGAAGATGTCAAGTGTGCGAACATCTTCAGCGTTGTGGCGGTGGCTGCCCTCTAAGTTGTGAGAATGATAAAGACCATAGCACTGATTATTTGCTTAATGACTACCTGTCACTTAATGATGAAATTACCGGAAGGTTGACCTTTGCGCAAGCACAAGAATCTGATATTTCTGATATGTTAAAAATTGAGTGGTCAAATTTTTCAAAATATCAACATATATTCAACTTTAAGAGCATAAGCGATTGGTATCATTATAACCCCGCCATGTTCTATGTTGTTAAAGATAGTAATGGCAATATTTTTGGCTATTCTGTTATCGTTCCCATGTCGGAAACCTTGTACGCCCAAGTGAGAAAAGGTCAATACAGTTCGTTTGTTGATTTCCCACAAAACGAGGTCGAGCAAGACTTGGTTTCAGAATATTACCATCTTGAAGTCATAGCTACAATCTTGGCTGAAAAACGGATGCCAGTTTCCGGTGTTCTTATTAAGGGCATAGGCGAATTACTCGTGCATAAGAAAGCTAAAGTTGTTACAACCTCACCTATGACAGATAAAGGCTCTAAATTGAGCAGACTCTTTGGATTTAAAAAAGTAGCAGAAGAAGACTTCAATGGCGAGATATACCCTATTGCAGAGCTGGAAATATCCGAAGATATTAAACGAAAGTTATCTGCTTTTTGAAAGTCCATACAGAAAACGAATTTTCTGCACTTCCAAGGGGGGATGAGATAATAGCTATTTATAGTAAAATTATAAGCGACCAGAACATCGTTGATTGTATACAAATGACTTTTGCAAACATTTTAATTGTTGCCTGTGGCGGCTGTGTTAATGAATCACTTGCCTATGACAATAATATGCCTATTCTGGTCGGTGATAGCCAATATGCTTCCAAACTTGATGCGGAGAGAATATCGAAGTTACTCTCAGCGAATGGTCATTCTGTGCAAGTTAAAGTGATTGAAGGTGATATGCCCGTTTTATGTATTCACGAAAAAGACTGCCTTTTGAAATTGAGTAATAATTTGATAGTGTTTACGTAAATATAGACAAATCTGTTTGTTGAAGAGCCAGGAACTGATCGGTGGTAGTGACAGCGTGCCAGATACGCAAAGTCAGGTCGACCATGGATGCCTTGCGCGAGACCACCTTGGTTCGACGGGTAAATCGTCCCAAATGATGCCGGGTGTTGCTGTTATCGCGTTCAATGAGCGGGGTGTGTTGCTTTCCGATGATGTGGCGTTCTGGAGGCAGGATTTCAGCAAAGGCATCCCATGATCCCATGAATCGGTGTAGAAGACACAGTTTTTCAGGTGTCTGACTTTGTCGTAAAGCCGCCGGAAGGTTCCAGAATCACGACCGCCGAGCACCCAGGCCACAGTTCTCCGTGTGCGACGATCCACCGCTTTGATGACCCATGGCTTTCTTTTTTTTTACCAATAAAGTGCCACATCTCGTCAAATTCCATTTCGCTGATCTCCCCGGATACCTCGGGTTCAGCCAGACTCTCACCAAAGGCTCGAACCCACCTATACACCTGGGTGTGATCAATTTTAAG